>NZ_VYJH01000005.1:0-215315 GCF_008709855.1 Halospina sp. K52047b | reverse complement strand
AAGTCTCATTCCCCGCAATCGTTCTCTCCCTGAACGGACTCCGCTGAAAAACTGCTGACTGATTCAAAGCATTGCCCGCCTGCCTGAGTATGCTGGATACAAGGAAATTCCCTCTCCCGTTTTCGGCTCAGGAGTTTGGCAATTGGCGGACAGAAACCTGAAAACGTCCATGAGTCTGATGATGCTCTGGCTTGCCGGTGTGCCGTCAGCCTGGGCGTCCGGCATGGAGCCCATGAGCAACCGGGAAATGGCTGACGTCCGGGGGCAGGGAGTCGGGATCGTCATGGAGGACTTCCGCTTTGCGCATGGCCATGATCCGGACAACAACCAGACATTCCGGTTGAGCGGCATCACCAACCAGGCCGGAGAGGATGTCGAGGTACTGGTTGATCAGCTTTACATCGGAGGTGCTGGGAGCCAGCGGGGTGAGAGCCTGCAGACGGTCAACCTCGGGCGTCTGACCAACCCCTTCGGGATTGATCTGGTTGATGGTGATGGGATCGGCGGTGATGCAGCTGGTAAGGCGGTGTTTGAATACGCGGCTCCCGAAAAGGTTGCACAGGCTGAGGGCGTCGCCTGTCTGCCAGGTGGGGCGGACACCGGCTGCGTGAGTCGTGCGCCGAATGCGGATCAGAACATCCGGGGCGAACGCATGGATCTTGGTTTCGAGACAACGGTGCACTCTGGTACCGCTGTGGCGAAGTCGGTGAATATCCATGCCGAGAAGGCCGTTGTGGACGGCAGTTACATCCAGCTCTGGGGGGCGACTTCTGATGATAGCCGCCAGCAGCTGCGAGGCCGGATCCAGACCAATTTCTATACGCCGAGCCTGACGGTCAGTGCCTGCGAGCAGGGCGGAACCAGCTGCAACACCGAGATCGCCTTCAATGATTTCATGATGGAGCTGGCCCTGGGTAATGAGCATCAGCCGCTGTTCATGGGCGTACTCGGCGTGGGCCAGGAGGTGATGACTGACGGTGAGGTCGTTGCGGGTCCTGGCAACTTCCGTCTGGAGCTGAAGGCGATCAATGATGCCCGCTCGCCGGACCCCATCAATGAGGCCGGTGACAGCTCCAGCGACGATAACGCCACCTACGATTTCTACAGTGACTACTACACCAACGATGAATACCGCAGCGACATAGAAGTCGGCAGTCTGGAGGTCGGTGGCCAGGACATGGGATCAACCAGGATGAAGGGGATGCTGTTCCAGAAACTGGATGTGACCACGAGGAGCCTGGACTGATATGGCGATTCAGGGAAATAGCATACGCAGGTTCATGGTCACAGCTGTCGTTGCCCTCGGTTGCGCTTCAAACGCTGTGGCCGAGATGGAATCGATGAGTGACCAGGACCTCTCGGGAGTCAGTGGGCAGTATGGGGGCATGTCGCTCTCTGGCGATGTGACGTTCAATGAGTCCGGTGGTCCCCTCAAGGGGGAGGCTGTCGGGTTTGACTGCGGCGAGGGCGAGCGTTGTGGTGCCCGGATTGCCGCCCAGCTGAATCAGGGCGGTGGCTGGATTGTACTGGACGATCTGCAGGGAACCTTCGAGTTCATGGGGCTGACGCTGGCCACTCGGCTGATCAATGGGGACGATACGGGATTCGGGGGCGATGCAGGGGACTTCAACCGGGAAGTCATTGAGATCGGCCTGCCGGAGACAGCCCGTTTTACGGATTTCAGCTACACCATGGCAACCAGTTCAACGGCCCGCCCCGGCGATAGTGATTTCCGTCAGGTTGATCGCCTGACAGTGGAAATGGGGGGCGACATGACTCTGGACGGTAATGCATTGATCTTCCCTACGGAGCCCTGAGCCATGAAGAAACAGGTACTCCATCGCTGGTTTTCTGCAGCAGGGATGGCGCTCTACGCGGCAACGGGCCAGGTGTGTGCCATGGAAGCCATGAACGATGCGGAACTGGCCGGTGTCCAGGGGCAGGCGGGCGTTACCGTCGAAATGGCCCACAAGGCCTCCATGGATCGTTTCAGCTATTTCACCAATGACAACGGGATACATCTGGAGGACATTCGGGTCGGGTCTGCCTCCGATCCTGAAGGTCGGGCGAGAAGGGACTATGAACTCGATCTGCTGAACGATGGCAGCCTTGAGATCGGGCTGGATATACAGGATGAGCGTGTGTCTGTGGGTGGTGTCTCGCTGGATGACAGTGGCGCCCGGAGCATGGGGGCCTTCTGGATGGATCGTGATATGGATGGCTTCTTTCGCATTACTCCTGGTGGTGCGGGTGGCTCTGCTGATGGATACACCTTCAATTTCGATTACGCGTTGAGTAATGGCCGTTTCGGCTATCGCACGAATGGTCATCAGTTGTTTCTCGATGATGTATCCATGAATATCTCAACACCGGAAGGGGCCGGTCATACGCTTGATGTGATCGATGGGGCCATCCAGTACGTGGCGCCGACGGTTGGGGATATCACCATAGGAGCAGTCCGTTACGCTGAACAGTCGACCAACATTCGAGGCGATCAGAGCGCGCTCGCCAGCATGGGGTCTTTTGAAGCCGGTTTCGATTTTATTACGGATTTCGAGATTCGTGGTGGTGGCGGTCGCCAGGGGGCCGAAGGGATACAGGTTAGCGCAGATACTACGCTCAATACCGCAAGCTTTCTTTACAGCACCAACGGTTATGGGCTGCTTTATCAGGGAATATCCGGGGCCTCCAGTGTCCAGGACCTTCGTATCGAAGTAGGGGAGGATTTCACGGAGGAGGGCCGTCAGGGACTGGCCTTTACCCTGAACGGGGACAGTTCCAGGGCGGAAGGCAATCTCAGCATTGATGACATCCGGCTGGGTGTTGATGCCGGAACCCGGGATGGCGGACGCAGCGTCGGTTCCGTGAACTTCAGCTGGCTTTACGAGAACCAGACCATCAATGGGGCGACTTTCGCTAATCAGGTCTACCTGATGGCCGGAGGTCACCCGGATGCGGGCGACGAGGGGATGCGCTTCGCCTCTGAATGGAGCCTTGCGGATGCGGGGCTGACCTGGACGACCAACGGCAGTTCTGTGCTTTTTGACGGGATACAGTCCTGGGGGCGCGGTGATGTGACTGTCAACGTCACGGGCAATGAGGCACTGGGGGGCACGCAGTTCTACAAAGGGCTTCGGGTTGGTTTTGATGGCATTTCCGGCGGCTACCGCATGGATGGGATTCGTGTCGGCTCCGAGGGCTCGGCAGAGGGAGCCGAGGTTCAGGCGGGAGCTGAGCTTCTGAGTGCCCTCGGGGTTTTCCGTTCCTTTGAATTCGGCAATATGGACGGGCAGTACACGCTGACTCCGGGCGGTCCGAATGGCGACGGGATCACCATCAACTCGGACCTCTATATCGAGGATGGCCGTATCGGGTCCCTGACCGAGGCGTCTGGCCAGGGCGTCTGGGCGGACGACCTGTCTTACGAGGGGCACATCCGGGATATGACGCTGGAAGTCGTTCAGAATGGTCTTCGTGTCGTGCAGGGAGAGGCATGGAGCACCATGGATGTGGGCAATCTGCGGGTAGGCGGCGCGGAAGATGGCGCCAGTTTCGGCCGCATCGTCTGGCAGCGCTACGGTCAGGACAGTGAGATGGTGATTACGGGGCCGGAAGGGCAGGAAGGGCTCAAACTGGCCCTTACGAGCATCTTCAGTGAGGCGGTGGGCGATAAGCGTAACCGCTTACTGTGGGAGACTGGCCGGACCACGGATGCGGAGGGCAACCCCCAGAATGGAACCGGGATGCAGTTGGTGCTCGACAACATACACACGTCCGATGGACTGGGTGCCGGCAACAATGATTTCGGGGTCCAGACGGAGTTGTCGGTCGACGTCCGTGAGGCGGATTCCGCTGATGGACTGCAACCGAGCTTCCATGTGAATACCCACACACGGTTCAGGGAGCTCAATGTCGGCCGTGTCAATCTTGTCCACAATGATGGCAGCGGCAACAGTTCCACGGCGACGGCGCTGCAGGGCGTCAGCATCCAGAACATGGATATGGAATCGAACCTGAACGCCACACCCATTCCCTGAGGTGTTCCTTTCCCCTGCTGTGTTGGTTACCTTAGCCGGATCAGGCAAGGAGACCACATGCATCCCTATCCTCTGATCCACCTGCTGGCCGATGGCCAGCTCCATTCCGGTACTGAACTTGCGGAGCGGCTGGGTGTGACCCGGACCGCTGTCTGGAAACAGCTGCGCGGGCTTGAGGAAATCGGTCTGGACGTTGAGTCCGTCCGCGGCAAGGGCTATCGGCTGGCTGAACCGCTGGATCTGCTGTCCCGGGAGTCGATCGAGCCGGCTCTGGCGGGTCTGAAGCCTCAGCCCGAACTGGCGCTGGAGCCAGTCGTTGAATCAACGAACACACTCCTCATGGGCCATTCCGGTTATTCAGGGGTTCCCCGCGTGTGTCTCGCCGAGCAGCAGTTACAGGGGCGCGGTCGCCGGGGGCGGGGGTGGGTCAGTCCCTTCGCCCGCAACCTCTATCTCAGCGTCGGTGTGGAAACCGATGCCGGGCCCGCAGCGGTCCAGGGCGTAACGCTAAGGGCGGGCCTCGGGGCGGTCCGGGCACTGGCGGGGCTTGGTATAGAGGGACTGGGGATCAAGTGGCCCAATGATCTTTGGCTCAATGGCCGCAAGGTGGCGGGCATTCTGACGGAGCTTCAGGGATCGGCCCAGGATGAACTCAGACTCGTGATCGGGCTGGGCCTGAATGTCTATATGACGGAATCGGAAACCGCGATTGACCAGCCCTGGACATCCCTGGCCAAAGAGGGGCAGGTGCCAGAGGGGGGGCGCAACCGTTTGGCTGTTGCATTGATTGAGGGAATCCTGGCCTCGGTGGCCGGTCTCGGGTTCGGGCCGGATCCGGCCGTTCCCGCAGAGTGGGCGCACTATGATGTGTTACGGGGCCGGCAGGTGGCCGTCAGGGGCAGGGATTGTCGAGGCATCGGTGATGGCATTGATGCATCCGGGCAACTTCGGCTGCGGACGGCGGATGGCGAAGTGATACTCCTGAATGCCGGAGAGGTGAGTCTGGAGGTCCCGATTGATTCTGCAGGTTGATGCGGGGAATTCCCGGGTCCACTGGCGCTGTCTTGATATGGACCGCTTGGTCATCGCCCGGGGTGATCAGCCATGGGAGACGATCGGATCCGACGGCATTGCGGGCGTGGACTCTGACAGGCTGGCGTGGCTGGAGTTTGCCTCGGTTGCCGGCGACCGGGCCAATCAACTGAAAGCCAACCTGGTTTCCGGCAACCACGTGCGGGTTATGGAGTTTGCGGCTTCCCGCCGTCAGTGTGGTGTGGTCAATGCGTATAATGATCCCGCCCAGATGGGGGTTGATCGATGGCTGGCGATGCTTGGGGCGTACAGTACCTGGGAGGGCCCGATTACGGTTCTTGATGCCGGAACGGCGATCACCGTTGACCATGTGGACGCTTCGGGTAATCATCAGGGTGGCTATATCCTTCCAGGTGGGGCTCTCATGGCGCAGTCGCTTGGCGCGGGAACCTCGGGGGTGCGCCCGGAAGCGGTTGCCGGTGCCGACACTGCGCCCGGCATAACAACATCCGAGTGTGTTCATCACGGCATAGCCTGGCTCATGCAGGCCCTGGTGGCCCGAAGCGCTGATTACTGGCAGGGTCGTGGCACCATGATCGTGACCGGTGGGGATGCTGCGGCTGCAGCGTCGGGTTTGCCGACGGAGCAGGTTGTAGAGCCGGACCTGGTGTTCCTGGGCATGGATGCGGTCATGGCTGAAGCCGGGGGCAGTCGCTGAAACACGGGAGTCTGGTGTGCGGATTCTTTTCGGGGTACTCGTTATCGCCAATCTGGCCGTCTTTCTGCTGGCCGCACGCCTGCCAGCACCGGAGTCGGGTAATGTGCCCAAGGCCAATATACCAAGGGTGGAACCGATCCGGACCATTGAAGCAGAAGAGGGTGTTGCAAAGCCGCCGCAAAATCCTTAGGATACTGCCCTCGCTGATTGGCGATACACAGCTGGTGTAGCTCAGCAGGCAGAGCAACTGACTTGTAATCAGTAGGTCGGGGGTTCGATTCCCTCCACCAGCTCCAGATCAGCACCGTTTTTAAGCAGAAGGCCTGCGGGTCGGCTGCGAGACGGAGGGGTTCCCGAGTGGTCAAAGGGATCAGACTGTAAATCTGACGCGAGAGCTTCGCAGGTTCGAATCCTGCCCCCTCCACCATATTTTGCGGGTGTCGTATAGTGGCTATTACCTCAGCCTTCCAAGCTGATGACGCGGGTTCGATTCCCGCCACCCGCTCCAGGTTGTCGAGGGCTCATGTAGCTCAGTGGTAGAGCACACCCTTGGTAAGGGTGAGGTCGGCGGTTCAAGTCCGCCCATGAGCTCCAGTTCTAAGGCTGAAGGCTGGCTGTAACATAACGAAGAAAGGCAACGGCGCGGGAGATAGGTCAAGTGTCTAAGGAAAAATTCGAAAGAGATAAGCCGCACATCAACGTGGGCACCATTGGTCACGTGGACCACGGCAAGACGACGCTGACGGCGGCGCTGACGCGCGTGAGTGCGGAAGTGTTCGGCGGTGAGGCGCGTGCGTTTGACCAGATCGACAACGCGCCGGAAGAGAAGAACCGCGGTATCACGATCGCGACCTCGCACGTGGAGTACGGTTCCGAGAGCCGTCACTACGCGCACGTTGACTGCCCCGGCCACGCTGACTATGTGAAGAACATGATCACGGGCGCGGCGCAGATGGACGGCGCGATCCTGGTGGTCTCCGCCGCTGACGGCCCGATGCCGCAGACGCGTGAGCACATCCTGCTGTCACGCCAGGTTGGCGTGCCGCACATCGTGGTGTTCCTCAACAAGGCCGACATGGTTGACGACGAGGAGCTGCTCGAGCTGGTTGAGATGGAAGTGCGGGAGCTGCTGAACGAGTACGACTTCCCGGGCGACGACACGCCGATCGTAACCGGCTCCGCGCTGATGGCGATGGAAGGCAAGGACGACAACGGCTACGGCACCACCGCGGTGGCGAACCTGATCAAGGAAATGGACGCGCACATTCCCGAGCCCGAGCGCGCCATCGATCAGCCGTTCCTGATGCCGATCGAGGACGTGTTCTCGATCTCCGGTCGCGGTACCGTTGTCACCGGCCGTGTTGAGCGCGGTGTGGTCAAGACCGGCTCCGAGGTGGAGATTGTGGGTCTGCGCGAGACGCAGAAGACCGTTTGCACCGGTGTTGAGATGTTCCGCAAGATGCTCGACGAGGGTCGTGCGGGTGAGAACATCGGCGCGCTGCTGCGTGGCACCAAGCGTGACGACGTTGAGCGTGGCCAGGTACTGGCCAAGCCGGGCAGCATTACGCCTCACACCAAGTTCGAGGGCGAGATCTACGTCCTGAGCAAGGACGAGGGTGGTCGTCATACGCCGTTCTTCACCGGCTATCGCCCGCAGTTCTACTTCCGGACCACGGACGTGACCGGCACCTGCGAGCTGCCGGAAGGCGTCGAGATGGTGATGCCGGGTGATAACGTGAAGCTGGTAGCCACGCTGATCGCGCCGATCGCGATGGAAGACGGGCTGCGCTTTGCGGTACGCGAAGGCGGCCGGACTGTCGGCGCAGGCGTGGTGACCAAGATTATCGAGTAATACAAAGTTTCGGTGCAGGCCAGTAGCTCAATTGGCAGAGCAGCGGTCTCCAAAACCGCAGGTTGGGGGTTCGATCCCCTCCTGGCCTGCCATTTATTTCGGCACCCACAAAGTTGAACCCTATGGAATCCAGTTCCAGAGAGGCGACGACCCGCTTTGACACCGCAAAGTGGGTCGTCGTTGTTGCTTTGGTGGCGGCAGGTGTAGCCGGCAACCATTACTACGGGGGCGAGTCCCTTCTTTACCGTACACTGGCGCTGGTGGCGCTGGCGCTTGTTGCCGGCGCTGTTGCGCTGCAGACGGGAAAGGGGCGTCAGCTGGCCCGGGTTATGAGAGAGGCCAAGGTCGAGATCCGCAAGGTGGTCTGGCCGACCCGTCAGGAGCTCCTTCAGACAACGGCCATTGTACTTGGCTTTGTGCTGCTGGTGGCATTGATCCTGTGGGGGATGGATTCTCTGGTGGCGTGGATTGTCTCAAGTTTGATCGGTTAACAGAGAGCGGCACATGGCGAAACGCTGGTACGTGATTCACGCCTATTCCGGCTTCGAAAAGCATGTCATGCGGTCCCTCAGGGAACGGGTGCAGCTCAACAACATGGACGATCTTTTCGGTGAGATTCTCGTGCCCACCGAAGAGGTCGTTGAAATGCGTGAAGGCAAGAAACGCAAGAGCGAGCGCAAGTTCTATCCGGGGTACGTGCTGGTCCAGATGGAGATGACCGACGAGACCTGGCACCTGGTCAAGAGTACTCCCAGGGTTATGGGTTTCATTGGCGGCACACCGGATAAGCCGGCACCGATCAGCGAGAAGGAGGCAGACGCCATTCTTCAGCGTGTCGAAACCGGCGCCGAGCAGCCCAAGCCCAAGACCCTGTTTGAGCCGGGCGAGATTGTCCGTGTCATCGAGGGTCCGTTTGCGGACTTTAATGGCGTGGTTGAGGAAGTCGACTACGACAAGAGCCGTGTCAAAGTAGCGGTTCTGATTTTCGGCCGGTCCACGCCGGTCGAACTGGAATTTGGCCAGGTCGAGAAAGACTGAAGGCCATCTGGAGAAGGGCACGTGGGCCTGTCAGGTGCCACGTGCCTTTCTGTCTCAACGGGGAGCCAGTAAGGCGTTTGAACCCATCAGGAGGTTATCGTGGCTAAGAAAATCGAAGCTTATATCAAGCTGCAGGTCGCCGCGGGCAAGGCCAATCCGAGTCCCCCCGTGGGTCCGGCTCTGGGTCAGCACGGCCTGAACATCATGGAGTTCTGCAAGGCATTCAACGCCGAAACGCAGGACATGGAGCCCGGACTGCCGACACCGGTAGTCATCACGGTCTACAGTGACCGCAGCTTCACCTTTGTCACCAAGACGCCGCCGGCGCCGGTGCTGCTCAAGAAGGCAGCAGGCATCTCTACCGGCTCGGGCAAGCCCAACACCGACAAGGTGGGCAAGGTGACCCGGGAACAGCTGGAAGAGATCGTGAAAGCCAAAGAGCCTGATCTGACGGCCGCTGATATGGACGCTGCAGTGCGTACCATTGCAGGCACGGCACGCAGTATGGGCCTGAATGTGGAGGGGCTCTGAGATGGCAAAACTGAGCAAGCGCCAGAAGCTGATCCGCGACAAGGTTGATCGTACCCGCGCCTACAGCGTGGATGAGGCGGTCGATATCCTGAAGGACCTTGATCAGTATACGAATTTCCAGGAATCCGTGGATCTGGCTGTGAATCTGGGCGTTGATGCCCGGAAATCCGACCAGGTGGTGCGCGGTTCCACTGTTCTCCCCAATGGCACGGGCAAGAGCGTGCGGATTGCCGTTTTCGCCCAGGGCGATAACGCGGACAAGGCGACTGAAGCCGGTGCCGATGTGGTCGGCATGGATGATCTGGCGGAACAGATCAAGGGCGGCGACCTGAACTTTGACGTGGTCATCGCCACGCCGGACGCCATGCGCGTTGTCGGTCAGCTGGGTCAGATCCTGGGTCCCCGCGGTCTGATGCCGAACCCCAAGGTCGGCACGGTGACCGCCGACGTGGAGACCGCTGTTGGCAACGCCAAGGCCGGTCAGGTCCGGTTCCGGACCGACAAGAAGGGTATTGTGCACTGCGGCGTTGGCAACGTCGGCTTCGATGCTCAGGCGATCCGCGAAAACGTGGAAGCGCTGCTGGGCGATCTGAAGAAGCTCAAGCCCTCCACGGCCAAGGGTATCTATCTCAAGAAGGTGACGCTGTCCTCCACTATGGGGCCAGGGCTTACCATTGATCAGTCAACACTGTCCATCTGACAGGTTGCAGAATACCGGGCGCCGTAAGCGGTGCCCGCAGCAAGCTTTGTAGTCTGGGCGTGAGCCGGGCTGTCAAAGACCGCAGGTCCCCGAAGCCATCCGGTACAGGGGTTAAAGCAATGCCTGCGCAGACGGTGTAAGACGTTCTCTCCGAACAAAGACACCGTAAGGGCGCCCTCAGGGGCGTGAGTTGATCGCCGGTTCTGCCGGCACAACCTGAGGAGTAAAACCAGTGGCAATCCAACTCGAAGGCAAAAAGGCGATTGTCGCCGAAGTCAACGAGGCTGCCAGTGGTGCTTTGTCTGTTGTCCTTGCGGACTACCGGGGTGTGGACTCCGGCGATATGACCGCATTGCGCGCCAAGGCCCGTGAACAGAACGTTTATCTGCGTGTGGTTCGTAACACACTCGCCAAGCGTGCTGTCCAGGGAACCGACTTTGAGTGCGTGAGCGAGGTCCTCGCCGGCCCGACCCTGTTTGCATTTTCCATGGAGGATCCGGGTGCGGCTGCGCGCCTGCTCAAGGATTTTTCCAAGGAAAACGACAACTTTGAAATCAAGGCACTGGCCGTAGGTGGCGAGCTGCTGGGTGGCGAGCAGATTGATCGTCTGGCCAAGCTTCCGACGCGTGACGAAGCGCTGTCGCAGCTGGCGGGCACAATCCAGGCTCCGATCACCAAGCTGGCACGGACCTTCAACGAGGTTCCGTCCAAGGTTACCCGCGCGGTAGCTGCAGTTCGTGACCAGAAGAAAGAAGCAGCCTGATTGGTTTTTTATCATTTTTGAATCTGGAGAATAGTCATGGCTCTGTCTAAAGACGATATCCTTAATGCAATCGCTGAAATGAGCGTCATGGAAGTAGTTGAGCTCGTGGAAGCGATGGAAGAGAAATTCGGCGTTTCCGCTCAGGCTGCTGTTGCAGCAGCTCCGGCTGCGGCTGGTGGTGGTGACGAAGGCGGTGCTGCGGAAGAGCAGACCGAATTCGACATCGTCCTGACGTCTGGCGGTGAGAAGAAGGTCAACGTGATCAAGGTTGTTCGCGAACTGACAGGTCTCGGCCTGAAAGAAGCGAAAGCTCTGGTTGACGGCGCACCGGGCAACGTCAAGGAAGGCGCCAGCAAGGAAGAGGCGGACGACGCCAAGGCGAAGCTTGAGGAAGCAGGCGCCACTGTTGAGCTCAAATAACGGCTTCCATAGCCGTCCAGAGCGCTGAACCGCGAATTGGCTGGTGGCGTATGCCGCCGGCCTTTTCGCGTTATATGCAGGTCACCCGGATCCAGGATCCGGGTGCCCGGGCCCGACCCGGGACCCATCCCGGCTGACTGTTCGCAGGCCGGGTACACCAGTTATTGAGTCCGAAGCTGGGGAATGCAGATGACTTACTCCTACACCGAGAAAAAGCGAATCCGCAAAGAGTTTGGCAAGTTGCCGTCCGTCATGGATGTTCCGTTTCTGCTTGCAACGCAGATCGACTCCTACCGGGACTTTCTGCAACTTGAATCCGACGCGGATAATCGCAAGAACACGGGCTTGCATGCCGCGTTTCAGTCCGTTTTCCCGATTACCAGCTACTCGGGGAATGCAGCACTGGAGTATGTCAGCTATCGGCTCGGCGAGCCGGCATTTGACGTCAAGGAATGTCAGCTTCGGGGGGTGACCTACGCGGCACCGCTTCGCGTGAAAGTGCGCCTGGTCATCTATGACAAGGAATCGTCCAACAAGGCCGTGAAGGACATCAAGGAACAGGAAGTCTACATGGGCGAAATGCCCCTGATGACTGAAAACGGCACCTTCGTGGTCAACGGCACTGAGCGGGTGATTGTCTCCCAGCTTCATCGTTCGCCCGGTGTGTTCTTTGATCACGACAAGGGCAAGACCCACTCCTCCGGCAAGCTTCTCTATTCCGCCCGGGTGATTCCCTATCGTGGTTCCTGGCTGGATTTCGAGTTTGATCCCAGGGATTCCGTGTTCGTGCGCATCGACCGCCGGCGTAAGCTTCCGGCCACCATTCTGCTGCGCGCGCTGGGATATACTTCCGAGCAGATTCTGGAGCTGTTCTTCGACAACAGCCGCTTCACGCTCGGCAAGGAATCCTGCCGGCTTGAGCTCGTGCCCAGCCGGCTGCGTGGTGACATCGCAACGTTCGACATCATGGACCAGGAAGGCGGCGTCATTGTTGAGAGTGGCCGCCGGATTACCGCGCGCCACATCCGCCAGCTCGAGAAGGCGGGGGTTACCGAGCTTGAGGTTCCGCGTTCCTATCTCCACGGTCGTGTGGTTGCAAGGGACATGGTGGATGAGAGCACCGGTGAGGTGATTGTTGAGTGCAACACCGAACTCACCGAGGACCACCTGGAAAAGCTTGAGGAAGCGGGCATCCAGACAGTCGACACCATCTACACCAACGACCTCGACTGCGGACCGTTCATTTCCGATACGCTGCGGATTGACCCCTCGCGCAACCAGCTGGAAGCGCTGGTCGAGATCTATCGGATGATGCGTCCGGGGGAGCCGCCGACGAAGGAATCCGCTGAGACGCTGTTCAACAACCTGTTCTTCTCTGAAGAGCGCTATGACCTCTCTGCCGTTGGCCGGATGAAGCTCAACCGCCGTCTTGGACGCGAGGAGCTGGAAGGCTCCGGTGTTCTGGACGAGCAGGATATCGTGGATGTGCTGCGCACCCTCGTGGACATCCGTAACGGTAAGGGTGAAACGGACGACATCGACAACCTGGGCAACCGCCGCATCCGCTGTGTCGGTGAGATGGCCGAGAACCAGTTCCGTGTTGGCCTGGTGCGGGTCGAGCGCGCGGTGCGCGAGCGCCTGAGCCTGGCCGAAAGCGAAGGCCTGATGCCCCAGGACCTGATCAATGCCAAGCCGGTGGGGGCGGCAATCAAGGAGTTCTTCGGCTCCAGCCAGCTGTCCCAGTTCATGGACCAGAACAACCCGCTGTCCGAGGTGACTCACAAGCGCCGCGTTTCGGCACTTGGCCCGGGTGGTCTCACCCGTGAGCGGGCCGGCTTTGAGGTCCGGGACGTACACCCGACCCACTATGGCCGTGTCTGCCCGATCGAGACACCGGAAGGTCCGAACATCGGTCTGATCAATTCGCTGGCCACCTATACCCAGACCAACAAGTACGGCTTCCTGGAAAGCCCGTACCGCAAGGTTATCGACGGCCAGGTGACGGACGAGATCGTGTATCTGTCCGCGATCGAGGAGAGCAATTACATCATCGCCCAGGCCAGCGCCAAGCTGGATGACAGCGGCAAGCTCTCCGATGAGCTGGTTACGGTGCGGCATAAGAATGAATTCACCGTCATGCCGCCGGAGAAGGTCAACTTCATGGACGTCTCTCCGCGGCAGGTTGTGTCCGTTGCCGCCGCGATGATTCCGTTCCTGGAGCATGACGACGCCAACCGCGCCCTGATGGGGTCGAACATGCAGCGTCAGGCGGTTCCCACCCTGCGCGCGGATAAGCCGCTTGTGGGCACCGGCATGGAACGCACCGTGGCGAAAGACTCCGGTGTCTGTGTGACGGCTGAGCGTGGTGGCGTGATCGAAAGCGTCGACGCTTCCCGTGTCGTGGTCCGTGTTCGCGACGACGAGACCAGTGCCGGTGACGCGGGCGTTGATATCTACAACCTGGTGAAGTACACCCGTTCGAACCAGAACACCTGCAGCAACCAGCGGCCCATTGTGAACCGTGGTGATGAGGTTGAACGTGGCGATACGCTGGCCGATGGTCCGTCCGTGGATCTGGGCGAGCTGGCACTGGGCCAGAACATGCGCATCGCCTTCATGCCGTGGAACGGCTACAACTTCGAGGACTCCATCCTCATTTCCGAGCGCGTGGCTCAGGAAGACCGCCTGACCACCATCCACATCCAGGAGCTTACCTGTGTAGCCCGCGATACCAAGCTGGGCTCCGAGGAGATCAGCGCGGATATCCCGAACGTGGGTGAGCAGGCGCTGTCCAAGCTGGACGAATCCGGCATCGTATACATCGGTGCCGAAGTGGATGCTGGCGATATCCTGGTCGGCAAGGTCACGCCCAAGGGCGAGACGCAGCTCACACCGGAGGAAAAGCTCCTGCGCGCCATCTTTGGCGAGAAGGCATCCGACGTGAAGGACACCTCGCTGCGGATGCCCACCGGCAAGCGCGGTACCGTGATTGACGTCCAGGTCTTTACCCGCGACGGTGTCGAGAAGGACCAGCGTGCTCTGTCCATCGAGCAGGATGAGCTGAATGCCTTCCGGAAGGACCTGAAGGAAGAGTATCGCATCGTTGAGACGGCCACGTTTGAGCGTCTGACCAGTGCACTGGAGGGACAGACAGCCATCACCGGCCCGGGTGTGAAGAAAGGGGACATCCTGAGCGCGGATTACCTCAGCCAGCTCAGTTCCGACGATTGGTTCAAGCTGCGCATGCAGGACGATTCCCTGAATGACCTGCTGGAACGCGCCCAGGAACAGCTTGAAGAGCGGCGCCAGGATCAGGAGCAGCGCTTTGAGGTCAAGAAGGAGAAGATCCAGCAGGGTGACGACCTGGCCCCGGGCGTACTCAAGATCGTGAAGGTCTATATGGCGGTCAAGAGTCGCATCCAGGCGGGTGACAAGATGGCCGGCCGCCACGGTAACAAGGGTGTGATCTCCGCGATCATGCCGACTGAGGACATGCCCTTCGATGAGCAGGGCGAGCCGGTGGATGTGGTTCTGAACCCGCTGGGTGTGCCCTCCCGGATGAACGTCGGGCAGGTGCTTGAGACCCATCTGGGCGCGGCTGCGCGCGGGCTGGGTGACAAGATCAACACCATGCTCGAGCAGCAGAAGAAAGTGGGCGAGATCCGGAAGTTCCTCGACGAGGTCTATAACGGTACCGACACACCGGAAGTCAAGCTCGATGAATTGAGTGACGACGAGATCATCACCATGGCCAACAACCTGCGTGGTGGCGTACCAATGGGTACAGCGGTGTTTGACGGTGCCAACGAGGCCGAGATCAAGAAGATGCTTGAGCTCGCGGACATGGATACCAGCGGCCAGATCAAGCTGTTCGATGGCCGCACCGGTGACGGCTTCGACCGGCCGGTGACCGTGGGCTACATGTACATGCTCAAGCTCAACCATCTGGTTGAGGACAAGATGCACGCCCGTGCGACCGGTTCCTACAGTCTGGTGACCCAGCAGCCGCTGGGCGGTAAGGCGCAGTTCGGTGGCCAGCGCTTCGGGGAGATGGAGGTCTGGGCCCTGGAAGCCTATGGCGCCGCCTACACCCTGCAGGAAATGCTGACCGTGAAGTCCGACGACGTGAACGGCCGCACCAAGATGTACAAGAACATTGTCGATGGTGACCATCGTATGGAGCCGGGCATGCCCGAATCCTTCAATGTTCTGGTCAAGGAAATCCGGTCGCTCGGCCTCGATATCGATCTCGAGACGGACTGACCCGAAACCTGTTTGGCAGCGACGGCGGTGGCACAGCGCCACCGCCAGTGATTAACGCTCCGGAGCCAATATTATGAAAGACCTGCTCAACCTGCTGAAGAACCAGAATCAGAAACAGGAATTCGATTCCATCCGGATTGGCCTCGCTTCTCCGGAAATGATCCGTTCCTGGTCCTTTGGGGAAGTCAAGAAACCGGAAACGATCAACTACCGGACCTTCAAGCCGGAACGCGACGGGCTGTTCTGTGCCAAGATCTTCGGGCCGGTCAAGGACTACGAGTGCCTGTGCGGCAAGTACAAGCGCCTGAAGCATCGTGGTGTGATCTGTGAGAAGTGCGGTGTCGAGGTTGCCCTGGCAAGCGTTCGCCGTGAACGCATGGGCCATATCGAGCTGGCGAGCCCCGTGGCTCACATCTGGTTCCTGAAGTCCCTGCCGTCGCGCATTGGGCTCCTGCTGGATATGACCCTGCGCGATATCGAGCGCGTTCTGTACTTCGAATCCTTCATCGTCATCGAGCCGGGCATGACCACGCTGGAACGCGGTCAGCTGCTCAACGACGAGCAGTACTACGAGGCACTCGAGGAATTCGGTGACGAGTTCGATGCCCGCATGGGCGCGGAAGCCGTCAAGGAAATGCTGGGCGATATCGATCTGGGCGAAGAGATTGAACAGCTGCGGGAGGCCATCCCGCAGACCGCTTCCGAAACGAAGATCAAGAAGCTCTCCAAGCGCCTGAAGCTGATGGAGGCGTTCTACTACTCCGGGAACAACCCGCAGTGGATGATCATGGAAGTGCTGCCGGTGCTGCCGCCGGACCTGCGTCCGCTGGTTCCGCTGGATGGCGGCCGCTTTGCCACCTCCGACCTGAACGATCTCTATCGCCGGGTGATCAACCGTAACAACCGCCTCAAGCGTCTGCTTGAGCTCAATGCGCCGGATATCATCGTGCGCAACGAGAAACGGATGCTGCAGGAGTCCGTGGACGCGCTGCTGGACAACGGCCGTCGTGGCCGGGCCATTACCGGTTCCAACAAGCGCCCGCTCAAGTCCCTCGCGGACATGATCAAGGGCAAGCAGGGCCGTTTCCGTCAGAACCTGCTGGGCAAGCGTGTGGACTATTCCGGTCGTTCCGTGATCGTGGTCGGTCCGTACCTCAAGCTCCACCAGTGCGGTATCCCGAAAAAGATGGCGCTGGAGCTGTTCAAGCCGTTCATCTTCTCCAAGCTCGAGCATCGCGGCCACGCCACCACCATCAAGGCGGCCAAGAAGATGGTTGAGCGTGAGGAAGGCCTGGTCTGGGACATTCTGGAAGAGGTCATCCGGGAGCACCCAGTCCTGCTGAACCGCGCACCGACGCTTCACCGTCTGGGCATCCAGGCGTTTGAGCCGGTGCTCATCGAAGGCAAGGCCATCCAGCTTCACCCGCTGGTCTGCGCGCCCTATAACGCGGACTTTGACGGTGACCAGATGGCGGTTCACCTGCCGCTGACGCTGGAATCCCAGCTTGAGGCGCGGGCACTGATGATGTCCACCAATAACGTGCTGTCGCCGGCCAACGGCGAGCCCATCATCGTGCCTTCCCAGGACGTGGTTCTGGGCCTGTACTACATGACGCGCGAGCGTCTCCGTGCCGCGGGTGAAGGTCGCATCTTCGGTGACCTCGACGAGGTCGAGCGCGCCTTTGGCGCCGGTGAGGTAGATCTGCAGGCGAAGGTCCGCGTGCGTGTCACCGAGGTTGATCTCGATGACGAGACCGGTGAGCGTCACGTACAGACCAGCATTCAGGACACCACTGTGGGTCGGGCGATGCTGTACAACATCACGCCGGAGGGGCTGCCGTTCAGCCTGGTCAATCAGGCCATGGCCAAGAAGCAGATCTCGAAGCTGATCAACGCCTGTTACCGCGAAGTAGGCCTTAAGGAAACGGTGGTCTTTGCCGACCAGCTGATGTACACCGGTTTCCACTATTCCACCGTCTCCGGCTGCTCCATCGGCGTGAACGACTTTGAGGTCCCTGACGAAAAGTACACGCTGATTGAGGAAGCCGAATCCGAGGTCATGGAGATCGAGCAGCAGTTCGCTTCCGGTCTCCTGACTCAGGGCGAGAAGTACAACAAGGTGATCGACATCTGGGCCCGGGCCAACGACCAGGTCTCAAACGCCATGATGGACCGCCTGAGCAAGGAGCAGGTCATCACGCCTGAGGGCGAAGTGGCGAAGGATGAGAACGGCGAGGAGCTGACCCAGGAGTCGTTCAACTCGGTCTACATCATGGCCGACTCGGGCGCCCGTGGCTCTCCTGCGCAGATCCGGCAGCTTTCCGGTATGCGCGGTCTGATGGCCAAGCCGGATGGTTCGATCATCGAGACTCCCATCACGGCTAACTTCCGTGAGGGTCTGAACGTACTGCAGTACTTCATTTCGACCCACGGTGCACGTAAGGGTCTGGCGGATACGGCCCTGAAAACAGCCAACTCCGGTTACCTGACCCGCCGTCTGGTGGATGTCTCCCAGGATCTGGTCGTGACCGAGGAAGATTGCGATACGGATGACGGCATCCTGATGACGCCGCTGGTTGAAGGCGGTGACGTGGTTGTACCGCTGGGCGACCGGGTCCTTGGTCGTGTGACCGCGAAGGACGTATTCACCCCGGGTGATAAGAAGAACCCGGTGGTCGAGGCCGGTACCCTGCTGGACGAGAAGCTGGTTGACAAGGTTGAGCGTGCTGGCGTGGACGAGGTATGGGTCCGCTCGGCGATCACCTGTCACACGCGTTATGGCATCTGCTCGAAGTGCTACGGTCGCGATCTGGCGCGCGGGCATCAGGTCAACGTGGGCGAAGCCGTTGGCGTCATGGGCGCGCAGTCGATCGGCGAGCCGGGTACCCAGCTGACGATGCGTACCTTCCATATCGGTGGTGCGGCAAGTCGGGCTTCCGCTACGGACAACATTCAGGTCAAGCACGGTGGCAAGGTCCGTCTGCACAACCTGAAGTCCATCGAGAAGAGTGACGGCACCCAGGTGGTGGTTACCCGTTCCTCCGCTCTGGCGATTGCGGACGAACACGGGCGTGAACGTGAGTGGTACAAGCTGCCCTATGGCGCTGTCCTTGAGGTGAGCGAAGGGGCAGAGGTGGAAGCCGGTACAGTGGCGGCGAAGTGGGATCCCCACACGCACCCCGTTATCGCCGAAGCAGAGGGCAAGGTGCGCCTGCTCAACATTGAAGAAAACATCACGGTCCGCACCCAGACTGATGAGCTCACCGGCCTGTCGACCATCGAGGTGATGGATCCCAACGATCGGCCGGCCTCCGGTAAGGATCTGCGGCCGGCTGTGGAAGTGGTAGACGGCAACGGTGAGCCGGTCACCCTGGCGGGTGGTTCGCCGGCGCATTATTCGCTGCCGGCCAACGCGCTGGTAACGCTGCGCGAAGGCGATACCATGGAAATGGGCGACGTCATTGCCCGGATACCGCAGGAAACCACCGGCACACGCGACATCACCGGTGGTTTGCCGCGGGTCGCGGACCTGTTCGAAGCGCGCAAACCCAAGGATCCGGCTATTTTGGCCGAGGTCAGCGGTGTTGTTTCCTTCGGCAAGGAAACCAAGGGCAAGAAGCGGCTGGTCATCACACCGAAGGACGGCGACCCCTACGAAACGCTGATTCCGAAGTGGCGTCAGCTGAACGTCTTTGAGGGTGAAACCGTGGAGCAGGGCGAGGTCATTTCCGATGGTCCGTCCAACCCGCACGACATCCTGCGGCTGCTGGGGATCACCGAGCTGGCGAAGTACATCACCAACGAGATCCAGGATGTGTACCGTCTGCAGGGCGTGGGCCTGAACGACAAGCACATCGAGGTGATCTGCCGGCAGATGCTGCGCAAGGTTGAGATCCAGGATTCCGGTGACACCCGTTTCATCGCCGGTGACCAGGTTGAGTACACCCATGTGATGGAAGAGAACGAGCGGATGGAAGCCGAAGGCAAGATGCCGGCGAAGTTCCAGCGTGAACTGCTGGGCATCACGAAGGCTTCGCTGGCAACCGACTCCTTCATTTCCGCGGCGTCCTTCCAGGAGACGACGCGGGTACTGACCGAAGGTGCGGTTACCGGCAAGCGCGACTACCTGCGCGGTCTCAAGGAGAACGTTGTGGTCGGTCGCCTGATCCCGGCGGGTACCGGTCTGGCGTACCACGAGGAGCGCCGCCGTCGCCGCGAGGAGGCAGAGCAGCAGGTCAGCGCCGACGATGTTGTCGAGGCACTGAGTGCAGAGCTCAATAAGTAACCAGTTATCTTGACTGGAAGAGGGCTCGCACTTAAACTTGCGGCCCTCGCTGAACCGCCCAGACAGGGCGAAAACCGTCTGAAAACCGGAGTTAGTCTAGATGGCAACCATTAACCAGTTGGTTCGAAAGCCGCGTAAGCGCCGGGCTGCGAAAACCGACGTACCGGCGTTGCAGGCCTGCCCGCAGCGTCGTGGCGTCTGTACCCGTGTCTACACCACGACCCCGAAGAAGCCGAACTCGGCCCTTCGTAAGGTCTGTCGTGTGCGGCTGACGAACGGCTACGAGGTGGCATCCTACATCGGCGGTGAAGGCCACAACCTGCAGGAGCACAGTGTGGTCCTGATTCGTGGTGGCCGGGTCAAGGACCTGCCGGGTGTGCGCTATCACACCGTGCGAGGCACGCTTGACACCCAGGGTGTACAGGATCGTCGCCAGGGCCGTTCCAAGTACGGTACCAAGCGTCCGAAGTCCTGATCGGGATTTCGGTTTCAACAACAGTGATTCAGCAGGCTTTCTTTTATCGCCGGCAGTCGGTCGCTACGGATCGTCGGTGCCGATAAGAGTAAGGCCGGGTGGCGTCAGTGGGCGCATCATTCCGGAGCAACCTGAAGACCTGACAACTTTTACCTGAGGGCTTATCGATGCCAAGAAGACGCATTGCAACGAAGCGGGAGATCATCCCGGATCCGAAGTTCAACAGTGAACGACTGGCCAAGTTCATCAACCATGTGATGGAACATGGCAAGAAAGCGGTCGCCGAGCGTATTGTGTACGGCGCGCTGGACATTGTTGCGGAAAAGACCAACCAGGAGCCGCTCGAAGTTTTCGAGACCGCCCTGGAGAATATCCAGCCCATGGTCGAGGTGAAGTCCCGCCGTGTTGGTGGTGCGACCTACCAGGTTCCGGTTGAGGTAAGGCCGTCACGCCAGGTGGCGCTGGCCATGCGCTGGCTGGTGGATTTCTCCCGGAAGCGGGGCGAAAAGTCCATGGTTCAGCGCCTCGCGGGCGAAATCCTTGATGCGGCCGGCAGCAAGGGTGCCGCGGTCAAGAAACGGGAAGACGTGCACCGTATGGCCGAGGCCAACAAAGCCTTCTCCCATTACCGCTTCTAATCGACCGAGGTATCTGACGTGGCACGTAAAACACCGATCAAAAGTTACCGCAATATCGGCATCTGCGCCCACGTGGACGCCGGTAAGACAACCGCAACCGAGCGGATCCTGTATTACACCGGTCGCAGCCACAAGATGGGTGAGACGCACGACGGTGCATCCACAACCGACTGGATGTCCCAGGAGCAGGAACGCGGGATTACCATTACCTCTGCGGCCGTAACCGCCTTCTGGCGTGGTATGGACCAGCAGTATAATGAGCACCGGATCAACATCATCGATACCCCCGGGCACGTTGATTTCACCATCGAGGTGGAGCGTTCCCTTCGGGTGCTCGACGGTGCTGTGGTGGTCTTCTGTGGCACCTCCGGCGTCGAGCCCCAGTCCGAGACGGTCTGGCGCCAGGCGGATAAGTATCACGTCCCGCGGCTGGTCTTCGTCAACAAGATGGACCGTGCCGGTGCGAACTTCTCCCGCGTCGTGGATCAGATCCGCGAGCGGCTGGGTTCCAGTACAGTACCGATTCAGCTGCCGATCGGCGCCGAGGACAACTTCCAGGGCGTGATCGACCTCATGCGGATGAAGGCGATCTACTGGAATGAAGCCGACCAGGGGATGACCTACGAGCAGACCGAGATCCCGGACGAGCTCAAGGAAGAAGCAGAGGCCGCGCGTGAGGCCATGGTTGAGGCGGCTGCCGAGGCCAATGAAGAGCTCATGGAGACCTATCTCGAGAAGGGTGAGCTCAGCGATGACGAGATCAAGAAGGGTCTGCGTACGCGCTGTCTCGAGAATGACATCGTGCTTGCGACCTGCGGTTCGGCATTTAAGAACAAGGGCATCCAGGCGCTGCTCGACAACGTTCTGGAATTCCTGCCGGCACCGGATGAGGTCAGGGCGATTACCGGCGTGGTCGATGACGACGGCACAGAGGAAACGCGTTCGGCCGACGACGATGCGCCGTTTGCGGCACTGGCGTTCAAGATCGCGACCGACCCGTTCATGGGCACGCTGACGTTCTTCCGTGTCTACTCCGGCAAGCTGGAAACCGGCACTGCCATCTACAACGCCAGCAAGCAGAAGAAAGAGCGTGTGGGCCGGATGGTCCAGATGCACGCCAATGACCGCGAAGAGATCAAGGAAGTGTTCTCCGGTGATATTGCGGCTGCCATTGGCCTCAAGAACATCACCACTGGTGACACGCTGTGCGATGAGAAGCACAAGATCGAACTTGAGCGCATGGAGTTCCCGGAGCCGGTTATCTCGGTTGCGGTTGAGCCCAAGTCCAAGGCTGAACAGGAGAAGATGGGGACGGCTCTGGGCAAGCTGGCTCAGGAGGATCCGTCTTTCCGCGTCTATACCGACGAGGAGTCCGGTCAGACCATCATCTCCGGCATGGGCGAGCTCCATCTCGACGTAATCGTCGACCGCCTCAAGCGCGAGTTCAAGGTCGAGGCGAACATCGGTAAGCCGCAGGTGGCCTACCGTGAGTGCATCCGCAAGCCGGTTGAGGTGGAAGGCAAGTTCGTCCGCCAGTCCGGTGGTCGCGGTCAGTATGGCCACGTCTGGATCAAGCTGGAGCCGCTGCCTCTGGATGACGAGGATTCCCCCACGTTCCTGTTTGAGAACAAGATCGTTGGTGGTGTGGTTCCCAAGGAATACGTTCCCGCCGTGCAGCAGGGTATCGAGCAGCAGATGCAGACCGGTGTTCTCGCCGGCTATCCCATCCTCGGTGTCAAGGCGACCCTGTTTGATGGCTCGTATCACGATGTGGACTCCAACGAGATGGCGTTCAAGGTCGCCGGTTCCATGGCGATGAAGCAGGGTGCACTGGATGCATCGCCCGCGCTGCTTGAGCCCATCATGAAAGTTGAGGTTGTGACGCCCGAGGAGTTCATGGGGGACGTTGTAGGCGACCTGAACCGTCGCCGTGGTCTGGTCCAGGGCATGGAGGATACTCCGGCAGGTAAGGTGATCCGCGCCGAGGTACCGCTTTCCGAGATGTTCGGCTATGCGACGGACCTGCGTTCCGCGACCCAGGGGCGCGCCTCTTACGTGATGGAGTTCCACAATTACGGGGAAGCGCCGACCAGCATCGCGCAAGAGATCATGAACAAGAACTGATTGAAACGACAGAACAGAGCGAAGAGGTGAATCGTGTCTAAGGAAAAATTCGAAAGAGATAAGCCGCACATCAACGTGGGCACCATTGGTCACGTGGACCACGGCAAGACGACGCTGACGGCGGCGCTGACGCGCGTGAGTGCGGAAGTGTTCGGCGGTGAGGCGCGTGCGTTTGACCAGATCGACAACGCGCCGGAAGAGAAGAACCGCGGTATCACGATCGCGACCTCGCACGTGGAGTACGGTTCCGAGAGCCGTCACTACGCGCACGTTGACTGCCCCGGCCACGCTGACTATGTGAAGAACATGATCACGGGCGCGGCGCAGATGGACGGCGCGATCCTGGTGGTCTCCGCCGCTGACGGCCCGATGCCGCAGACGCGTGAGCACATCCTGCTGTCACGCCAGGTTGGCGTGCCGCACATCGTGGTGTTCCTCAACAAGGCCGACATGGTCGACGACGAGGAGCTGCTCGAGCTGGTTGAGATGGAAGTGCGGGAGCTGCTGAACGAGTACGACTTCCCGGGCGACGACACGCCGATCGTAACCGGCTCCGCGCTGATGGCGATGGAAGGCAAGGACGACAACGGTTACGGCACCACCGCGGTGGCGAACCTGATCAAGGAAATGGACGCGCACATTCCCGAGCCCGAGCGCGCCATCGATCAGCCGTTCCTGATGCCGATCGAGGACGTGTTCTCGATCTCCGGTCGCGGTACCGTTGTCACCGGCCGTGTTGAGCGCGGTGTGGTCAAGACCGGCTCCGAGGTGGAGATTGTGGGTCTGCGCGAGACGCAGAAGACCGTTTGCACCGGTGTTGAGATGTTCCGCAAGATGCTCGACGAGGGTCGTGCGGGTGAGAACATCGGCGCGCTGCTGCGTGGCACCAAGCGTGACGACGTTGAGCGTGGCCAGGTACTGGCCAAGCCGGGCAGCATCACGCCTCACACCAAGTTCGAGGGCGAGATCTACGTCCTGAGCAAGGACGAGGGTGGTCGTCATACGCCGTTCTTCACCGGCTATCGCCCGCAGTTCTACTTCCGGACCACGGACGTGACCGGCACCTGCGAGCTGCCGGAAGGCGTCGAGATGGTGATGCCGGGTGATAACGTGAAGCTGGTAGCCACGCTGATCGCGCCGATCGCGATGGAAGACGGGCTGCGCTTTGCGGTACGCGAAGGCGGCCGGACTGTCGGCGCAGGCGTGGTGACCAAGATTATCGAGTAATCGGTACCGCGCCCTGGAAAAAGGGGTTGCCGTCGCGCAGCCCCTTTTTTGGTTTCAGGGTCCATCCCTGTAACGGATTCTCTGAAGCAGTCCGTAGGTTGACGCCGTCGCGCATGCGCCCTATAATGCGCATCCTTTTTACGGGTCGGCTTATACGAGCTGCCAACAACGATTGGAGTTTGGTGCAACATGCAGAGCCAAAAAATCAGAATCCGGTTGAAGGCGTTTGATTACCGCCTGATCGATCAGTCCACCCAGGAAATTGTCGATACGGCAAAGCGGACTGGTGCTCAGGTTCGGGGTCCTATTCCTCTGCCGACCCGGAAAGAGAAGTACACCATCCTGATCTCGCCGCACGTCAATAAGGACGCGCGTGATCAGTATGAGATCCGGACGCACAAGCGCCTTCTGGATATCGTTGAGCCTACCGAAAAGACAGTCGATGCTCTGATGAAGCTCGATCTCGCCGCCGGAGTGGATGTGCAGATCAGCCTGGGTTAACCCTTTAGTTAACCCCTCAGAGTGTAACTGTCTTTCAGGCCATAGAGGGTTGAAGCCCCGTACACTAAGAGGTGAACAATGGCGATTGGTGTTGTCGGCCGCAAGGCCGGTATGACTCGTATTTTTACCGACGAGGGTAACTCCATCCCCGTCACGGTGATTCAGGTTGATGCCAACCGGATTACCGAAATCAAGACGCCCGAGCGGGACGGCTACCGCGCGGTTCAGGTAACGACCGGTACGCGCCGTGCGAACCGGATTACCAAGCCGGAAGCGGGCCATTTCGCAAAGAATGGCGTCGAAGCAGGGCGCAGTCTCTGGGAGTTCCGGCTGGAAGACCAGTCAGAGGACGGAGAGCTGCAGCCCGGTTCCGAGCTTGACGTTTCCCAGTTTGAGGATGGTCAGTCGATTGATGTGACCGGCCAGTCCAAGGGCAAGGGCTTCTCTGGTACCGTCAAGCGCTGGAACTTCTCCACCCAGGACAAGACCCACGGTAACTCTCTCGCGCACCGCGCACCTGGCTCCATTGGTCAGTGCCAGTCTCCGGGCCGTGTATTCAAGGGCAAGAAGATGTCCGGTCAAATGGGTAATGCGCGCGTGACCAGTCAGAACATCGAGATCGTGCGTGTTGATGCCGAGCGGAATCTGCTGCTGGTTAAAGGGCCCGTCCCTGGCGCCAATGGCGGGGACCTGATCATCAAGCCCGCAGTGAAAGCCTAAGGGGTGGCGTGATGGAATTGACAGTGACAGGAAGCGGTAACGGTGTTCAGGTATCGGATGCCGCTTTTGGTAAAGAATTCAACGAATCGCTGGTGCACCAGGTCGTAACCGCCTACCTGGCGGCCGGCCGTCAGGGCAGCGTCAAGCAGAAGACGCGTTCTGAGGTCAGCGGCGGCGGTAAAAAGCCCTGGCGACAGAAGGGCACTGGCCGTGCCCGTGCCGGTACCATTCGCAGCCCGATCTGGCGCGGTGGCGGCACAACTTTCGCGGCGCGCCCGCGGGACTATTCGCAGAAGGTGAATCGGAAGATGTATCGTGGCGCGCTGCGCTCGATTCTCTCCGAGCTTGTGCGCCAGGAGCGTCTCGTGGTTGTGGACTCCATTACCCCTGATCAGCCGCGTACCAAGGTGTTCAACGCCAAGCTCCAGGAGTTGGGTGTTCAGCAGGACGCGTTGATTGTTTCTGACTCCGTTGAGCGGAATCTCGAGTTGGCATCGCGCAATATCCCGAACGTGGCGGTTTCCGATGTCCGGGGCGTGGATCCGGTGAGTCTCGTAGCGCACAACCACGTCGTGGTTACAGTGGATGCGCTCAAGAAGTTTGAGGAGATGCTGGGATGAATCAGGAGCGAATTTACAAGGTTCTGCTCGGCCCGCTGGTCTCTGAGAAGGCGACCATGGTTGGTGATCAGGGCCAGGTCGTGTTCAAGGTGGCTCCTGATGCGACCAAGCCTGAGATCCGCAAGGCGGTGGAGCAGCTGTTCAATGTGGACGTAACCAAAGTCCAGGTGAGCAACCGCAAGGGTAAGAACAAGCGCACAATCCATGGCATGGGTAAGCGTGACGATCTTCGCAAGGCGTATGTGCGCCTGGCTGATGGTCAGGATATTGACTTCATGGACGTGGAATAGGTTGAGGGGTTACAGACATGTCGATTGAGAAAACCAAACCGACGTCACCCGGTCGTCGCCACCTCATCAAGGTCCGTAATCCTGACCTTCACGGGGGTGCACCCTACGCGCCACTGGTGACCAAGCTCAGCAAGACGGGTGGCCGGAACAACAATGGCCGGATCACGTCCCGTCATATCGGTGGTGGCCACAAGCGCCATTACCGCCATATTGATTTCAAGCGCAACAAGGATGGTATTCCCGGCCAGGTAGAGCGTCTGGAGTACGATCCGAACCGTTCCGCCCATATTGCGCTGGTCAAGTACCAGGATGGGGAGCGTCGTTACATTATCGCGCCCAAGGGGCTCAAGCAGGGCGACAAGGTTCAGTCAGGGATCGATGCACCGATCCGGGCCGGCAGTACCCTGCCCCTGCGTAACATCCCTCTGGGTTCGGTGATTCATTGCATTGAGCTCAAACCCGGAAAGGGTGCCCAGATCGCGCGAAGCGCCGGTTCGTCGGTCCAGCTGGTCGCGCGTGAAGGCAACTACGCAACCATTCGGCTGCGTTCGGGTGAGATGCGCAAGGTGCCGGCTGATTGCCGTGCCACGCTGGGGGAGGTTTCCAACAGCGAGCACAGTCTCAAACAGTCCGGCAAAGCGGGTGCAACACGTTGGCGTGGCAAGCGGCCAACAGTACGCGGTGTTGCTATGAACCCAATTGACCATCCGCATGGCGGTGGTGAAGGGCGTACCTCTGGCGGGCGTCACCCGGTTACACCCTGGGGGATTCCGACCAAAGGACATAAGACTCGTAAGAACAAGCGTACTGACAAGATGATCGTACGTCGTCGTTCGGCCAAGAAATAACGTTTAGGGGAAGAAGCTGTGCCACGTTCTCTGAAGAAAGGTCCTTTTATAGACCTGCATCTGCTGAAGAAGGTTGAGGCAGCTCTGGAAAACAACAGCCGTAAGCCGATCAAAACCTGGTCGCGCCGCTCCACGGTGTTTCCGGAGATGGTAGGGCTGACCATTGCAGTGCATAACGGCCGGCAGCATGTGCCGGTCATGATCACTGAGGAAATGGTTGGTCATAAACTTGGCGAGTTTGCCGCGACACGCACGTTCCGCGGGCATGCTGCCGACAAGAAAGCGAAGAAACGCTGATTCTGAGGGGATTAAACGATGGAAGTAGCGGCTAAAACGAAAGGCGCTCGACTCTCGGCTCAGAAGGCTCGCCTTGTCGCAGACATGGTTCGTGGGAAGAGTGTCGAGGAAGCGCTGAATACACTGGCGTTCACACCGAAGAAAGCGGCCGGGATCATTCGCAAGACCCTCGAGTCTGCGATTGCCAACGCCGAGCATAACGAAGGCCTGGACGTGGATGAGTTGCGGCTTGCAACCATCTGTGTGGACGAGGGGCCGACGCTGAAGCGGATCCAGGCGCGGGCCAAAGGCCGTGCAGACCGGATCCTGAAGCGCACGTGCCACATCACCGTCAAGGTTTCGGACGAGTAGGAGATACCCGATGGGTCATAAAGTACATCCAACCGGTATCAGGCTTGGCGTTGTCAAAGAGCACAACTCGGTCTGGTATGCGGAGAAAGGGGCTTACGCCCAGAACCTGTTGAAGGATATCGAGGTCCGCGAATTTCTCAATCGCCGGCTCGAGAAGGCCTCGGTCAGCCGGATTCTGATTGAGCGTCCCGCGCAGAACGCTCGGATTACGATCCATACCGCCCGTCCGGGGATTGTGATCGGCAAGAAGGGTGAGGACGTGGATAAGCTCCGAAAGGAGCTGACCGACATGATGGGCGTGCCCGTGCACGTCAACATTGAGGAAATCCGCAAGCCTGATCTCGACGCCAAGCTGGCTGCCCAGAGCGTGGCGAACCAGCTGGAGCGCCGCGTGATGTTCCGGCGCGCCCTCAAGCGGGCCGTACAGAATGCGATGCGCCAGGGCGCCAAAGGAATCCGGATCCAGGCGAGTGGCCGCCTCGGCGGTGCCGAGATTGCACGTACCGAGTGGTACCGGGAAGGTCGCGTACCGCTGCACACGCTGCGTGCGGACATCGACTACGCGCATTACGAGGCCCACACCACCTACGGGATCATCGGCGTGAAAGTCTGGATCTTCAAGGGTGAAATCCTGGGCGGTCTTGAGCAGGTACGGGCTGAAAAAGAAGCCGCTGCTCAGAAGAAAGCTCAGAAGTAAGGGGGTCTCCAAATGCTGCAACCGAAACGAACCAAGTTCCGCAAGGTACAGAAAGGCCGCAATCGCGGCATGGCCCATACAGGCAACAAGGTCAGCTTTGGTGAGTACGGTCTCAAGGCGACCGGTCGTGGGCGTGTCACCGCACGCCAGATCGAGGCGGCCCGTCGGACCATGACCCGCCGGATCAAGCGTGGCGGCAAAATCTGGATCCGTGTGTTCCCGGACAAGCCGATTACCGAGAAGCCCCTTGAGGTCCGCATGGGCAAGGGCAAGGGCGCCGTCGAGTACTGGGTTGCTGAAATCCAGCCCGGGAAGATGCTGTATGAGATGGAAGGGGTGGCAGAAGACGTGGCGCGTGACGCATTCAATCTGGCCGCGGCCAAACTGCCGGTACCGACCACCTTTGTGAACAGGACGGTAATGTGATGAAAGCAACAGAATTGCGTGACAAATCGGCAGAGGAACTGAACCAGGAGCTGATGCGGCTGTTCAAGGAACAGTTCAATCTCCGGATGCGCAAAGCGACAGGTCAGCTGAATCAGTCCCACTTGCTGCGTCAGACCAGGCGCGATATTGCGCGTGTTAAAACCGTTATGACTGAGAAAGCAGGTGACTGATATGGCTAATGCAAGTGAAAACGCCAGGACGCTCAACGGCCGCGTGGTCAGCGACAAGATGCAGAAGACGATTGTCGTTATGGTTGAGCGCCGGGAAAAGCATCCGCTCTACGGCAAGTACGTGAAGCGCTCGACGCGTATCAAGGCTCACGACGAAGACAACCAGTGCAGTGTCGGTGATTTTGTAACCATCGCCGAAAGCCGTCCGCTAGCGCGGAACAAGGCTTGGACACTGGTGAACGTGGTTGAGCACGCGTCGAAGGTGTAAGGCGCCAGGACACTGGTTCTTGTCGTAAAGACGAAGTGGTTTCTAGTGGAGACTAACCATGATTCAGACGCAAACCGTACTTGACGTAGCCGATAACAGCGGCGCCCGTCAGGTCATGTGTATCAAGGTCCTGGGTGGCTCGCACCGGCGCTATGCAAGGGTCGGGGATATCATCAAGGTATCCGTCAAGGAGGCGATTCCCAGGGGTCGTGTCAAGAAGGGTCAGGTGCTCAAGGCAGTTGTGGTCCGGACCAAGAGTGGTATCCGGCGCCAGGACGGGTCCCTGATCCGGTTCGACGGCAATGCGGCGGTTCTGCTTAACCCGCAGGAAGCGCCGGTAGGCACCCGAATTTTTGGCCCGGTGACTCGCGAACTTCGGAATGAGAAATTCATGAAGATCATTTCGCTGGCACCCGAGGTTTTGTAGGAACAAGAGGCCGGTTATGAACAAGATCAAGCGAGATGACGAAGTGGTGGTCACCACGGGGAAAGACCGTAACAAGCGTGGCAAGGTGCTGCGGATTGTTGATGGTGGTGAACGGGTCGTTGTGTCCGGGATCAATATGGTCAAGAAGCACACGCGCCCGAATCCCATGGCGGGAACCCAGGGCGGCATCATCGAAAAGGAAGCTCCGATTCATATTTCGAACGTGGCCATCTATAACCCGCAGCAGGCCAAGGCTGATCGTGTCGGGTTTCAGGTGAAGGAAGACGGCACCAAGGTGCGCATCTTCCGTTCCACGCAAGAAGTGATCGATAACCAGTAAGCGGCGGTGGTTACGATGTCCAACATGAGAGACGTGTACAAAGAACAGGTGATCCCGGCGCTGAACGAGCAGTTCGGGTATGCGAACCCGATGCAGGTGCCGCGGATTGAAAAGATCACCCTGAATATGGGCGTTGGCGAGGCTGTAGGCGACAAGAAGCAGCTCGATAACGCTGTCGCTGACCTGCAGATGCTGTCGGGTCAGAAGCCGGTGATCACCAAGGCGCGCAAGTCCGTTGCAGGCTTCAAGATCCGGGAAGGCTTCCCGATCGGCTGTAAGGTGACCCTGCGTGGTGAGCGGATGTGGGATTTCTTTGATCGCCTGGTGCAGATCGCGATTCCGCGGATCCGTGATTTCCGTGGCCTGAGTCCCAAGTCCTTCGACGGGCGCGGCAATTACAGCATGGGCGTGCGGGAACAGATCATTTTCCCGGAAATTGAGTACGACAAGGTCGACAAGGTCCGTGGCCTCGATATCACCATCAGCACGTCCGCTGAGAGTGATGAGGAAGGGCGTGCTCTGCTTTCGGCATTCAATTTTCCGTTCAAACAGTAAGGATCGGACATGGCCAAAATCGGCATGAAAGAGCGCGAACGCAACAGGGAACGCCTGGTCGCCAAATACGGCGAAAAGCGTGAGCGCCTTAAAAAAATGAGTAAGGATCCGAATCTGAGCGACGAAGAACGCTGGGAAGCGCAGATGCAGCTGCAGAAGCTGCCGCGTAACTCCAGCCCGGTGCGTCTTCGCAATCGTTGCCAGGTAACCGGGCGCCCGCATGGTGTCCTCAGGAAATTCCAGCTTTCGCGCATCAAGCTGCGTGAAACCGGAATGCGCGGAGAGGTTCCGGGGCTGCGCAAGGCCAGCTGGTAACCCGCGCGTTGGTAAGCAACAGCATTGTTGCTGCACAACTGAAACGATCAGGAGTCTCATACGAATGAGCATGCAAGATCCGTTGGCGGACATGTTCACGCGCATCCGTAACGGCCAGATGGCCGAGAAGGTGAGTGTGGAAATGCCGTCCTCCAAGATGAAACAGTCCGTTGCCACGGTCCTGCGGGACGAAGGCTTCATCGAGGACTTCAGCGTTGAGGGCGATAAGAAGCCCCGGCTGACCATCAATCTGCGTTATTTCGAAGGCAAGCCCGTCATTGAGAGCATCCAGCGGGCGAGTCGCCCTGGTCTGCGCCAGTATCGCGGCAACAGCGAACTGCCGCGCGTGGCCAATGGTCTGGGCGTCGCCATCGTCTCCACGTCGAAGGGCGTGATGACAGACAGCGCCGCCCGCAAGGCCGGCATTGGTGGCGAAATTATCTGCACCGTATTCTAGGAGGAGTCATGTCCAGGGTTGCGAGTAATCCTGTCGTGCTGCCATCCGGTGTCGAGGTGAATTTCAACGGTCAGGACGTTGAAGTGAAGGGTGCCAAGGGTACGCTTCAGCACAGCATTCACCCGAGTGTCGAAGTGACGCAGGACGACGATAAGCTGCGGTTCGCGCCGCGTAACAATGCGAAGAAAAGCCGTGCACTGGCCGGTACCACCCGGGCACTCCTGAACAACATGGTTGTTGGTGTGACCAATGGCTTCGAGCGCAAGCTCGAAATCAATGGTGTCGGTTACCGGGCCCAGGCCCAGGGTGACAGCGTGAATCTTACGCTTGGCTTCAGCCATCCGGTGGAATACAAGTTGCCGGAAGGCGTTACCGCTGAGTCCCCCAAGCCGACCGAACTGGTGCTCAAGGGCATCGATAAGCAGCGTGTCGGCCAGGCTGCAGCAGACATCAGGGCTTTCCGTCCGCCTGAGCCTTATAAGGGCAAGGGTGTCCGCTATGCGGATGAAACGGTAAGGCGTAAAGAGGCCAAGAAGAAATAGGGCAAACAGATGAGCGCGAAGAAAGAATCCAGATTGCGTCGCGCACGTAAAGTGCGCATCAAGATCCGGGAACGTGGCTCCAACCGCCTCTGCGTCCACCGTACACCGCGTCATATGTATGCTCAGGTGACTACGGCGGATGGCAGCCAGGTGCTGGCGGCCGCCTCCACACTGGACAAGGAGTTGCGCCAGGGTGCAACCGGAAACGTGGACGCCGCACGCCAGGTTGGCGAGCTGATCGCGGAACGGGCGAAAAACGCGGGTATCGAAACGGTTGCATTCGACCGGTCCGGTTATCGCTACCACGGTCGCGTCAAAGCGCTTGCCGATGCGGCGCGTGAAGCCGGCCTGCAATTCTAAGAGGTGGAGAAGATGAGCGTGAATGAGCAGAACCAGCCCGAGCTTCAGGAGAAGCTGGTGCAGGTCAATCGGGTGGCCAAAGTGGTCAAGGGTGGCCGCCTTTTCGGTTTCACCGCCCTGACGGTTGTGGGTGATGGCAATGGCCGGGTCGGTTACGGCCGCGGCAAGGCACGTGAGGTGCCGGTAGCGATCCAGAAGGCGATGGACTCCGCGCGTAAGAATATGGTGTCCGTGCCGTTGGATGGCGCTACGTTGCAGTACCCGGTCAAGGCTAACCATGGCGCCTCCAGGGTGTTCATGCAGCCGGCTTCCGAGGGTACCGGCATTATCGCCGGTGGCGCGATGCGTGCCGTTCTGGAAGTTGCCGGTGTACACAACGTATTGGCCAAGTGCTATGGCTCCACCAACCCGATCAACGTGGTACGGGCTACCGTTGAAGGCCTGAAAGCCATGCGGTCGCCGGAAGAAGTGGCGGCTAAGCGTGGTAAAACCGTGGAAGAGATCCTGGATTGACGTTATGGCTAACAAAACGATCAAGGTCACACTGACCCGCAGCCCCATCGGCGCACAGAAGAACCATAAACTCTGTGTCCGTGGACTGGGACTGCGCCGTCTCCACCATTCGGTGGAACTCGAGGACACGCCCGCGGTCCGCGGGATGATCAACCGTGTCAATTACATGGTTCGGGTAGAGGAACAGTAAGATGCAACTGAACGAACTCCGCCCAGGTGACGGCTCCAAGGCCGAGCGCAAGCGTGTTGGTCGTGGCATCGGCAGTGGCCTGGGTAAAACCGGCGGCCGTGGTCACAATGGCCAGAAATCCCGTTCCGGCGGCAGTATCGCGCCCGGCTTCGAGGGTGGTCAGCAACCGATGCGTGGGCGCCTGCCCAAGTTCGGTTTCACCTCCCGTCAGCAGCGTTGGGAGACGGAAATCCGTCTTCACGAGCTGGCCAAAGTCGAGGGTGACACGGCTGATCTGGACGCTCTGAAGAAAGCGGATCTGATCCGTCATGACGTTCGGGAAGCAAAGGTGATCGCCTCCGGTGAGATCTCCCGTGCGGTGACCGTCAAGGGCCTGCGGGTAACCAAAGGCGCCCGTGAAGCGATTACTGCCGCTGGCGGGAAAGTCGAAGACTGAGTCGAGGGCTAAATGGCTAAACAGGGACCGGCATCCGCTAAGGGACAGGGCCTCTCGGAGCTCTACTCGAGGCTCAAGTTCGTTGTGATCGCGATCCTGGTTTATCGGATCGGCGCGCACATCCCGGTCCCGGGCATTAACCCGGATCGGCTGGCGGCAATGTTTGAACAGCAGCAGGGTACCATCCTGGGCATGTTCAACATGTTCTCAGGGGGTGCCCTTGAGCGTATGAGTATCCTGGCGCTGGGCATCATGCCCTACATCTCCGCCGCGATCATCATGCAGCTCATGACGGCGGTCAGTCCGCAGCTGGAGCAGCTCAAGAAAGAAGGCGAATCCGGTCGCAAGAAGATCAGCCAGTACACGCGGTACGGTACCGTTGGCCTGGCGTTCGTGCAGGGGCTGGGGATTTCCGTGGGGCTTGCGTCCCAGGGGGTGACGTTCTCCAGCGGCCTCGACTTCTATTTCATCGCGGTCGTGTCCTTTGTATGTGGTGCCGTTTTCCTGATGTGGCTTGGTGAGCAGATCACTGAGCGTGGCATCGGAAACGGCATCTCGCTGCTGATCTTCGCCGGTATCGTCGCCGGTCTCCCGGGCGCCATCGGTCAGACGCTCGAACAGGCCCGCAGTGGTGAGATGAGTCTGCTGCTGGTCTTCGGTGTCGGTGCCATGGCTATTGCCGTGGTTGGGTTCATCGTGTTCATGGAGCGCGGTCAGCGCCGGATCACGGTGAATTATGCCAAGCGCCAGCAGGGACGCCGGGTCTACGCCCAGCAGCAGAGTCATCTGCCGCTGAAGGTGAACATGGCCGGTGTTATTCCGGCGATCTTCGCGTCGTCGATCCTGCTGTTCCCGGCATCACTGGGACAGTGGTTTGGCCAGTCCGAAGGCATGGAGTGGCTGGGGGATCTGTCCCAGATCCTGGGGCCTAACCAGCCTCTGTACATCCTGCTGTTTGCGGCTGCAGTGATCTTCTTCTGCTTCTTCTATACAGCACTGATGTATAACCCGCGGGAGGTCGCGGACAACCTCAAGAAGTCCGGCGCCTTCATCCCCGGGATCCGGCCCGGTGAGCAGACCGCGAAGTACATTGACGGGGTGCTCACACGTCTGACGATCTTCGGGGCGCTGTACATTGCAGCAGTGTCGATCATGCCCCAGTTCCTGACGGTATTCGGCAATGTGCCGTTCTATCTCGGGGGTACGTCACTGCTGATCGTCGTAGTGGTGGTGATGGATTTCATGTCACAGGTTCAGGCACATCTGATGTCGCACCAATACGAATCGGTGATGAAGAAGTCCAACCTCAAGAATCACGGACGCAGCGGCATGTTCCGCTGATCAACGGGAGACTGAAATGAAAGTACGTGCATCGGTGAAGAAAATCTGCCGAAACTGCAAAATCATTCGTCGCAATGGCTCGATCCGGGTCATCTGCACCGAGCCCCGTCACAAGCAACGCCAGGGGTGAGGCAGCATCAGGGGGCGGTTGTTGATATCTGCCGATTCAGGCGCTATCATTCCGCACCTTTTGTGACGGTAACGTAAACAGCAAAGCTTTGAATGCGGAGTGAAGTGAATGGCACGTATAGCCGGTGTCAACATACCCGAGAATAAACATGCCGCGGTTTCGTTGACCTATATCTTCGGGATCGGCCATACCACGGCAGGTCAGCTTTGCGACGCGACGGGCATCCCCCGGAACACGAAGGTTGGCGAGCTTTCCGATGAGCAGGTGGACAACCTGCGCACGGAAGTCGGCAAGCTGTCGGTGGAGGGTGACCTGCGTCGTGAGGTTCAGATGAACATCAAGCGGTTGCGGGACCTGGGCTGCTATCGCGGCCTGCGGCATCGCCATGGTCTTCCGGTTCGCGGTCAGCGGACCAAGACCAATGCGCGGACCCGCAAGGGCCCCCGTAAACCGATTCGTAAATAACAGGTAGGTAAAAATGGCAAAGCCAGGTACACGTACCCGTAAAAAGGTGAAAAAGTCAGTTGTTGACGGCGTGGCCCATATCCACGCGTCGTTCAACAACACCATCGTGACCCTGTCCGACCGCCAGGGCAACGTCCTCTCCTGGGCGACTGCCGGCGGTTCCGGATTCCGCGGTTCACGAAAGAGTACACCTTTTGCTGCGCAGGTAGCAGCTGAAAGGGCCGGTAACGCGGCCGCTGAATACGGTCTTAAAAACCTGGACGTAATGGTCAAGGGTCCCGGACCCGGCCGGGAATCCGCGGTTCGCGCTCTCAATGCGGTAGGTTTCAAGATCACCAACATCGAGGACGCGACACCCATCCCGCATAATGGCTGTCGTCCGCCGAAAAAGCGCCGCGTGTAATCAAGGAGACAGCGATTTATGGCACGTTACATTGGTCCGAAATGTAAACTGTCTCGCCGCGAGGGGACAGATCTATTCCTGAAGAGCGGGGTCCGGGCGCTCGAAAGCAAGTGCAACGTCGATCAGGCGCCGGGTCAGCATGGCGCACGGCGTACCCGGGTGTCCGAGTACGGAACCCAGCTTCGGGAAAAGCAGAAAGTACGCCGTATGTACGGTGTGCTCGAGAAACAGTTCCGGAACTACTATCAGGAAGCAGCTCGCCGCAAGGGTTCAACCGGCGAGAACCTGCTTCAGCTGCTGGAGTGCCGGCTCGACAACGTGGTCTACCGCATGGGCTTCGGCTCCACACGCGCCGAGGCACGGCAGCTGGTTTCCCACAAGGCGCTGCAGGTCAACGGCCGCACCGTCAATGTGGCGTCCTACCAGGTGCAGCCGGGTGACGAGGTCCGCGTACGGGAGAAGGCCCAGAACCAGCTTCGCATCCGCAATGCGCTGGAGCTGGCCAACAGTCGTGCGGCCATCGAGTGGGTCGACGTCGACGCCAACAAGCTCGTGGGAACCTTCCGTTCCCGCCCGGAGCGCAGTGATATCTCCGCGGACATCAACGAGAGCTTGATCGTCGAGCTTTACTCCAAGTAACGCACAGCGAAATAGGGGCGTCCAATGCAGCGTTCAGCTACCGAATTTCTGACTCCTCGCAGCATCAATGTCGAGGAGCAGACCCAAACCCACGCCCGCGTGGTTCTGGAGCCTCTGGAACGGGGCTTTGGCCACACGCTGGGTAATGCTCTGCGGCGGATCCTGCTGTCTTCCATGCCCGGAAGCGCAGTAACGGAAGCGCAGATCGATGGAGTGCTGCACGAGTACAGCGCCATTGAAGGGGTGCAGGAGGATGTCATTGAGATCCTGCTGAACCTCAAGGCGCTGGCCGTTAAGCTCAATGGCCGTGACCAGGCCGAGCTCTCTCTTTCCAAGAAGGAAGAAGGGCCGGTGACTGCGGCTGATATCCAGCTCGACCATGATGTTGAGATCGTCAATCCGGATCTGGTGATCTGTCACCTGTCCAAGGGCGGCGAGCTCAATATGAAGCTGACGGTAAGCTCCGGTCGGGGATACGAGCCCGCGGATCAGCGTGAGCAGGATGAGGAAAGCCGGGCCATTGGCCGCCTTCAGATCGACGCGACCTACAGCCCGATCCGCCGTGTCTCCTACATGGTTGAGAGTGCCCGTGTGGAGCAGCGTACCGACCTGGACAAGCTGATCATCGATCTGGACACCAACGGTACCATCGATCCGGAGGAAGCGATCCGGCGGGCCGCCACCATCCTGCAGCAGCAGCTGGCGGTATTTGTCGATCTGGATCAGGAGAAGGAGCCGGAAGAGTCGCAGGAAGAAGAGGAAGTTGATCCGATCCTGCTGCGTCCGGTCGATGATCTTGAGCTGACTGTTCGCTCGGCCAACTGCCTCAAGGCGGAGAACATCTACTACATTGGCGATCTGATCCAGCGCACTGAAGTTGAACTGCTGAAGACGCCCAATCTCGGCAAAAAATCGCTGACCGAGATCAAGGATGTGCTGGCCTCCCGTGGCCTGTCGCTGGGTATGCGGCTTGAGAACTGGCCGCCGGCGAGTCTGCGCGGTGATGACCGGGTCCTTGGTGGCTGATCGCTGAATCGCTGATTTTGATTTAAGGAATTAGAGCAATGCGTCATCGTAAGAGTGGTCGTAAATTAAACCGCAACAGTTCGCACCGGAAGGCCATGTACCGCAACATGACTGCCTCTCTGGTGGAGCATGAGCTGATCAAGACGACCCTGCCCAAGGCGAAGGAACTTCGCCGTGTGGCGGAGCCGCTGATCACGCTCGCCAAGGAGGACTCGGTGGCGAACCGTCGTCAGGCATTCGCGCGGCTGCGCAATGACCAGGCGGTGACCAAGCTGTTTGAGGAGCTCGGTCCGCGGTTCGAGAGTCGTCCCGGTGGTTATCTGCGGATTCTCAAGTGCGGTCTGCGGGCTGGCGACAACGCGCCCATGGCCTATGTTGAGGTCATCGGTCGTCCGGTTGTTGAGTACGTGGAAGACGATGAGGATGATGACGACGAGGACTGAGAGTCTCGTGTCTCCGCCTGAAGTGCTCAGGCGAAGCCTCAGAAAAAGCCGGACCCTGTGTCCGGCTTTTTCATGCGCAGTTACTGGCTGCAGGCCTCGGGAAGATAATTGACCAGGTACTGGCCCGTGTGGGAGTCGCGCTCCCTGGCGACCGTTTCAGGGGTGCCTTCCGCTACCAGGCGTCCGCCGCCGTCCCCTCCCTCCGGTCCAAGGTCGACCAGCCAGTCCGCGGTCTTGATGACATCCAGATTATGTTCGATCACCACTACGGTGTTGCCGTGGTCCCTGAGGGTGTGCAGCACGTCGAGTAGCTGCTGGATATCGTGGAAGTGCAGGCCGGTTGTGGGCTCGTCGAGGATGTACAGTGTGTTGCCCGTGTCCCGCTTGGACAGTTCCCGTGCCAGCTTGACCCGTTGTGCCTCGCCCCCTGACAGGGTTACGGCGTTCTGGCCGAGCTTCACGTAGGACAGGCCCACCTCCATCAGTGTCTGCAGGCGCCGGGCGAGGAAGGGAACGGAGTCGAAGAACTCGCGCGCTTCCTCGATGGTCATGGAGAGCACCTCATGGATGGTCTTTCCCTTGTAGGTGATTTCCAGGGTCTCCCGGTTGTAGCGCTGGCCCTGGCAGACATCACAGGGCACGTAGATGTCGGGCAGGAAGTGCATCTCGACCTTGATCTCGCCGTCACCCTGGCACGCCTCGCAGCGCCCACCCTTCACGTTGAAGCTGAATCGGCCCGGTTTGTAGCCGCGCGAGCGGGCCTCCTGGGTTCCCGCAAACAGCTCGCGGATAGGCGTGAACAGTCCGGTATAGGTGGCCGGGTTGGACCGTGGCGTGCGCCCGATGGGGCTCTGGTCAATGTCGATGACACGATCCAGGCTTTCCAGCCCTTCAATGCGCTCGTGGGGCTCCGGTGTGAGTGTTGTAGCATTGTTGAGCTGCCGTGCAGCGGCCGGATAGAGCGTGCTGTTGATCAGCGTGGATTTGCCGGAACCTGATACGCCAGTGACGCAGGTCATCAGCCCCACGGGGATGCGTACCTCGTCGCCCTGGAGGTTGTGGCCGGTAGCGCCCGTTACGGTGATCCAGTGTTCGCCGGGGGCGGTCCGCTGTCGGGGAATGGCGATCCGGCGCTGGCCAGTGAGGTACTGGCCCGTGATGGACTCCGGTTCGGCCGCGATGGCGTCGGCAGTGCCCTCGGCCATGATCCGGCCGCCATGGATGCCGGCACCAGGGCCGATGTCCACAATGTGGTCGGCGGCGCGGATGGCGTCCTCGTCGTGCTCCACCACGATCACGGTGTTGCCCATGTCCCGCAGGCGCTTGAGGGTGCCCAGTAGCCGGTCGTTGTCGCGCTGGTGAAGCCCGATCGAGGGCTCGTCCAGAATGTACATCACCCCCACGAGTCCGGCGCCGATCTGGCTGGCGAGCCGGATCCGCTGTGCCTCCCCTCCGGAGAGGGTATCGGCGCTGCGTTCAAGTGTGAGGTAGCCCAGGCCCACGTTGACCAGGAATTCAAGGCGTTTGCGGATCTCGTTGAGAATGGTCTCGGCGATCTGGCCACGCCAGCCCGGAAGGGTGATGGATTGGGCGTTGTCCAGTGCATGGGCAATGGAAAGGCGCGCCATTGCCGGAAGCGTCCAGTCGCCAATGAACACATTGCGGGCCACCTCATTCAGGCGCGAGCCGCGGCAGTCCGGGCAGGGGCGCGAACTCAGGGAACGGGAAAGTTCGTCGCGTACCGTCTGGGAATCCGTTTCCCGGTAACGCCGTTCCAGGTTGGGAATCACCCCCTCGAAGGGATGCTCTCGGTCCACCGCCTGACCGCGGGAGTTCACATACCGGAAGGTGATCGCTTTATCTCCGGTGCCGCGCAGGACGGTGTGCTGGAACCACTCCGGCAGCTCCTGCCAGGGCGTGTCGAGGTCGCAGCCGTAATGGGAGGCGACGCTTTCGAGCATCTGGAAGTAGTAGACTGAGCGCCGGTCCCAGCCCCGTATCGCACCTTCGGCCAGCGTGAGTTCGGGGTTGCGGATCAGTCGTTGGGGGTCGAAAAACTGGTCAACCCCCAGCCCGTCACAGGTGGGGCAGGCGCCCGCCGGGTTGTTGAATGAGAACGTCCGCGGCTCGGGCGCGCTGATGGAGTAGCCGCACTGGGGGCAGGCATGGCGGGCCGAGAAAACCAGCTCCTCCGCGCCGTCTTCATCCATGGAGGCCACCCGGGCGGTTTCATCCGCCAGCGCCAGTGCGGTCTCGAAGGATTCGGCCAGACGCTGCTGCAGTCCGTCCCGGATCCGGAAGCGGTCCACCACCACCTCAATGCTGTGTTTGCGCTTGGCGTCCAGTGAGGGGAGGTCATCGATGTCGTACACCGTCCCGTCAATACGCAGCCGTATGAACCCCTGGCTGCGCATCTCATCCAGCACCTGCTGGTGTTCGCCCCGGCGCTGGCGGATCAGCGGCGCCAGAATCATCATGCGGCTGCCCTCGGGCAGAGCCAGCACCTGGTCCACCATCTGGCTCACCGTCTGGGCAGCCAGTGGTTCATCGTGCAGCGGGCAGTGCGGTTCGCCGGCGCGCGCGAACAGCAGGCGCAGGTAGTCGTGGATCTCGGTGATGGTGCCAACCGTGGAGCGCGGGTTGTGCGAGGTGGACTTCTGTTCGATGGAAATGGCCGGCGACAGCCCCTCAATATGATCCACATCCGGCTTTTCCATCATGGAAAGGAACTGGCGGGCGTAGGTCGAGAGGGATTCCACGTAGCGCCGCTGCCCCTCCGCGTAAAGAGTATCGAAGGCCAGTGATGATTTGCCGGAGCCGGAGAGCCCCGTGATCACCACGAGCTGATCCCTGGGAATATCCAGATCCACTGATGCCAGATTGTGGGTGCGCGCACCCCGGATACGGATGTGTTTCATGTTGCTCCAGTTGCCGGGCAAAACGACCATTATAGGGCTTAGCGCCACCCCGCCATAGATGGATTGATCTGGATCCATGAGTGAACCGCCGGCGCTGTGCTAAGATGGCGCCGCTTTTCCGGAGGATCCTTGATGAACGCCACTGAAAAACGCGCCATAGCGGCTCTGGCAACGGTCTACGGCTCCCGCATGCTGGGTCTGTTCATGATCCTGCCGGTGTTTGTGCTGTTGGGGCGGGATCTTCAGGGGGCAAGCCCGGCGCTTCTGGGTGTGGCACTGGGCGCCTACGGTCTGTCCCAGGCGCTGCTGCAGATCCCCTTTGGCATTCTTTCAGATCGTTTTGGACGCAAGCCGCTGATCCAGATAGGGCTTGTGCTGTTTGCCGCCGGCAGTCTGCTGGCGGGGTGGTCGGATTCCATCCAGGGGGTCATTGCCGGGCGCATTCTGCAGGGCTCAGGCGCTATCGCCAGTGTGCTCATGGCGCTGGCCAGTGACCTTACCCGCGAGGAAAGCCGCACCAAAGGTATGGCCACCATCGGACTGTCCATTGGTATGGCCTTTGCCTTGTCGCTGGTGCTGGGGCCAATGGTGGGGGATGCCTATGGGCTCACGGGGATTTTCCTGCTGACGGCCGTGCTCGCGGGCATCGGTATGGTGCTGGTCGCAACCATCGTGCCCACGCCTGAGACGCGCACCCATCAGCCGGATGCGCTGCCGGCCCGGGACCAGCTCCGCCAGGTGCTGACATCGGGTCGGCTGTTGCGCCTGGATGGCGGTATCTTCGTGCTGCACCTGACGCTGACCGCCCTGTTCCTGATTGTGCCGCTGACGCTGGAGGAGCTGGGGCTGGGCACCAACCAGCACTGGTGGGTCTATCTTTCGGTGATGGGAACGGGCTTTGTGGCAATGCTGCCGCTGCTGATCATTGGCGAGAAGAAGCGCCGTCTCAAGCAGGTGATGACCGTGGCGGTGGCGCTGCTCGGGGTGGCCGTGGCGCTGATGGGCATCGGCTGGGAGCGGATCGCCGGATTCTGGGTGGTGCTGTTCATCTTTTTCACCGGCTTCAATCTGCTGGAGGCACTGCTGCCCTCGCTGATCAGCAAGGAGGCGCCCGCGGCCGGCAAGGGATCGGCCATGGGCGTCTATTCCACCAGCCAGTTCATGGGCTCCTTTGTGGGCGGTGCGCTCGGGGGCTGGCTCTCTGGTTTCGCCGGTGCCAGCGGTGTTATTGTTCTCGTTCTGCTGGCCATCGCGGTCTGGCTCGGCCTGGTTGTCACCATGGCGCCGCCACGCTACGCCACCAGTCTGGCGTTGCAGCTCACCGATGAGCACACCCAGGATCCGCGCACCATGCGCGAGGCGTTTCTGGCCATTCCGGGGGTGGATGATGCCGTGGTGCTTGCCGGCAGCGGTGAGGCCTGGCTCAAGGTGGATCGCCAGCAGTTCAGCGAAGAATCCCTGTGGCGTCTTCCCTTTGTGGCGCGGCAGGTCTGAGTAAGGAAGCCACGGGACGGTTTCCGTCAACGCATAACAGCGAATAAAGAGAAAGGAACAGGAGCAGAGCATGGCGAGAGGCGTAAACAAGGTCATCCTGATCGGCAACCTGGGCGCGGATCCCGAGACCCGGTATACCGCCAATGGCAACCCGGTCACCAATCTCAGGCTGGCAACGGACGAGAGCTACAAGGACCGCAACACCGGCCAGATGGTGCCGCGCACGGAATGGCACCGCATCGTCATGTTCGGCAAGATCGCGGAAGTGGCCGGCCAGTACCTGCGCAAGGGGTCCAAGGTCTACATTGAGGGCCGCCTGCAGACCAACAAGTGGCAGGACCAGAGTGGTCAGGACCGTTACACCACCGAGATCATCGTCGACATCAACGGCCAGATGCAGATGCTCGACAGCCGTGGTGGTGACAGTGCCGGCACCGGAGGCGGCGCGCCGGGTGCCGCACAGGGTGGTGCGCCCCAGGGAGGCGGTGGCTACGCGCCCCAGGGTGGTGACCAGAATCAGGGGACCGGCATGCCGGATCCCGTTGACGACTTTGATGACGACATTCCCTTCTAGCAGACTTCTGCCAGCAAGTCCCAGTGCTGTGTTAAAAGACGTGGATAACCATCTGAACAGCGTGAATCTGTTCGGATCCTGAACTATACTCGCGACACGTATTGGCACTCCCATTGTTCCGTGAGAGTGCCCTTCGGAATTTCACGAGCAGCGCAGACGGTCAACTTGCTGGCACTCCGATCCCTCCGACATCCGTTCGCGAAACGTCACTCTTCACTCCGCGTGGGGCTGGAGTTGACCGATGATGCGCTCCATTGGGCCTGCATGCAGGCGGACGGTTCGCTCCAGAGCGGCTCCGCAGGCGCTGGGCAGACACTGGAATCCCTGGTGAATGAACAGGGGGTGGGTGGTGCCCGGGCGCGGGTGGTTCTGGGGCCGGATCAGTATCAGATCTTTCAGGCAGAGCGCCCCAACGTCGAGCCTGGCGAGCTGGCGGACGCCGTTCGCTGGAAGCTCGGGGATCTGCTCGATTATCCCGCCAGTGAAGCCGTTATTGATACCTTTCCGTTTCCCGAGGACGCCTCACGGGACCGTGGGGCATTGATTAACGCCGTCTGTGCCCACCAGGACCGGATACGCTCTATCGTGGAGCGTATCCATGAAGCGGGGCTTGAGCTTGAATGCATTGATATCGCCGAGCTCGCGCTGCGTAACCTTCTGGCCCGTGCCGATCCAGAGGGGCGTGGCGCGGCCCTGGTGCATCTGGGACGGCAGAGTGGTCACGTGATCTTTTGCCGGGGTGAGGTGCTCTACATGGCGCGGCGCCTGGATGTCTCCCAGGCCCAGCTACGGGACGCCACCACCCAGGAGCAGACGGTCCAGGACCTGGCGCTGGAGATCCAGCGGTCGCTGGATTATTACGAAAGTCAGCTGCGACAGATTCCCCCCTCCCGTGTCCAGCTGGCAGGCCACCCGGAAGCGCTGCCGCTTGCCGGGATGCTCAATTCCGAGGTGACCGCTGAAGTGGTGGATCTGGATTGGAGTGCCATGCTCTCAGGCGTGACGCCCGCACCCGGAACCGGGCTTGCTGTTGCCACGCTGCTGGCGGATGACGAGGGAGCGAGATGAAGCAGTCCGTCAACCTGTACACAGAGGCCTTTCAGCCCTCAAGGGAGTGGCTGACCCTGGGCCGGATGCTCAGCCTGGTTGCGGTTGTGCTGCTGGTGGTTGCCGGCATCGGGGGCGCTCTCCGGTATCAGTTGGCCGGTGCTGAAGCCCGGCTGGCGGAGATTGAAGCCCGGGAAGCCGAAAAGCAGCAGTCGGTGGAGACGCTCCAGGAACAGGTGGCCGACCGAAAGAAGGATCCGGCCCTGGAAGAGCAGGTCACACGACTGGAGCAGCGGGTCCGTGATCGCCGCCGCCTGGTTGAGCGTGCGGATTCGGTGGCAAAGGCGAGTAGCGAGGGCTTCACACCCTATCTGGAAGGGCTGGCACGCCAGACACTCGATGGGCTATGGCTCACACGGATCCGGGTGGATCTGATGCGTGATCGTCTGGGGCTGTCAGGTCGTACCACCGATGGCCAGAACGTGCCTGAATATCTGCAGCGATTGCAGAAAGAATCCGTGTTCGAAGGGCGTCGCTTTGCCCGCTTTGGCATTGACCGCCCGGAGGACGGTGGGCCGCTGAGCTTTGATGTGGCTTCAACCCGCGAATCAGCGGAGGAAGACGAATGAAGGACCGTCTCCAGCAGCGCTGGCAGACGCTCGCGGCTGCCTTCCTGGCGCGGGCGCGCCGTGAACGTGTGCTGATGCTGGTGGCTGCGGCGGCGCTGGTGGCTCTGGGAGCCTGGCAGTTGCTGGTGACACCGGTTCTGGAGGCCCGGAGCCAGGTGGCGGAGCGCATTGCCAGTGCGCAGGAGTCGCTGGAAGGGCTTGCCGCGCAGGAGGAAACGCTTCTGCGCAAGCTGGAAAAGGATCCCAACGAACCGCTGCGTGAACGTATCAGCCAGCTCCAGAGGCGCCTTGACCGTTACGATCAGCAGCTCGAGGAGCTGACGACCGGCCTGATCAGCCCGTCGGAGATGGTGGCGCTGTTACGCCGTATGCTGGTCCGGCATGAGGGGGTGGCCCTGGAGAGTGTCTCCCACAGGGCCCCTCAGCCGGTTGCGGTGGAAGGCCAGGATGACAGTGCGAACAGTGAAAAGGAGGCCAGCCTCTATGCCCACCCGGTGGAAGTCACCGTCAGCGGTGGTTTCCATGATGTGCTGGCGTATCTGCGGGATCTTGAAGGCCTGGATGAGCGTCTGGGGTGGCGGTCACTGGATTATCAGACACAGGACTGGCCGGGAGCGCGGGTCCGGATCCGGTTGCACACACTGAGCCTGCACAGGGAGTGGTTGGGTGTCTGAACGGCTTGTGAGTGGCATCATTGCTGGCCTGCTGATTCTGGTACCGCTGACCTGCGGGGCCAGCAGCGGGGCGTCACTGCCGGACCCAACGCGGCCGTCCTCGGTATCGACACAGGAAAGCAGCGTCTCGCCAGCACGCCGCTTCCAGCTGGACTCAATCCTGGTGGGGGATCAGCGCCGGCGGGCGGTCATCAACGGGATCAGCCTTGCTAAGGGCGGTCAGCTTGGGGATGCCACCCTTGTCCGAATCGGTATGGATCGTGTGCTGATTGAAATTGGCGGACAGCAGTACACTCTTGAACTCGACAGCGCGCCGTCAGTCCGGCGCTAGCAGCAGGTTAACCGTTATGCGAGAGCGTTCCGTCCCATTTCTGATTCCAGCTGTGCTCAGCCTGTTTTTGGCCGGCTGTGCCGGGAATCCGCTGATGCAGACCCAGCAGGCAAGTTCTACGGAAACCACGGAGCGGATCGAAAAAGAACTGGAAAAGGCTGGAGCCAGCAGCGGTGATACGGATGCCGCCCCGGCGCCTGATGAGGTGACGGGCGCCCTGATGCCGGACTTCTCCGGAGCGGGCGGTGCCACTTCCGGCGGGGCGGAGCGCTTCAACGTCAATGCTCAGGGCCTGCCGGCACCCACCTTTTTCCGGAGCCTGGTCGACGGTACGCCTTACAACGTGGTGGTGGATCCAGCTGTGGAGGGCTCCATCACCCTGGATCTCACCCAGGTGACCCTCGAAGAGGTCATGGATGTGGTCTCGGATCTCTATGGTTATGAGATTGCCCTTGAGGGCCGTATCTACCGCATCCGCCAGGCAGGTCTCAGGACCCGTATATTCCAGGTGGACTACCTGGACATCCAGCGCAGCGGCAATTCCGAAACCCAGGTACGGTCGGGGCAGGTGACCGATACGGGCAATGGGGATTCCGGCTCGAACAACGGTGACAGTGGCTCCGGCAATGGCACCGTGGTCGGTACCCGTATCACTACGACCTCCGAGTCGCGCTTCTGGGCGGATCTCAACGAATCCCTGAACCTGATGGTCGGGTCCGATAGTGGCCAGCGTGTCATCACTAATCCTGGTTCGGGGGTGGTTGTGGTCCATGCCCGGCAGGATGAGCTGAAGGTGGTTGAGGATTACCTTCGCCGGATGCAGCTGATCTCCAAGCGCCAGGTGATCCTGGAGGCCCGAATCCTTGAGGTGGCTCTCAACGAGAGGTACCAGCAGGGCATCAACTGGAATGCTGTGGACCAGATGGGCAGCGGCAACAGTCTTCAGGGAAGCCTCAGCAGCATTGCTACCAACACCCAGGGGGGAGGAGCGTTTTCCGCCGCTCTTGAGGTGAACAGTTTCAACAGCTTGATTCAGCTTCTGGGCAGTCAGGGCAATGTGCAGGTGCTGTCCAGTCCGAGGATCTCGACCGTCAATAATGAGAAGGCCGTCATTAAGGTGGGCAGTGACGAGTTCTTCGTGACCGATCTTGATTTTGATGACGATACCACCGCCGGTGGCACAGGGACCTCCAGGTCGACCTCTGTGGATCTGACGCCATTCTTTTCGGGGATTTCTCTGGACGTCACCCCGCAGATCAGTGATGACAACGTCGTCACTCTGCATGTTCATCCCTCTGTGAGCGAGGTGGAAGACCAGGAAAAGCTCATCACCATCGGTGACGAGGACGTGACGCTGCCTCTGGCGCTGAGCACGGTGCGCGAGACAGACAGTGTGGTGCGAGCACGAAGCGGCCAGATCGTGGTGATCGGCGGGCTGATTCAGGATCGGACCGAGGAGACAACCTCAGCGGTGCCCTTCTTCAGTGATATCCCGGTCATTGGTGAACTGTTCAAGCAGCGCAGCTATGAGTCCCGGAAAAGCGAACTGGTGATTCTGCTCAAGCCCATGATCGCCAATGTGGCCCGGTACGGACAGGACGTGGAGGACAGCCGCGAGCGCATCCGGGATCTGCGCCGGATCATGGAATCCACAGAATCCCCGAAGCCAGAACCGGCGGCGGGCGCGACACAAGAGAGGTAGCATGTACGAGGCATTTTTCGGCCTTCGGGATGCCCCCTTTTCACTGACGCCCAATACGCGCTACTTCCTGCGTGCGCCCAGCCACGGGCAGGCGCTGGAACTGCTGCTGGTGGCCCTGCGCCAGAAGGAAGGCTTCATCAAGGTCTCCGGCGAGGTGGGCACCGGCAAGACACTGCTGTGCCGGTTGTTGCTCAATGCCCTGGAAGGGAAACTCACCACCGCCTACCTCCCCAACCCCCAGCTCGGCCCTAAAGAGTTATTTGAGGCCATTGCCGATGAGCTGGGAGTGACGCTCGATGATGCCAGTAACACCCACAGGGCCCTTTCAGCACTGCAGCAATATCTGATCGATAACGCGGCGTCTGCCGGTGCGGCGGTGCTGGTGATCGATGAAGCTCAGTCCATGCCGGTGGAAACCCTTGAGGCACTGCGTCTGCTGACGAATCTGGAAACGGAGAGCCGTAAGCTCCTGCAGGTGGTTCTGTTCGGGCAGCCTGAGCTGGATGAATTGCTTGCCCGACCGGATCTGCGCCAGCTGAGCCAGCGCATTACCTTTCAGCACCGACTGGAGACGCTGTCGCCGGAGACGGTCGCTGACTATCTGCAGCACAGGCTCGCGCGGGCTGGATGGAACGGTGGACGACTCTTCCAGCCCAGGGCGGTACGCCTGATCAGCCGTGCCTCGGGCGGAACCCCCAGGCTGATCAACATTCTCGCCCACAAGGCCCTGATTGCCGCCTATGGGCGCGGTGAGCGTGAAGTGACCAGCCGTCATGTACGCCAGGCCATCCGCGATACCGATACGGTCGTGCGCCGCCCCGGGGTTCTGGGAGGGCTTCTATGAGTCTGCTCAATGACGCCCTCCGGGATCTGGAAAAACGCGAAGGTGCGGACGGCAGTAACGGTGAGTCGATTCCGGCGGGGCTGGGCGCTGCCAGCTACCGGACGCCTGCCCACTGGGGTTGGATACTGGGTGGCTCGGCACTGCTGCTGGCGATACTGGCTGGCGCCGGGTTCTGGTGGCTGGGCTCGGATCAGCCGCGATCTGCAGGGAAGGGGGCTGTTCCCGCCATCAACGATGAGCCGGCGCCTGTGATCCGTACCGCGACACTGCCCGCGGAGAAGGGGCGGACCGGTGAGGGTTCCGGGACTGTTGAGCGTAATACCTCCGAGCGGGCAGGAAGCACCGAGCAGGACGGTGACACCAGTGAGCCTCCTGAGACTGTCAGGAAGGTGGAGCCGACCGGCATAACAGAGCCTGCAGCAGAGCCGGAACCGACAGAACAGACAGAAGTGGCGGAACAGGAAAGTGAGCCGGAAGACCCCGTCTCCACTGATGACGTTGCGAATCAGTCGGACCCCGAGCCGGAAACAGCCACCCCCAGCGTGCGCGAACTGACGCCCGCGGAAAAAGATCGGCGGTTCTCCCGGGAGCTGGAAGCGCTACTGGCGGATGGCCGTGTTGCGCAGGCCGGGGAACGCCTGAATCAGCGAGCCATGCTGGATTCCGATATGCCACGCTCCCGGGCGGCGATGGCCCGGCATGCCTTGGAGCGTGGAGAGCCGGCCGCCGCGTTGCAGTGGCTGCCGGAGCAGGCCGTGGCCATGTATCCGGAGCTGCGGCTGCTCAGGGCGCGTGTGGCGCTTGAGCGCTCGGGCAGAGCCAGTGCCCTGCAGTGGCTGGAATCCGAGCCGCCGGGGCCGGCCACCATGCCGGCCTATCACACCATGATGGCGGCGCTCTATCAGCAGACCGGAGACCATCAGGCGGCCGCCGAGCAGTGGGCGGCGTTGATTGAGACCGATGACGGCAATGCCCGCTGGTGGGCCGGCTTGGGTATTGCCATGGAAAGCCGCGGGCGGGATGAGCAGGCCAGGGCCGCCTATACCCGCGCGCTGTCACTGCCGGATCTGGCGCCACAGCTGCGCCGGTACATCGAGCAACGGCTCGCCGCGGAGCAGGGGTAGAAGTATGTCGGAAACACGCCGCAAGGTCCGCATTGGCGATCTTCTCGTTGAGAACAGCGTCATCACCGAGGAACAGCTCCAGACCGCGTTGGGTGAGCAGAAGCGCACCGGCCGCAAGCTTGGTAAGACGCTCACGGATCTCGGTTATCTGGATGAGGACCAGCTGCTGAATTTCCTTTCGCAGCAGCTCGATATCCCCTTCGTGCAGCTCCGTCACTACAACTTCGATCATGAGCTGGTGAAGAAGCTTCCGGAGGCTCAGGCACGGCGCTTCCGGGCCATTGTGTTGGCAGAGCGCAACGGTGAGCTGCTGGTGGGCATGGCGGACCCCATGGACATCTTCGCCTACGATGAACTGACCCGGATCCTGGAGCAGCCCGTGAAGCAGGCCGTGGTGCGGGAGAGCGAACTGCTCAACACCCTGGACCTGGTCTACCGCCGCACGGATGAGATCGCCTCTCTGGCCGAGGAGCTGGAGGACGAGATCGGCGACGAGGCCTTTGATCTGGCCGATCTGGGCAGCGACTCGGATGTGAACGAAGCGCCGGTGGTGCGCCTTCTGCAGACCATCTTCGAGGATGCCATCCAGGCACGCAGCTCGGACGTCCACATCGAGCCGGACGAGACCGTGATCCGCATCCGTCAGCGCATCGACGGTGTGCTGCAGGAACAGGTCATGAAGGAAAAGCGCATCCACTCCGCGCTGGTGCTGCGCCTCAAGCTCATGGCCGGGCTCAATATCTCCGAGAAACGCATGCCCCAGGACGGGCGCTTCAACATCCGCGTTAAGGGCCGGAGCATCGACGTGCGGGTGTCCACGCTGCCGGTGCAGTACGGTGAGTCCGTGGTCATGCGTCTGCTGGACCAGTCCCAGGGCATACTGGATCTGGAAAGCACCGGTATGCCGCCCGGTATCCTCAGGCGGTTCCGCCGCCTTATCCATCGCCCCCACGGCATGATGCTCGTGACCGGGCCCACCGGCTCGGGTAAAACGACCACCCTCTACGGCGCACTGACTGAGCTCAACCAGGCCCAGGTGAAGATCATCACCGCCGAGGATCCGGTGGAATATCGGCTGCCGCGCATCACCCAGGTGCAGGTTAAGAGCCAGATCGGGCTGACCTTCGCCTCGGTACTGCGCTCGGCCCTGCGCCAGGACCCGGACATCATCCTGGTGGGGGAGATGCGCGACCAGGAGACCGTCCAGATCGGCCTGCGCGCCGCCATGACCGGCCATATGGTGCTCTCCACCCTGCACACCAACGACGCCGTCAGCAGTGCCATGCGCCTTCTGGACATGGGCGCGGAACCCTTCCTGGTCTCCAGCTCCATTGCCGGGGTCCTGGCCCAGCGGCTGGTGCGGCGTGTGTGTGAGAACTGCCAGGTTCCCTACACCCCGACGCATCAGGAAAAGATCTGGATTGACCGGATCAGGGGGGAGCGTGGTGACCTGGCGGCGCCTGCGGAAGCGGGGGAGGTGTCGGAGCCTGCCGAACCGGTGGTAACAGAAACCGTTGATGGCGGGGGAGATGATTCCCTGGAGTTGACCCTCTCCGACGAGTTGATGAAGACCGGGGAGACAGCGCCTGACCATACGGGTGGTTCTGGTAGGGATGCTGGCCAGGGCTTTGTTGTGGGCAAGGGCTGCTACCAGTGCAGCAACACAGGTTACCGGGGCCGTATCGGCGTTTACGAGCTTCTGGAATTCAATGAGGCGATGCTGGATGCGTTGCGCCGGGCGGACTATGCCGGCTTCGAGCGGGCCGCACGGGCCATGCCGGATTACGAGAGCCTGGACCACTGCGCCCTGCGATACGCTGAACAGGGGATCACCAGCCTGGATGAGGTCGCCCGGGTCTCCGCCACGCTCGGTGGTGGCACCGCGGATGAGGCGGGAGACTGACCATGCGTTTCGAGTATCGGGGCCGTAACAGCAAGGGTGCCCTGGAACAGGGGGTGCTGGAAGGGGGGTCACGGGACGCCATCGCCGCCGAGCTCCAGCGGCGGGGCATTACGCCAGTCTCCGTGGAGCCGGAGGCGGAAGCCGGCAGCAGCCTGGCTCAGCTGGGGCAGATCGAGCTGTTCCAGCCGAAAGTGAAGCTGGATGACCTGATCGTGTTCTGTCGCCAGATGTACGCGCTCACCAAGGCCGGCATCCCGATCATCCGCACCATGCGCGGGCTGGCCGAGACCAGCAAGGCGCGCGCGCTGAGCCAGGCGCTGGATGACGTGGCGGACCGGCTGGAGACCGGCACCACCATGGCCACCGCCATGCAGGCCAATGACCGTGTTTTCTCCGGACTGTTCGTGGCCATGGTGCACGTGGGGGAGAACACCGGTCAGCTGGACGACGCTTTCTTCCGGCTCTCGCGCATCCTGGAGCTGGAGCGGGAAACACGCCGGCGCATCAAGCAGGCCACCCGTTATCCGATCTTCGTGATCGTCGCGCTGACCGCGGCGATGATCATCATCAACTTCTTCGTGATCCCCCAGTTTATTTCCACCTTTGAGCGCCTGGGGGCGGACCTGCCGTTCATCACCCAGGTGCTGATCATGACCTCCAATTTCATGACCACCTGGTGGCCGGCACTGCTGGGAGGTATGGTGGCCGCTTTCGTGGGGGTACGTCGGTGGATCGCCACAGAGCCCGGGCGCCTGCAGTGGGACCGTTACAAGCTGCGTATTCCCATCATCGGGCCCATTCTGGAGCAGATTGCGCTGAGCCGCTTCTCGCGAAACTTTGCCACGACCCTTGCAGCCGGTATGCCCGTGACCAGCGCGCTTTCTGTGGTAGCCGACGCCAACAGTAACGCCTGGATCGCGCATCACCTGCTTGAGATGCGCACCTCGATTGAGCGCGGTGACAGCCTGATGCGCGCCGCCCGTGAAAGCGAGCTGTTCACGCCGCTGATTCTGCAGATGATCTCGGTGGGCGAGGAAACCGGCTCCGTGGATGAGATGCTCACCAACGTGGCGGATTTCTACGATGAGGAAGTGGATTACCAGTTGAACCGGTTGTCTGAATCCATTGAGCCCATATTGCTCGTAGGTGTGGCCATACTGGTACTGATTCTGGCGCTGGGGGTCTTTCTGCCGGTTTGGGATCTGGGCAGTGCGGCTATCGGATAGCAGAGCAAAGAAAGTCAGTTCCAATCGAGTATAAGCGAGAGAGAATGAACACGAATGAACTGGGAAACGTAAAAGGACAGCAGAGCGGCTTCACGCTGATTGAACTGGTGGTGGTGATCGTGATCATCGCCATTCTGGCGGCTACAGTGTTGCCTCGGTTTGCGGAGCTTTCGGAAGAAGCTCATGAGGCGAGTGTGCGGGGGACAGCTGGAGCTTTTGGTTCTGCTGTGGCTCTGGTGAAAGCGCAGTGGACCGGCGTTGGTGCGCCCGGCGAGGTGAATGATGGGCTTGAAGGGTTTGGTGCGGACAATGTAAACACCAACGCCGAAGGTTGGCCCGTTTCAGTAACGGATGGGGCTTCATCGAGCAATTGCGTGAACTTGTGGCGCGCATTATTGCAGTCCAATGCACCGACGGTCAGCGCGAGTGATGGTGACGATACTGACTACGTCGCCAGTTCCGGTACGAACAGCTGTACCTATGAGTATCAGAGAGGTGATACGGAGCACACGATTGAATACAACGCCGAGGAAGGGGAGGTTTCAACAAGTTTAAACAATTCCTGACTCGAAATTGCGCGAAATTCAGTCATACTGTTAGTCAAAACATCTAAATCTACATGAAAAGTCTGAAAGGAGTAAGTTTCATGCAACGGCAACAACAGGGTTTCACCCTTATCGAACTGGTTATTGTGATCGTTATCCTCGGCATCCTGTCCGCATTTGCTCTGCCACGGTTTGTGGATCTGGGGAGTGACGCCCAGGCGGCTGCACTGGAGGGAGCTGCAGGGGCGATCAAATCCTCTGCGAGTATTGCGCATTCGGCATGGCTTGCGGGAGACCGAACATCGCCAGTCGATATGGACGGGACAGATGTAACTATGAGTACTGAAGGGTATCCCACGGCGGATGACGCGGGCATCATGACTGCGGCACAGATTGATACAGCAACCGATTTTGCTATCAATAACGGAACGGTCACTCCTGTTGGTTTTGACGATACTAGTGATGCAGATGGGGATGGCACTACTGGTGAGTGTTCGTTCGACTACAGCGCAACGACTGGAAATGTAACCAATCTAGTAACAGATGATTGCGTCTAACCGCTTAATACGCTGGGAAGGCGAATGGTATGTCAACTTTTCTGGCATGCCGTAAAAGGGTAGTCGGGTTTACGCTTGTTGAGCTGGTAATAACTCTAGTCCTGATCGGCATTTTGAGCGCCGTCGGTATTGGTCTATTGGCCAATCCGGCGGGCTACTCGGCGATCCTGGCGCGAGACCAGTTTGTATCCTCCTCTCTCTTGGCCCAAAAGCGAGCCCTTGCCAACACTGACACCACCATTGCCCTGACTATCAATGAATCGGCGGGGCAATGGTGTTTTCGTGTTTCCACTAAAACGGATGCGGGGTGTAGTGAAAACCAGGAAGGTGCCCGGACCGCCGCTCGGGAAGGAGCCAGTCTCCAGAATAACCCAGGCACTCTGTATTACCGGGGCAGCCGACGGGTCAATGCCAGTGATGAGCCAGTGGCCGCGGGTAGCGGAGTTGATCTGACCTTTGTTCCTGCGGATGGAGGCGCAGGCCACCCGGCCTGTGTCTCCGCTTCAGGATTTGCCTACCCGGAGCGCTGCGTTGATGGCTGACTCCTGTTCTTTTTATCCCTCCAGACGGCAGTTCGGTGTCACCCTGATCGAGCTGGTGATCACGATTGTGATTGTCGGGGTTGCCATCGCCGGTGTGATTGGTAGCTATTCACTGGTGGTGGGGCGCAGTGCGAACACGCTTTATCAGTCGCGGACCACTGCCGTGGGTCAGGCCTACCTGGACGAGATTCTTGCGCGGCGGTTCGGGCCGGGGGTCGGCCCGGGCGGCAGTCCTTCCGCTAGTGGCTGTAACGATACAGGTACGGGTGGCGGGAAAGAGCGAGCCGATTACAGGACGGTGAATGACTATCAGGGGCTGGAGGACTCGCCGCCGCGCCTGGTATCCGGTGGTTTTGGCGAGGCCTATGAAGGGTATCGTGTAGAAGTAAGTGTTACCTGTGCCGGGGCCGAAGTGGGTGTGGGCGATGACGCCAAGCGCATTGACGTCATGGTCTATCCAGCCCAGGGGCCGAGCATGACGTTCACAGCCTACAAGGGTAACTTCTGATGCGCCGCCAGCAGGGCTTCACGCTGACGGAGCTGATCATGGTGATCGTGATCCTGGGCATCATCGCGGCCATCTCGGTGCGCTTCATCCAGTTCTCCACTCAGGGGGCGCTGGATACCGCCAATCGCCAGCGTCTGGCACTCGGAGCAGGGATTGCTTCCGAGCAGGTCAGCCGTGAGTTGCGCTCGGCATTGCCGGGCAGCATCCGCACCAGTGAAGGTGGGGAGTGCATCGAGTTTTTCCCGATCGTGGCGGGGTCCCGGTACGTGGATGGTGCGGACAGCTTTGAACCCAATCGGGCGCTTTCCGAGTTCCAGGCAGTACCGTTCTCGCGCTCGACGGAGCAAGCCATCCGAGTGTTCATCTATCCCTATGCCGAGGGTGATTTCCCCGATGGACTGTATGAGACGGGTGCTGAAACCCGGGCGGGGCTGGGGTCGGTCAGCGGGTCCGGGGAGGAGCGCACTGTCACGCTCAGTTCGCCCCATACGTTTCCAGAGCATTCACCACAGCGACGCGTAACGCTTACCGGAGATCCGGTGAGTTTCTGTCGTGGCACGGGGACCAATAGTCGCTACCTTTTCCGGTATTCCGGCTATGGGCTTAACGCCAGTGGTGGCCGGCCCAGCGGAGGCGTTCGTGAGGTGGTTGCGATGCCGCTTGGCGACGGGCCACTGATTTTCAGTTTTATACCGCCGACACGTCAGCGCAACGGCGTGGTGACCTTTGAATTTACGTTGCAGTCGGCGGACTCTGAGGAGTCCCTCTCTGTGGCCCAGGAGGTACAGGTGCGCAATGTTCCCTGACTCACGCCCAATCCAGTTCCAGGGGCGCCGCTCGTCCCAGGGCGGTGCCGGGCTGGTGATGGCCATCTTCCTGATTACGGTCATGGCACTGATTGTCTCGACCATTGCGCAGCTCCAACAGACCACCGGTGAGGCTGAGGCGCTGGACATCCAGTCCACGCGAGCCTACTACGCGGCGGAGTCCGGCGCGCAGCTGGCCATGACCCTGCAGGATGAAGGGGAAGGGTGTGGTTTCGGAACCCGTACTTTTGATGGTTTCAGCAACGGCCTCAGGGACTGTGAGGCGGACGTCAAGTGTACTGACCTCAGCACACAGGAGAAGGTCTTTCGCATTGAGAGCCATGGGCAATGCGGGAGCGGAGCGGATTTAGCCAGCCGCACAGTGGAGGTACTGGCTCGATGAAGCGTGTAAGTGGAAGTCTGACACTGTTTGTCATCGTTGCTTCCATTCTGGCTGTTCGCACAGGTGGTGCTGCAGAGCAGGTGCTATCGGAACCGGGAGCTGGAACCCTGGTTGTGCCTGACAATGTTTCCGAAATCACCGTTGAGCTCTGGGGTGGTGGGGGTCGTGGTGGTAGCCGTCAAAGTCCTGGAGCTGCGGGTGGCGGTGGCGGGGGTGGCTACGTCAGCGAGACGTTCCAGGTAAATCCGGGGGAAACTTACGAGTACCAGGTTGGTTCTGGAAGTAGCAGTAGTGAATCGGGTGAAAGCTCCTTTCTGAGGGGGCCTGCGGGGGATGTTGAAGCTTTTGGGGGCGAAAGTGTTCCGCTTGACGGCGATGAGGGGGCTGTAGGTGGTTCTGGGGTTGGCGCTGAGGTCTATCAAGGCGGTACCGGAGGTTCAGGGGAAACAGGCGGATTTTTGGAGACGGACAGGCAAGCTGGGGGAGGTGGTGCTTCAGCTGGCCCAGCAGGGAATGGTGCTGATGGTCAAACCCCTGAAGGAGGGCAGGCGGGCCAGGACAGCGGCAGCGGTGGTAACGGTGCTGAAACAGAGTTTGGGGATTCCCGGCCAGGTAATCCCGGCGGCCTTCCGGGAGGAGGCGGCGGCGGGGCAACCACCTGTTCCAGGTGGTTCTGTCCTGCCGAAGAAGGTGGAGCTGGGGGCGACGGCCAGATACGGATAACCACAGATGGTGACCCCCTCAAAGCTTCCGCTGACATTGCCTACTGGTTTGATGGGGACTGGGGAGGGGCGGCCTCCGTTCCGGATCAGAGCGGGAACGGTAATACGGGCACCTCAAACGGAGCATCTTTCGTCAGCGCGGGGGAAGACGGCGCGATTCCCAATTCCCCGGGCACCTGTGGTTTTGCATCCATACCAGCCGACGGCAACATAACTGCCCAATCAGACGTCGCTAATGACAGTGACTCATTCAGCATGGGCTTCTGGGTGCGGATGGAGGAGGGGCAACAGACCAGCGACACGCCCAGTATTGTCGCAGTAGGCGATGTAACCGACTTCTATGCCGAAAGGGCTGAAGTGCTGGCGGATTTTCGCGGGGGAAGTCGGGATCTCGTTTTTGTCGTTCATACACGTCAGGGGCAGGGCCAGGGACAGGGCAGTATCCGGCAGCGCGAGTTGCGATGGACTCCGGATGCAGGCACTGAAACAGATCCTTTCTCAGGGAACTGGGTGCATGTTGCCGTAAGCCATGATCTTGAAGCCAATGAGCTGGTTATGTATGTGAATGGCAATGAAGAGGTCATCAGGGAGGATTACGAAAGAGGACGTTCCGTTGTTGAAGCCGACTCTGCAATCCAGATTGGCGGTTTTTCCGATGGAACCGCCCCCGCGGCGTTTGATTTTGATGAGTTCCGCTATTCCGCCAGTGCGATCAGCAGTTCGCAGGCGGTGCGTCTGGCCAATGAAAGTAGACCCTGCAACACAGGTCTGGCAGGTTTCGAGATCAATGCTTCATCCGTTGCCAGTGTGTGTGAACCATTGCCAATCCAGATCACCGCCATCAATAGCTCGGGGGCACAGGTTGCTGATTATACCGGGACTGTCGATCTTTCAACTTCGTCAGGCAATGGCAACTGGTCGATTGCGGATGGGGAGGGCGGTCTGACTCCTTCCCCTGACAATGACAATAATGGTGCTGCACAGTACCAGTTTGTTGATGCGGATGAAGGTCAGGTGACGCTGGCTCTGGCGAACGAGTTGGCGGACCGGCTCACCGTCAGCGTTGTTGATAGTGGGGTCCAGGTAGGCACGACCTCGGATCCTATCCAGTTCCGGGAAAACATATTCCAGATCCAGTCCTCGGATTCTCTCGGAACGGACTTTGTTGCCGGTCGCGATCATCAAGTTGAGATTGCCGCTTATGGACGTGGACAGGATCAGGAGTGTGGTCCGATTACTGCTTATGATGGTGCCGTGGCTCTGAAAGCATGGCTGGATCGTGCAGATCAGGATCCAGGCGGAGAGGCCCCCTCTCTGGATGGCAGTGGTGGCCTGCCAGACTCGGAGCCAGGATCCGGAAATGTTGATGTGGTGTTCAATGAGGGTGTTGCGGAACTGCCATGGCAGGCCACGGATGTAGCTCAGTATTCATTGAATGTCCTGGATGACAGTTCCGGTATTGTTCAGGATGAAGAAGGGAACCCCTTGCCGGTGAGCGGGCAGGGGCCGGAATGGACTGTTCGCCCATTCGCGTTTCATGTCTCCGTCCCCGACAATCCAGGCGCTTCATCCCCCACCGGCGATGCATTTCAGGCTGCGGGGCGTCCGTTCGACGTCAGTGTGCGGGCGGTACAGTGGCAGGCAGCTGATGATGGCAATGATGATGGGGAGCCGGATGGTCATGAGACGCCGGATCCAACGAATCGGGCGGATCTTTCGGATAACGCGTCAACTGCTTCCTTTGGCGCCAGTAATCCAGCCGCGGAGTTGTCCTCTACCCTGGTTGCCGGACCGCCCAACCCAGCGGATCCGGGCTTGACCGGTATGCCGGAGGTAGATGCGTTCACTGATGGGCAGGGCTCCGTTACGACCCGATTTGATGAAGCGGGCAGTATTGCTGTGCAGGCATTACTGGATGGTGGCTATCTTGGTCGGCCGGCAACGGTTCGGGGCCGGTCGGGTTTCGTGGGGCGGTTCCATCCGGAACTGTTCACTGTCGAGGCGGCAGACGGGGCTTTTGAGCCAACCTGCAACAACTTTGCCTATACCGGGCAGCCGCATAGCTATAATCCGGCTCAGGCACCGGAACTGACCATCACACCGAAAGCCTATCGGGCACCAGGGACCGCGCCTCAGGTCACCAATTATCGTGAAACATGGCAGTTGCTGGAGGCCGGAGATGTCTCGCGAATCTTCCCTGAAGAGGATGCTGACAATGGTCTCGACGTGTCGGTTGATCAAGCGCCTGAGGGAGACCTGACCCCTCTGGAAGATGGGAATATGCTCTATCAGTTCGTCGGTGATGAATTCATCTACATCCGGACTGAGGGCGCACGGATCGAGCCGTTCACGAGCAATCTCACTCTGGAGGTTGATGGTGTTGATGACGGTGATGCGCAGCTGATGGAGAGTCAGAACCCTGTCACTCTGGATCCCGCCGGTGTGGAGATCCGTTATGGCCGTATCAGTCTGGGCAGTGTTTACGGCCCGGAGAACGTGGACCTCATTATGCCGCTCAGGGCTGAGTATTGGGATGGTGAGCGCTTCAGGCTGAACACCGCTGACGAGAGTGACGTTCCTCCTGCGGAAAGCGGGGAAGGGTGTTTCCAGTACAGTCCCTGGAATGAGGAAGATGGAGGAGATATTCAGATCGCTTCGCAGGATGTGGCGGATAATGTCAGGTCAGGAGACTCTACAGCGGAGACGTACGGTCTTTCCGGTGGCCAACCCAAATCTGGTAATGAGATTCTTCTGCGCTCAGGGCGTGATCCGGTTGACCCTGATGACCGCCAGAGTGAGGTTGAGCTGCTCAATGTGCCTGACTGGCTGAAACCTTTCGACAGCGACGGCAATCTCCAGAACCCGAGCGCCACTGCTACCTTCGGCGTTTATCGGGGTCACGATCGCATCATCTACTGGCGGGAGGTCCAGTAGGAGCGAGCTTGCTCGCGATTCGAAGCAGCTACGGGCCTGCAATCGCGAGCAAGCTCGCTCCTACAGCAGAAACGGGGGTCAGTCTTCCTGTGGCGCCTCTTCGGCGTGCTCATCCATACCAAGATCCTTGATCTTGCGCGTCAGCGTGTTCCGTCCCCAACCCAGAAGGTTCGCCGCATCCCGCCGCCGGCCGCCGGTGTGTTTGAGGGCGGTTTCGATCATCACGCGTTCGAATTCCGGTAACGCGGTATCCAGGATCGGGTGTTTCCCCTGTTTCAGTGCTCGGTCCGCCCAGTCGCGCAGCTGCTCCTGCCAGCTGCCGGCGTTGCTGCTTCCTTCCTCCTGCTCCAGCAGTTCCCGGGGCAGGTCGTTCACGTGGATCTCGCGGCCGGAGGCCATCACGGTCAGCCAGCGGCACACGTTCTCGAGCTGACGCACGTTGCCGGGCCAGGGCAGGGTGCTGAGGTAGGTCTCGGTCTCTTCCTTGAGGATCTTGGGCTCGACATTCAGTTCATGTGCGGCCTGTTTGAGGAAGTGGCGCATCAGCAGCGGGATGTCCTCCCGCCGCTCGCTGAGCGTTGGCAGGTGAACGCGGATGACGTTGAGCCGGTGGAACAGGTCCTCGCGGAAGCTGCCTTCGCGTACCCGTTCCTCCAGGTTCTGGTGGGTGGCGGCGATGATGCGCACGTCCGCTCGAACAGGTGTGGCGCCGCCGACGCGGTAGAATTCGCCGTCGGCCAGAACGCGGAGCAGGCGGGTCTGGGTGTCCGCCGGCATGTCACCGATCTCGTCCAGAAACAGGGTGCCACCGTTGGACTGCTCAAAGCGGCCCTGGCGGGCAGCGTTGGCGCCGGTGAAGGCGCCTTTCTCGTGGCCGAACAGCTCGGATTCGATCAGGTCCCGTGGAATGGCGGCCATATTCAGGGCCACGAAGGGGCCGCCTGAGCGCGGACTGTGGTTGTGCAGGGCGCGTGCGACCAGTTCCTTGCCTGTGCCGCTTTCCCCGTTGATCAGTACCGTGATGTTGGAGTGCGAAAGGCGCCCTATGGCCCGGAAAACTTCCTGCATGGCGGGGGCCTCACCGATGATCTCGGCATTCTCGCCGGCGTGTTCCGCCTCCCGCTCACGGGCGCTTGAGCGCTGCTCCCGGCCATGATCAATGGCGCGCTGGATGAGGGAGAGGGCCTCGTCCACGTCAAAGGGTTTGGGCAGGTATTCAAAAGCGCCGGTCTGATAGGAAGAGACCGCGCTGTCCAGATCCGAGTGGGCCGTCATGATGATGACCGGCACCATGGGGAAGCGTTCACTGATGGAGCGCAGCAGGGTGATGCCATCGATGCCGGGCATTCGGATATCGCTGATCACAGCATCCGGCTGGTCCTGCTCAAGCCGTTCCAGTATGCCTTCGCCGCTTTCAAAGCTGACCGTTTCAAGGTCGGCGCGGCTCAGTGCGCGCTCCAGCACCCAGCGGATGCTGCGGTCGTCGTCGATGATCCAGACAGTGGCGCTCATTCGGAGGCCTCCAGGGGAAGAAAGATGATGAATCGGGTGCAGCCGGGCTGGCTCTCACATTCCACCAGGCCCTGGTGCTGCCCCACGATGCTCTGGGTAATGGCCAGCCCGAGCCCGGTGCCATCGGGGCGGCCGCTGATCATGGGGTAGAAAATGTTCGGTTGAAGCTCGCGTGGAATGCCGGGCCCGTTGTCGATGATGTCCACCCGGCAGACCAGCCGGTGGCGCGTATGGCCGATGGTGAACTGGCGCAGGGCGCGGGTACGCATGGTGATCGTGGGCTCTGCATCCTCCGGCGGGTGCTTGGTAAGCACTTCCAGGGCATTGCGCGCTATGTTGAGGATGGCCTGGATCAGCTGCTCGCGGTCGCCCATGAACTCGGGGATACTGGGATCGTAGTCCCGCACAAGGCTGACCTGGCTGCCGCCTTCGGCTTCCAGCAGGGTACGCACATGTTCAACCACATCATGGATGTTGGTGGGGGCTGTCTCGATGGCCCGGTTCGGGCCCAGCATCCGATCCACCAGGGTGCGCAGCCGGTCCGCCTCCTCCATGATCACCCGCGTGAAGTCGCGCAGTTCCGCGTTCTCCAGCTCACGTTCCAGCAGCTGGGCCGCCCCACGGATACCGCCCAGAGGGTTCTTGATCTCGTGGGCCATGCCCCGCACCAGGGTACGCGTGGTCTCCTGCTGGGTGAGGAGTTCCTCTTCCCGCGAGATGCGCTGGAGACGGTCCCGTTGCTGGATTTCCATCAGCAGCAGGGGGTCGTCCCCGGGGAACGGTGAGATGGAATAGTCCACGCAGATCAGCTGGCCACTGGGCAGTAGCAGTTCCGCTTCGCGCTTGGTGAAGGTATGGCCGGTGGCCGCAGTCTCGGTGAGCGTCTGCAGGGCCGCGTCCGGCTCCACGAAGATACTGGTCACCGGCAGGCCGCGGATGCGGTCGCCACTGGTCTGGAGCAGCATCTCGGCAGCTGGGTTCAGGTAGCGCGTGCGTTTGTCGTGATCGAGCACCAGAACCGCTGTCGCCAGATTGTCCAGGATGCGCTGGTGCATGGGTTCGGTCATAGGTCCCCTCCTGGGAACAGGCTCTGCAAGAATCAAACCAGCTTCTGGGTCGGTGTAAAAGCGCTGCTGGGCCGAATCAGTGCACGGTTGGAATCGCGTTCTGCCCCATGCTAATGCAGAAGGTTCTCGTGTGCACCAATACAGTGCATTAGGCGGTTGCAGTTTGAGCGTGGGCGAAGTCGCGTTTGTCGCCAGGGGGATCCCGGCGAGCGGGTCTTCAGTTCAGTTGCGAGGGGCGGTGCAGGGTGAATCGGGTGACATCGGAGGAGCCGATTGTCTCGCCGTTGGCGTTGACCACATGGATCACGATCTCGTGGGTACCCCGGTTCATGTTCTCCAGCGTGAAGCTGGTGCTGCGGCTCTGGCGGGTTCTCTCGCCATCCAGTTCGAGGGCAAAGCGGTGACCGGAACGCAGCGAGGGCTGGGACTGGATGCGTACCACGACCAGCCCATCGCCGCGCCAGAAAGCGCTGTCGTGTTCCGGCTGGGTGATCTCGATGGACTCGTAGCCCTGCTTTTCGTTGTTTCCGCCGTCGCCCTCGCGTTCGCTGTTGCGCCGTTCGCGCGCTGCGCCATCGGGCAGGCTGACCTCCGGCAGGGGCTCCAGTTCCATGGCTTCGCTGTCATCGCCGGCCGGCTCGTCCGAATAGGTTACGTTGCCGTTCTCGTCCACGTGCCGGTAGATCTCACCGGCCACGGTGCTGCTGCTCAGGGGCAGGAGAAAGGCCAGGACCAGCGCTGTGAGGGCAATTGTTGATCGGAACACGGAGCCTCCGGATTCGGGACGGACGGATATCCTTTCCCGATTATTCAAGCACCGCGTTGCCAATGCAACAAAAAACCCGGCGCGGGTTGTCCCGGGCCGGGTTCTGACAGGTACTGGAGCCGTGTTTACACGGAGTAGTACATGTCGAATTCCACCGGATGGGTGGTCATGTTGTAGCGGGTTACATCCTCACGCTTGAGGTCGATGTAGCCCTGGATCATGTCTTCGGTGAAGACGCCGCCCTGGGTCAGGAACTCGTGGTCCGCTTCGAGAGCGTCCAGCGCTTCCTGGAAGGTCTCCGACACGGTCGGGATTTCCAGTGCCTCTTCCTTGGGCAGATCGTAGAGATCCTTGTCCATGGCTTCGCCGGGGTGGATCTTGTTCTGGATGCCGTCCAGGCCCGCCATGACCAGCGCGGAGAACGCCAGGTAAGGGTTGGCGGACGGGTCCGGGAAGCGCACCTCGATCCGGCGTGCCTTGGGGTTGTTGGTGTACGGGATCCGGATGGACGCGGAGCGGTTGCGCGCGGAGTAGGCGAGCATCACCGGCGCTTCGAAGCCTGGAACCAGGCGCTTGTAGGAGTTGGTGGACGCGTTGGTGAACGCGTTGATGGCCCTGGCATGCTTGATGATGCCGCCGATGTAGTAGAGGGCATTTTCGCTCAGGCCGGCGTAGCTGTCGCCGGAGAACATGTTCTTGCCGTCCTTGCTCAGCGACATGTTGACGTGCATGCCGGAGCCGTTGTCGCCGACCACCGGCTTGGGCATGAAGGTGGCGGTCTTGCCGAAGGCATGGGCCACGTTGTGCACGCAGTACTTGAGAATCTGCACCTCGTCCGCCTTGCGGGTCAGCGTATTCGGGCCAACGCCGATCTCGCACTGACCGGCGGTGCCGACTTCGTGGTGGTGCACCTCAATCTCAAGGTTCATGGATTCCATGGCGGCACACATGGCGCCACGCAGGTCGTGCAGGGAATCCACAGGGGGTACCGGGAAGTAGCCGCCCTTCACCTTGGGCCGGTGGCCGGTGTTGTTGCGCTCGAAGTCCTCACCGGAGACCCAGGCGGCTTCCTCGGAGTGGATTTCGTACATGGCGGAGTCCATGTCCACTTTCCACTTGGCGGAATCGAACACGAAGAACTCGGGCTCAGGGCCGAACAGGGCCGCATCCGCGATGCCCAGGGACTTCATGTAATCCTCAGTGCGCCGCGCCACGGAGCGCGGATCACGCTCATAGCCCTGCATGGTTGCCGGCTCAACGATGTCACAGGTGATGTTGAGGGTGGGCTCTTCCGCGAAAGGATCCAGGGTGACTGCGTCATCATCGGGCATCAGGATCATGTCGGACTCGTTGATGCCCTTCCAGCCATTGATGGAGGACCCATCAAAGGTGGCGCCGTCCGTGAAGAAGTCGTCATCAGCCCCGCTGGCAGGCATGGTGACATGCATTTCCTTGCCGCGGCTGTCGGTGAATCGCAGGTCGATCCACTTGATGTCGTGTTCCTGGATCAGCTTCAGTGTGTTCTTGGACATGTCAGAACTCCATCTGTGGTTCATTTGAGTAGAGCAGAGTGCTCGTGGCTCCGGCCCTGTGCACCGTGGTGGGGCCTTTCGCGTGCCTGACCACCCTTAAGCAAAAGGCTTGCCAATTACCGGATTTGCTCTTTTCTGGCCGCATAACAGGGCATTGGCGTCATCCTGGTGCGCTGACGCCGCTGCACGACGCACTATTACGGTGCACAAACGCGTGAGGCCGGTCCAATCTGGTGCGTTTTTGGACTGCAGCAGAGGCCCGTCGGAAAATGCCCCTGTTACTCGTTGCAGAAATGACCTCATGGAATAATCCGGTCTGTTCGTGTACAATCCGCGCCCTTGGTTCGGGGAAAGCCCGGATCGACCCTCATTTTCACCGCCCTTCATTCGAAATACCAGTGATTCAGAGGCCCTTTTCGTGATTGAGAATCTTCGCAACATCGCCATCATTGCACACGTTGACCATGGCAAGACCACGCTGGTCGACCAGCTGCTGCAGCAATCCGGGACCCTGGATCGCAAGTCATCGGACACTGACCGTATCATGGACTCCGATGATCAGGAGAAGGAGCGGGGCATCACCATCCTCTCCAAGAATACTGCGATCAATTGGGGCGAATACCGGATCAACATCGTCGACACGCCCGGCCACGCCGATTTCGGTGGCGAGGTGGAGCGGGTCATGTCCATGGTCGACTCGGTCCTGCTGCTGGTCGACGCCGTTGACGGCCCCATGCCCCAGACCCGCTTCGTGACCCAGAAGGCGTTCGCCAAGGGCCTTAACCCCATTGTTGTGGTGAACAAGGTGGACCGGGAAGGCGCCCGCCCGGACTGGGTGATCAACGAAGTCTTCGACCTGTTCGATGCACTGGGCGCCAACGAGGACCAGCTGGACTTCCCGATTGTCTACGCCTCCGCCCTCAACGGCATTGCCGGTGAGGACCCGGATGCCCTGGAAGACGACATGGATTCGCTGTTCAAGATGATCGTCAACCAGGTTCCGGCACCGAGCGTGGATCCGGATGCATCCCTGCAGATGCAGGTCTCCTCGCTGGACTACGACCCCTACGTGGGCGTGCTGGGCGTGGGCCGCATCAAGGGCGGCCAGATGAAGCCCGGCCAGCAGGTAGCCGTGATCAACCGCGAGGGGGAGCAGCGCAATGCCAAGCTGCTGGAAGTGAAAGGCTTCCTCGGCCTTAACCGCGTGAACGTGGATGAAGCCAACGCGGGCGATATTGTCTGTATCTCCGGCATCAGCAACCTTCGCATCTCGGATACGATCTGCAGCCGCGAAGCCCCCGAGGCGATGCCGGCGCTGACCGTGGACGAGCCGACCGTAAGCATGACGTTCCAGGTGAACGATTCGCCCTTCGCTGGCCAGGACGGCAAATACGTCACCAGCCGCCAGATCAAGGAGCGCCTTGAGCAGGAGCTGTTGCACAACGTGGCGCTGCGGGTCGAGCAGGGCGATGCAGCGGAGAAGTTCACGGTCTCAGGCCGTGGTGAGCTGCACCTGGCTGTTCTGATCGAGAACATGCGCCGTGAAGGCTTTGAGCTGGGCGTCTCTCGCCCCGAAGTGGTGCAGCGTGAGAACAACGGCGCCAAGGAAGAGCCCTACGAGCAGGTCGTGGTCGACATCGAAGAGCAGCACCAGGGCTCGGTCATGGAAGAGATGGGCAACCGCCGCGCCGAGATGCAGAACATGGTGCCGGACGGCCGTGGCCGCGTGCGGATTGATTTCATCATGCCGGCGCGCGGGCTGATCGGTTTCCGTTCCCAGTTCCTGACCCTGACCCAGGGCTCGGGTATCCTGACCCACGTGTTTGACCACTGGGGTCCGGTCAAGGGTGGTATGGCCGAACACCGCCATAACGGTGCCATCGTTTCCATGGTCAAGGGCACTACCACGGCCTACTCTCTGTTTACGCTGCAGGACCGTGGCCGCCTGATGGTGGGCCCGGGCGCCGAGGTGTACGAGGGTATGGTTATCGGTATTCACGCGCGGGAGAATGACCTGACGGTGAATCCGACCAAGGGCAAGCAGCTTACCAACGTGCGTGCCGCTGGTACGGACGAGAACCTGGTGCTGACCCCGCCGATCGAGATGACCCTCGAGAACGCGCTTGAGTTCATCGATGACGATGAACTGGTGGAGGTTACGCCCAATAACCTGCGGGTCCGCAAGAAGCTGCTGACTGAAACGGATCGCAAGCGCGCCGGCAAGAAATAGGGTGGCTGAGCCTGCCCCGGGCGCCTAGACTTGGGGCATGCTGACCCTTTACCCGGAAATCGCCCCCTACGCCACCCATCGCCTGGACGTGGGGGATGGCCACAGTCTCTACCTGGAGGAGTCCGGGCATCCCGACGGGATCCCGGTGCTCGTGGTTCACGGCGGTCCGGGTGCGGGCAGTGATGGCACTGCCCGCCGTTTCTTTGATGCGGAGCGCTACCGCATCATCCTCTTCGATCAGCGCGGTTCCGGCCGCTCCACCCCGTTTGCTTCCGTAGAGAACAATACCACCGCCCATCTGCTTGAGGACATGGAGCGCATCCGCGCGTTCTTCGGCATTGAGCAGTGGCTTCTGTTTGGCGGTTCATGGGGGTCCACGCTCAGTCTGTTGTACGCCCAATCCCACCCGGAGCGGGTTCTGGGGCTGATCCTTCGGGGTATCTTTCTCTGCCGCGAGCGCGATATCAGCTGGTTCCTGCAGGACGGGGCCAGCCGGATCTTTCCGGATTACTGGGAGGATTTCATCGCCCTTATCCCGGAGAGTGAGCGGGATGACCTGATCCGTGCCTACCACCGGCTGCTGCACAGCGACAACGAGCTGGAGCGCCTGCAGGCCGCCCGCACCTGGGCGATCTGGGAGGGGCGCTGTGCCACCCTGCACCCGAACCCGGCAGCGGTGGAGCGTTTCGGGCACGCGCATCTGGCGCTCTCCCTCGCCCGTATCGAGTGTCACTACTTCCTCAACGGCGGTTTCATCGAGGAAAACCGGATCCTGGACAACCTGGATGCCATCCGCGATAAACCGGCCCGTATGGTTCACGGTCGCTACGACATGGTCTGCCCGCTGGAGAACGCTGTCACGCTGCACGATGCCTGGCCGGAAGCGGATCTTTCCATTATCCGTGACGCCGGACATGCGGCCTCGGAGCCCGCCATCGTCGATGCACTGATCCGGGCAACCGAAGCTATGAGTGATCGCTTCGGTCCGGATTTCGGGATGCTGTAGCAGCAGGGAAGCCGCCCTTGAGGGAAGGGCGGCTTTTTCAGGAGTGAGTACTCAGAAGTCGAACGACTTGGAGTAGGCGACCTGAATAAGGGTCGAGCGACGGGTTTCGGCGTCGTTTTCCACATCAACCCACGTGCTGGCCGTGAAAGAAAGCTCATCGTTGAACTGGAAAGTGAGGTCGAGATGAGTGTCATCTGTCTCATCCGTGCTTACCTGTCCAAGGGTTGCACTTACTGGCCCGTAGCCGTAGCCCAGTGAGGTATAGCTGTAGCCTGGCGCGCCGGCGACGTTGTCCCAGTAGGAAAGTGACGCGCCGTAAGCGCTGATGCTGGCGTACGCTTCTGAGAAATCGGCGAAGCCGTCCTGACTCACCCTTTGCTCTGCGAACTCGGCATTGCCGGTTCCGTCATTCACGATTTGTTCCGAAGTGCGGTTTTGTTTCGGGTAAATGTAATTGATCGCACCGACATCAATCGAGATGTCTTCGGTGATGTCCGTCGAGTATCCTGCATACAGGTCATATTCCTGGCCCAAACTATCATCGCCACTAGCGGCCCACACACCGGCGTAAAGGCCCATGCCACTGTCCACGTCTAGGCTTCCTGAAATATGGGCACTGCCGTCGCTCAGGTTGGAGCCGCGGAAGAGGTACATGTTGGAAATGCCAACACTGGCGCTGAGGCTTGGGTCAAAGCTTGCTGCTGCTGCGGGTGACGCGGCGAACATTGCGCCAGCGCCCATGAATCCGGCAGCGATGCAGCTGAAAAGACGGGTACGTTGAGTCTGCATGATAATAGCCTCCGTTGGCTGTTTTGATTAATTCCGTTGCAGTGCAACTTGCCCCTACCACAGCAGCCGCTGTGCCTTTTTCTATAAAGTCCTTTAAAATCAGTATCTAAAAAGGGTTAGGGGCGGTTGTCAGGAGGGTGGAGGCGCTTTGTGGGCTGGCCTTGGGGGCTGTTTTGGTGCAGGTGCACTCTGGTATGCGTCATTGCAGGGCGCTTTCTGGCACCATGAGTGGCTGCTGTTATCTGGACAGGAGGAGGTTGTTTGAAAGGGCTTATACAGCGTGTCAGCAGCGCCAGCGTCAGTATCGACGGAGAGGTCGTGGGAGAGGTCGGTTATGGTCTGCTCCTGTTTCTTGGGGTTCAGAAAACGGATGGGGCGGCCGAGCAGAAACGGATGCTGGAGCGCGTGCTTGAGTACCGTGTGTTTCCTGATGAACAGGGGCGTATGAACCGGAGCCTACGCGATTGCGGCGGTGACCTGCTGGTGGTGCCCCAGTTCACTCTGGCGGCGGATACCAGCAAGGGCAGCCGGCCCTCCTTTTCGTCCGCGGCCCGGCCCGAGCGCGGCGAACACTGGTTCAATGCGTTTGTGGAGGCAGCCCGCCAGGAGGTGGACGTGGCACCGCCCGGGATCGGGCATCTGGCCACCGGCCGGTTTGGTGCGGACATGCAGGTACAGCTGGTCAATGACGGGCCGGTAACGTTTCTGTTGAGCGTGTAGCGTTGAGGTTTCTTTAGCCGGTGGGGCCTCAGTGGTATTCTGCCGGCTCTGATAACACTAGGGGGTTCCATGAAGCGGAAAGGAATTGTTCTGGCACTGGCCGCGCTGGCGGCTGGTGGCGTACAGGCCCAGGATTCGGGCCGCAGCGGCGACAGTGAACTGACACTGGCGGAGGTGGACGCACTGACGCACCGGCTGGACATGATGCCGGAGATCTACGGCCAGCTTGGGCTGGTGATGGAGCACCGCGATACGGATGGTGCTCGCGGCAGCGAAACCGCCTTCCGCGACAGCAACTCCTGGATCGGCCTGCGCAACCGCACCGAACTCATGCCGGGTACCGAGGGATTCTTCCGTGCTGAGTGGCGCTCTATTCCCACCCGCGCCGATGAAGACCGGAACCGGATGTTCGATGAGCATGTCGAGTACGCCTACATCGGCCTTGAGGGTGACTTTGGCCGCATCTGGGGTGGCGTGGACGATACCGTGTATGAACAGCAGCTCGACCACGTTGCCAATTTCTTTGAAGGCGAATTCCGCCATGAGGACGGTGGGCGTGATACAAGGCGCCATCCGCTGGGCCCCTACACCACGGGCCGTGACCGTCTGGTGCAGTACACCACACCCTCCTGGGGCGACCTCCGGCTGCATGCCGCGGTTCAGCTGAACGAGGATGGTAGTCCCGAAGTCGGAAACGACCAGGAGAAGGAAAGCCGTCCCTATCAGGCAGTCCTGAGCTATACCCCTGGCAACTGGGAATGGGCGCTGGGTATGGATTCCAATGACGGCGGCGACGTGCTCGGGGCAAACCCCTCCGAACGGGAACGGCTTCAGGCAGGCAACGAGAATACCTACGGCGGCCGCATGACCTATGAGGGTGAACGCTGGCACTTCACCGCCCAGTATCAGCACCGCAAGGACATCGCCAGCGTGGCGGCCCTGCTGACCAGCTACCGCATCGGCCCCAACCGGTTCTCGGTTTCCTGGGAAAGGGAGCGTGATGAACTTGCACAGGAGGTTTCCGGTGGTGACCTGGATAGCGAAACCACCAACGCCTACACGGCCCAGGTCATGCACGATCTGACCGAGTCCATGGCGGTGTACGTGGAAGGCTACAAAGCCAGTTCCAATGAGCAGACGCCGGACCGATTCGATCTGATGGTCGGCGCCCGTTACCGGTTCTGATCCATGAGCGAGACCGAGCTCAAACTCAGCATGACCCCCGCCAACCTTGACCGGGCCGGGGGCTGGCTGAGTACCAGGGGCGCCGTGGAGCAGGGCGAGCCCCTGACGCTCCTCAACCGTTACTATGACACCCCGGAGGGAGCCCTGAACGCGGAACGGGTGGCTCTGCGCGTGCGCGCCACCGGCAGTGGCTACATCCAGACCCTGAAAACCCGCGGTCACCTCCAGGGGGCGGCCCTGGCGCGCCAGGAATGGGAGTGGGAAAGACCGGAAGCTTCCCTGGACCTGGCGCTTCTGGCTGACACCCCCATGGCGGATCACCCGGCCCTGAGCCACCTGGCACCCGTCTTTGACACGGACTTCCAGCGTCGCGTCCTTATGCTTGACTGGTCCGAGCAGGGGCAGTGGGCACGCATCGAATGCGCGCTGGACAATGGAGTGATCCGTGCCAGCGGGCAGGAGCAGCCGCTCTGTGAACTCGAGCTGGAACTGGTGGAGGGCGATGCCGGCATTCTCTCGCGGGTTGCAACCGCGCTGACAGCGAGCGTGCCGGCACTGCTCAACAGCATCAGCAAGGCTGAGCAGGGCTATCATCTGGCCGGGGTGGGCGCATCGGGAGAGGCTGGGTCCGGGGCCAGTCCCCAGGTGTGGCTGGATGCCCTGTGCCGCTTCTGGCTGGGGGATGATCCGGCTGGCTGGGAGCATTTTCTTCAGTTGCATCGACAACTGTCCGGTTCTGCAGAGGCAGCCGGGGCCGGGGAGGCCTACACTCAGGTCACAGCGGAGCTCGAATCCGCTGCGGTACAATGCATGTCGCCCCGCGAGGCCCTGACCACCATGCGCGGGTTGGCGCCGCTGCAGCTGGCACTGCTTGTCTGAACGGCATCAACCGGCGAGCTGATGGCACACCGACAGGAAGGTAACCACCATGATGGACCCTCTGGATGACGGGGAACTGGCACCGTTGCCTGACGCCCTCCGGGAGAAGGCGGCTGAAGGCTGGCGCAGTCTCATGGATGTGGAATCCTCCGCGAGCCAGGCGCATTTCGAGGCCCATCGCGAGGGCATCATCCAGGCCATTGCCCGCAGTGACTTCCTGTTCGAGCAGTTGCGGCGCCACCCCGATGTGCTGGAGCCGCTGTTCGAGTCAGAGCTGCTGACGCGCCCCTGGTGCCCGGGTGAGATCCAGGAGGACTGGCAGGCGCAGCAGCCGCATATCCAGGCGGAGGCGGAACTCCAGAAGGCCCTGCGGACCTTCCGGCGACGCTGGATGTTCCGGATCGTATGGCGCGATCTGCTGGGCGAAGCGGATCTCGAGGAAACCATGGGCGCCATGACCGAGCTGGCCGACGCCTGTATCGATGGCGCGGTTTCATGGCTCTACGCGGATGCCTGCCGCGAGTGGGGCACCCCCATGGGCGCGGATCCGGTTACAGGGGAGCACGTCGCCCAGCCCCTGCTGGTGATCGGCATGGGTAAGCTGGGTGCCGGGGAACTCAATCTCTCCTCGGACATCGATCTGATCTTCGCCTACCCGAGCAGTGGCGAAACCGAAGGCGCACGGCGCAGTGTCGACAATCAGGTCTTTTTCAGCCGCCTGGGTCAGAGGCTGATCCGCGCGCTGGATCAGCCCACCGCCGACGGTTTCGTCTTCCGTGTGGACATGCGGCTGCGCCCGAACGGCGAGAGTGGCCCCCTGGCCATGAGCTTTGGTGCCCTGGAGACGTACTACCAGAACCAGGGCCGGGAATGGGAACGCTATGCGCTGATCAAGGCACGGGTGGTCAGTGGGCCCAGGGAGCATGCCAGCCACCTTCAGCAGCTGCTGCACCCGTTCATCTACCGGCGCTACATTGATTTCTCCGCCTTCGAGTCGCTGCGGGAGATGAAAAAGCTCATCCAGCGCGAGGTTCGCCGGCGCTCACTGGAGAGCAACATCAAGCTGGGAGCCGGTGGCATCCGGGAGATTGAGTTTGTGGCCCAGGCGTTCCAGCTGATCCGCGGTGGCCGTGAGCCGGTCCTCCAGGAGCGCCGTCTCCGCGAAGTGCTGTCTGCCCTTGGGAGTATGGAGCTGTTGCCGGATGAGGTGGTCGCGGATCTGGACAGCGCCTATGTCCTGCTCCGGGATACCGAGCACGCCCTCCAGGGCATTGCCGACCAGCAGACCCAGACTCTGCCTTCGGATGCGGCGGGCCGGGCGCGGGTGGCGCTGATCATGGGGTACGGGGACTGGGACAGCCTTGCCGGTGACCTGCAGGCACACCGGGAACGGGTCAACGCGCATTTCGCGGACATCATCGCTCTGGAAGAGGACGAGGGAGAGGATGACGGTGGCCAGGATGGCTGGGAAGAGATCTGGGCCGGTTCGCTGGGGGAGGAGACGGCCAGCCAGTGGCTGGAAAGGGCCGGGTTCGAGTCGGCCACTGAGTCACTGGAACGGCTGAAATCCCTGCGGGAAGGCCGGGTTGTCACCACTCTCCAGAGTGAGGGACGGCGTCGCCTGGACCGCTTCCTGCCACGGCTTCTGGCTGCACTGGCGGAGGAGGACGCCCCGTCCGCCACTTTGGAGCGTGTGCTTCCGCTGGTGGAAGCGGTTCTGCGCCGCAGCGCCTATCTGCTGCTGCTTACGGAGAATCCGGGGGCATTGCGGGAACTGGTACGCCTGTGCGCGGCCAGCCCCTGGATTGCGGACCAGCTGGCGGAGACGCCGCTGCTGCTGGATGAACTGCTCAACGCTGAAAGCCTCTATACGCCGCCTGACCGGGATCAGCTGCAGGCGGACCTGAACCAGCAGATGCTGCGGATTCCGCTGGACGATCTGGAAGAACAGATGGAGGCGCTGCGCCACTTCCGGAAGGCCCATGTGCTGCGCGTGGCTGCCTCCGAGATCCGTGGCACACTGCCGTTGATGAAGGTCAGCGACTATCTGACCTGGATTGCCGAGGCCGTTCTGGAGCATGTGGTGGTGCTGGCCTGGCACCATCTGACCCAGCGCTACGGCACGCCCACGGATGATCAGGGGGAGCCCATTGAGATGGACTTCGCGATTATCGGCTATGGCAAGTTCGGCGGTATCGAGCTGGGCTACACCTCGGATCTGGACCTGGTGTTCGTGCACGACAGTGATCCGCAGAATGTGACCGATGGCGATAAATCCATTGATAACGCGGTCTTCTATGCGCGCCTCGGTCAACGGGTGGTGCACATCCTCCAGGCGCAGACACCCTCCGGCCAGCTCTACGAAGTGGATATGCGGCTGCGGCCCTCGGGCAACTCAGGGTTGCTGGTCTCCACGCTGGATGCGTTCCGTACCTACCAGGAGCGCGATGCCTGGACCTGGGAGCATCAGGCCCTGGTCCGGGCGCGCTGGGTGGCCGGGAGCCAGGTTTCCGGCGAAGGGTTTGCGCGGATCCGCCATGATATCCTGGCAAATGAGCGCGACCCCGAGGCTCTGCGCCAGGAGGTGGTTGCCATGCGCCAGCGCATGCGTGATGCCCATGCCTCCGGGGATCCCGGCATATTCCACGTCAAGCAGGATCCGGGAGGGATCATCGACATCGAGTTCATGGTCCAGTACCTCATCCTGGCCTGGGCTCACCGGTACCCGGCCATCACCCACCAGTCGGACAACATCCGCCAGATGGAATCCCTTGGCGAGGCCGGTGTTCTGGATACTGCCATGGCTGAGCGTCTGCGGGATGTGTTCATCACCATGCGCTCGACTGTGCACCGGCGTGCGCTGCAGCGCCTCAACAGCGAGGTTTCGGCGGACCAGTTCGAGGCGGAGAGGCGCTACGTCATGGAGTGCTGGCAGACCCTGATGCATCCTCCTGCCGTTTAGGGGCTGTCCGTCCGTGCGCTCTCCGGTTCTCATGGAGGGCCCGTTTCCTGCTAGAATCCCGGGTTTGATGCTCTGGCCGAAAATACAGACGAGAGGAGTTGGCGGCAATGTCGATGGCGGATCGTGATGGTCTTATCTGGCTTGACGGGGAACTGGTGCCTTGGCGTGATGCCAAAGTGCATGTGCTGACCCATACCCTTCACTACGGCATGGGCTGCTTTGAGGGGGTGCGTGCCTACAGCACGGATGAGGGACCGGCGATCTTCCGTCTCCAGGACCACACCCAGCGCCTGTTCAACTCCGCGCACATCCTCAACATGAAGATGCCTTACGATCAGGAGACCCTCAACGACGCCCAGCGTCTGGTGATCCGTGAGAACGGTCTGGCCTCTGCCTACATCCGGCCCATGGTTTTCCTGGGGTCCGAGGGCATGGGGCTGCGTGCGGACAATCTCCAGGTGCACGTCATGATCGCCGCCTGGGAGTGGCCCTCGTACATGGCGCCGGAGGCACGGGAACAGGGCATCCGTATCCGCACCTCGTCCTACACGCGTCATCACGTGAACATCACCATGTGCAAGGCCAAGGCCAATGGCAACTACATCAACTCCATGCTGGCGCTCAATGAGGCCATGAGCTGCGGCTATGATGAAGCCCTGCTGCTGGACAACGAAGGTTACGTTGCGGAGGGGACTGGAGAGAACCTGTTCATCGTCCGCAATGGCGAACTGCATACGCCGGAGCTGACTTCCTGCCTGGATGGCATCACCCGGCGGAGCATTCTCGAATTCGCCCGTGAACTGGACATCCCCGTGAGAGAACGTCGGATCACCCGCGACGAGATCTACATCGCGGACGAAGCGTTCTTTACAGGCACGGCTGCCGAGGTGCTGCCCATCCGCGAGCTGGACAACCGCACCATTGGCAAAGGCAGCCGTGGCCCCATTACCGAGCAGTTCCAGCAGATGTACTTTGACGCCGTGGAAGGGCGCCGGGAGCGGAACAGGGACTGGCTGACCGTCGCCACCTGAGCCCGGGAACGCCTGCATATGGCACGCTGGCTCTATTCACTTCTGCTGACGCTGCTGCTACCCGGCATTCTGGCGTTCCTGTGGTACCGGGGTCTTAAGGACAGACGGTACCGCGAGCGCTGGCCGGAGCGGCTGGGTTACGGGCCGGTTCCCGAAAATGCCGGCATCCTCTGGATCCACGCCGCATCCGTAGGCGAGGTGATCGCGGCTGCTCCCATGGTCAGGGCCCTCCGTGAACAGGCGCCGGACCGACAGATACTGGTCACCACCATGACACCCACAGGCGCCGAGAGGGTTCGTGCCGCCTTCGGGGATCAGGTGATGCACGCCTATATTCCACTGGACCTTCCCTGGATGGTGAATGCCTTCATCAGGCGCGTGAAGCCGTCGGGACTGGTCATCATGGAAACCGAAGTATGGCCCAACCTGGTGAATGCCTGTGCCCGCAGGGGGATTCCGGTGATCCTTGCGAATGCCCGGCTCTCGGAGAAATCCGCCTCGGGGTATGCCCGTGTGGCACCGCTGACGCTGCCGGCTTTCCGTTCCCTTGACTGGATTGCCGCCCAGTCGGATGCGGACGCGCAACGTTTCCGCGCCATGGGCGTGCGCTCGCAACAGCTTTCGGTAACAGGCTCGATCAAGTATGACCTGCGGATTCCGGAAGCGGTGCGCGATGAGGCGGCTGCACTCAGGGAGAGTTTCGGAGAAGGGCGGCCCGTATGGATCGCCGCCAGTACCCATGACGGCGAGGATGACCCGGTCCTGGCCGCGCATCGCCGCCTGCTGGAACGTTACCCGCGGGCACTGCTGGTGCTGGTGCCACGCCACCCCGAGCGCTTTGATGCAGTGGCACGGCTCACTGAGCAGCAGGGCCTGACCCTGGCGCGTCGGACAGCGGCTGACGATCCCGCCTCTGCTCAGGTTTACCTTGCGGACACCATGGGTGAGCTCCTGATGCTCTTCGGGTGTGCGGATATCGCCTTTATCGGCGGGTCGCTCATTGAGCGTGGCGGGCACAACCCGTTGGAGGGGGCGGCCTGGTCGCTGCCGGTGCTGACCGGGCCGAATGTGTTCAACTTCGTCAGCGTGTTTGAGCGCCTTGCGGACGAGCAGGCCGTGCGGTTTGTGGATGGCACCGATGCGCTGGCCGCGGTGCTGGAGGAGCTTGTGGGGGCAGCGTCGGAACGGGAGGCGCTGGGCCAGCGTGGCCGGGCCGTGGTGGATGCCAACCAGGGCGCGGTGGCGCGCCTGGTGGAGGGTGTCCTCAGGCGGCTGCCCGATTACTGATCCGGGGTCTGGTCCCCGTTGTCCTGCCGTTCCTCGCGGGTTACCTGTCTTGCCAGACGTTCAATGCCCGGAGCTGTCGCGCTCAGCCAGCGGTCAAGGCCTTGCAGATCCTGGGGGCTCAGCGTTCCGGCTACCTGCTTCAGGCGCAGTGTGTTGAGCACGTAGTCGTAGCGGGCATTGGCGTAGTCCCTCAGAGCAACGTAGTAGTTCTGCTCAGCATCCAGTACTTCAACGATGTTCCTTGTACCCACCTCGTAGCCGGCACGGGTGGCGTCCAGCGCGCTGCGCCTTGAAACAATGGTCTGGCGCTGGGCATTGATGGTCTGGATGTTGGTGGTGATCCGGCGGAACAGGGAACGGGCGTCAAGGCGGACATTGCGGCGCACCGTGTCCAGGTTGCGTTGGGCCTGCTCGCTTTCCGCCCGAACCCGCCGGACACCGGCCTGGGTGCCACCACCACTATAAAGAGGAATGTTCAGGGACAGTCCGATGGTGGTATCGGTGCGCGGATACTCGTCCATGGGATTGGTCGGTATGGGTGCCCCCGGCGCCCCCATGGCCGGGAGGTCAAAGTCATTATCCTGGTGCTGACGCTGGACCCGGGCGAACAGGTCCAGTGTCGGCAGGTGTTCGGAGCGTGCTGCGCTGAGCTGCTCGCGGGTGGCGTCCACGGTAAGCTGTTGTGCCTTCAGCTCCCAGTTCTGCTCCAGTGCGGTCTGGGCCCAGGCCTTGGGGTTGGCCGGTTCCGGGCTGCTGATCGGGAAGTCGGTTTCCAGCCGTTCGAGGGTCTCCGGGAACTGGCCGGTCAGTCGCGCAAGGCTCTCGCGTTCGATGTCCAGCTGGCTCTGGGCAGCGATCCGCTGCGAGCGGCTTGCGTCGTAGCCTGCGCGAGCTTCCTCCACTTCAGTGGTGGCTACCAGCCCCACGTCATAGCGCTCTTTCGCTTGCTCCCACTGGCGCCGCAGGGCCGCTTCCTGAGCCTGGGCCGTGTCCAGTTCGTCCTTGGCGCGCAGCACATTGAAGTACTGTTCCGCTACTTTCAGCATCAGCCCCTGTTCAGCGCGGGAGAGTTCCGCCGCCGCAACCTTGCTCTGCTTCTGGCTGGCCTGGAAACCATACCAGGCGTTGGCCCGGAACAGGGGCTGGCTGAGCTGGAGGCCATACTCATGGTTGGTGACGTGGCCATCCACAGTGTTGAGCTCGGTATAGGTGGATTCTCCGAAGGCGTCCAGCTGGGGCAGAAGCGGAGCTCTGGACTCAGCCACAGCTGCCTCACGGGCTTGTCGGGCTGCCCTGGCCGCCGCCAGTTCTGAATCATAGGAAAGGGCCTTGCGGTAGACGTCCATCAGCCCCTCGCCGTGAGCCTGGGTAACGGGGAGCAGCAGGGCCGCAATCAGTGCGGGAAGAGCGCGCGCTTTCATTGGATCCCTCAAGCGTTGATCAAGGATGGCCGTGACCGGCGGTCACCATTATGGACAAGTTCCGGGGCAATCTCTAGACTCGAATGGACTGTCTTGACGGGGTGCCGGACCCGGGGTTGGCGTTTGCCGCCGCGACCGGCTGAGATTGCGAATGCAGAACCCGCAGACCTGATCCGGCTAGCACCGGCGTAGGGATCGAGACAGGCGGGTGCTGACTGTACCGCCTCCTTGTTTGCCACTACTGACGTCATGTCTGCCTCTGCGTTCTCCCGTCCGTTCGATCACCAACGGAGGAGAACCACCATGAACCCATCCAATGAGCTCCTGAGCGAGAACGAGCGCGTCAACGACGCCACCATCGACCAACTGCCTGCGTCGCATAAAGTGTACGTTTCGGGCAGTCGTCCGGATCTGAACGTGCCCATGCGCGAGATCCAGCTGAGCCCCACAGACACGGCCCAGGGCCCGGAAGCCAACGAGCCGTTGCGGGTCTACGATACATCCGGCCCCTATACGGATCCCGCTGCTGCCATCGACCTCCGTGAGGGCCTCGCGCCTTTGCGCGCCGGCTGGATCGATGAACGGGGTGATACGCAGCGCCTGCCCGAGTTCAGTTCCGAAACCACTCGCCAGCGGCTGCGTGACCCACGACGGGACGCCTTCCGCTTCGGCCGGCCGCCCAAGCCCAGGGTGGCCAGCGCGGGCGGCAACGTGAGCCAGATGCACTATGCGCGGAAGGGCATGGTCACCCCCGAGATGGAATTCATCGCCATCCGCGAGGGCGTCGATCCCGAGTTCGTGCGTGATGAAGTGGCGCGTGGACGTGCCATCATCCCCAACAACGTCAACCACCCGGAATCCGAGCCCATGATCATCGGGCGCAACTTCCTGGTGAAGGTCAACGCCAACATCGGCAACTCGGCGGTCACGTCCTCCATTGAGGAAGAGGTCGGCAAGCTGACCTGGGCGATCCGCTGGGGGGCGGATACCATCATGGATCTGTCGACCGGTAAGGACATCCACGAGACCCGGGAATGGCTGCTCCGCAACTCACCGGTGCCTGTGGGCACGGTACCCATCTACCAGGCCCTGGAGAAGGTGGATGGTACGGCCGAGGACCTGACCTGGGAGCTGTTCCGGGATACCCTCATCGAACAGGCCGAACAGGGCGTGGACTACTTTACCATTCATGCCGGGGTGCGCCTGCACCATGTGCCCATGACGGCGGAACGGACCACGGGTATCGTCTCGCGCGGTGGGTCCATCATGGCCAAGTGGTGCCTGTCCCGGCACGAAGAGAGCTTCCTCTATACGCATTTCTCTGAGATCTGCGAGATCATGAAGGCCTATGACGTTGCCTTCTCCCTGGGCGACGGGCTGCGCCCCGGCTCCATTGCCGATGCCAACGACCGGGCGCAGTTCGCGGAGCTGGAGACACTGGGCGAGCTCACGAAGATCGCCTGGGAGCATGATGTCCAGTGCATGATCGAGGGACCTGGTCATGTGCCGATGCACCTGATCAAGGAAAACATGGAGCGTCAGCTTGAGTGCTGTGACGAGGCGCCGTTCTACACGCTGGGGCCGCTGACAACCGACATCGCGCCGGGCTATGATCACATTACCTCCGGGATTGGCGCTGCCATGATCGGCTGGTATGGTTGCGCCATGCTCTGTTACGTGACGCCGAAGGAGCATCTGGGCCTGCCCAACCGCGAGGACGTGAAAGAAGGGCTGATGGCCTACCGGATTGCGGCGCACGCGGCGGACCTGGCCAAGGGCCACCCCGGAGCCCAGCGGCGGGATGACGCGCTTTCCAAGGCGCGCTTCGAGTTCCGCTGGGAAGACCAGTTCAACCTCGGACTGGATCCCGAACGGGCCCGAGCCTATCACGATGAGACCCTGCCCAAGGATTCGGCGAAGGTGGCGCACTTCTGCTCCATGTGCGGGCCGAAGTTCTGTTCCATGAAGATCTCCCAGGAGGTGCGTGACTACGCGCGGGAGCATGGTCTGAACGATGAAGCGGCGCTGCGGGAAGGGCTGGCGGACAAGTCCGCCGAGTTCCGCGAACAGGGAGGGGATCTGTACCACGAAGTCTGAGACCGATGAGGCCCTGATGGGAGAGCTGGACAGCACCTTTGACCACGATGACGTGACCATTGAGTCCGATGAGGCGCTCTATCAGGGTTTCTTCCAGCTTCGTGGGTTGCGGTTCCGGCACCGCCTTTTCGGAGGCGGCTGGAGCCCTGCCATGCATCGCGAGATCTTCTGGCGTGAGAACTGCACCTGTGTGCTGCCCTATGACCCCTGGCGGGACGAAGTGGTGCTTCTGGAGCAGTTCCGCGCCGGCGCCCTGGGGCGTGAGGCCTCGCCCTGGCTGCTGGAGGTGGTCGCCGGCATCAACGAATCCGGTGATGACGGTGAGACCACCGCCCGCAGGGAAGCCGAGGAGGAAGCGGGGCTGACCCTGGGGCGTATCGAGAAGGTCTGTGACTATCTGGTCTCACCTGGCGGTACCAATGAACTTGTGCACCTCTATGGCGGCTGCGTGGATGCGGCCGGTACAGGTGGTATCCATGGCCTTGAGCATGAGAACGAGGACATCCGCGTGCAGCCTCTTGCCTTTGAAATCGCCATGGAGGGCCTGCGTGACGGCCGGATCTGGAACGCACCAGCCATCATGGCCCTGCAGTGGCTGGCTCTGAACCGTGAGCGGTTGCGGGATGAGTGGAGGGCCGGGTGATGGTGCAGCGGTATGTGCCGGACCTGACCCGCTTCGCGGCGGTGTGCGAGGCCAACTACCATCGCCTGGGCCATCTTGAGCGCCTCGGGCCCGACGCGGACTCTGATGTGTTCTTCCAGTTGCATGACGGTGGTCGGCATCTGGGAGACGTGCATCTGTGCCGTCTGGAGAAGGCGCGCTTCACCGAGACCTGGTACCTGGAACAGGTGGCGAACAACGGGCGCTGGCTCAATAACCCCCGCATGACGGTGCGTGCCTATCACGATGTGGGGATGCTGGAAGTGATGAGCTGTTTCCGGCATGGGCGCATCCGCGCTGTGAATCCCTACCCCAATGCGCGAATGCATCTTCCGGACGAGAAGCTGCAGATCAATCTGTTCCTGGCGGACTGGCTGGATTTCTGCCTCAGGTTCGGGCAGGCGGCCGACCTGGATTCGGTCTGGAGCCTGGAATCCTGAACCCGTGATGACGTTCCCTAAATCCGTTGGGCAATAACGCATAAGCCCGCTATATTGAAGGGCATAGCGACGAAGGGAGCCCATAGCCACCATGGACGCCTCAGCCGAGCCCCTGCATGTGCTGCAGATTACGGACCCCCACCTGATGGGGGACCCGGAAGGGCGCCTGCTCGGGATCAATACGCGCCAGACACTGGAGGCAGTGCTGGCGCATGTCCGCGTCCATTACGGTCAACCGGATCTGGTTCTGGCAACCGGCGATATCTCCCAGGATGGCAGTGACGACTCCTATCACTATTTCCGGGAGCAGACCGCTTTCTTTGAGGGGCCTGTCTTCTGGGCAGCGGGCAATCACGATGTGCTGCCGGCAATGGAGCGGGCCATCAGGGGAACCCGATCGGCAAAGCGGCGTTACCGGAGCCATGGGTGGCAGCTGATCTGCCTGGACTCCTCGGTGCCGGACCAGGTGCACGGGTGCCTGGGGGAGAAGGAACTGGCGTATCTGGATGCCTGCCTGAAGGAGCACCCCGGGGATCATGCGCTGGTGTGCCTGCATCACCATCCGATCCGTATCGGTGCCGAATGGATGAATGCCATTGGCCTGCAGGATCACGAAGCCCTCTTCGAGGTGCTGGCGCGCCACGAGCAGGTGCGGGGACTTCTCTGGGGGCATATCCACCAGTCCCTGGACCAAGAGATCGGCGGCTGGCGCATGCTGGCCAGCCCCTCCACCTGCGTGCAGTTTCTGCCGGATTCAGAGTCCTTTGCGGTTGATGCCGTGCCGCCGGGTTACCGCTGGCTCGCGCTCTATCCGGACGGGCGCATCCGCTCCGGCGTGGAACGCATTGCCGATGATGACTACGGACTGGAGCTCGACAGCGTTGGCTACTGATGACCCTGACCTGATCTATCTTCATGGGTTCCGTAGTGCGCCGGCTTCCGAAAAGGCAAGGGAGCTGGATGCCTGGCTGCATGAATCCGGCTACCGGGGGCAGTGGTTCATTCCCCAGTTGGCAACCACGCCTGCCGGCGTGGAGGCGCAGCTCGCCGGGCTCATCGAAGAGGCGCCGGGTTCCGGGCCCGGCCTGATCGGCAGCTCCCTGGGCGGGTTCTTCGCGATGGTGATGGCGGAGCGCTATGGTCTGCCGGCGGTCCTGATCAATCCCGCCGCGCATCCCTACCGCCTGATGGAGGAGTCACTCGGCGAGCACACCAACCTCTATACCGGGGAGAGCTTCCACGTTACGGAGGAGCACGTGCATCAGCTCAAGGCCATGGATCCGGGGGTTCTGTCACACCCTGAGCGCCTCATGGTTCTTCTGGAAACCGGCGATGAAACACTGGACTACCGGCAGGCTGCCGAAAGGTTCACCGCCAGCAAGCTGGTTGTGCACGAAGGTGGTAACCACCGCTACACGCGGTTCCGCCAGGAGCTGCCGATGATGATGGACTTTCTGCGGCGCGGGGTCAGTCCTCAGTAACCGCCGTGGACCGTGATCCCCATATCACGGAAGTTCTGAGCCATTTCCTCCAGGTCGTACTGGGTCAGGCCGGTGTGGATGAGTACATCCTGTTCCAGGCGCTGCCATTCATAATCCTCTTCCTGCTGGCCCAGGATCGAGAAGTTACCGCAGATGTGCTCAGCGATTTTGAGCGTGGCCAGCAGTGTCTTGCGTTCCTGGGCCCGGGTGCCCGTCTGGGCAAAGACCTGCTGAACGTTGTGGTGTTCGGCGATGACCTCGCAGAGGTGGCGCGGCAGGTTCCAGGATTTGGCCACGTAATAGCCGACGACCGCATGGTTGGTGTTCAGCATCCGGTTCTCAACGTCGATCAGGCGCGGTTCGTCACGCGCGTAGCTCTCCATCATGACATCGTCGTAGTCCGGGAAGCGCTCCATCATCAGTGGAATACCGGCGTTGTGGAAAAGTCCCATCGCATAGGATTCATCGGGGTTCTTGGCGCCGATGGCGCGCGCCACATGGGCCGAAACCTGGGCGATGTCCGTGGCGGTGTCCCAGAACCGGGTCATGGCACGGATCGCCTGATCCGACATCTCGCCCTTGATGCTCAGGCCGTTGATGATGTTGATGACCGTGGTGGGGCCGAGCAGCGCGACTGCCTGTTCAATGGATGAGATCTGGTTGCTGTGCTGCAGGAAGGGCGAGTTGACGAACTTGAGCATCATTCCGGACAGGGAGACATCCTGCCGGATGAGTTTGGCGATCTGTTCGATGTCCGGATCCGGCATCGCCTGCTCCATCTGGAGGTCCACCATGATCTGGGGCTGTGGTGGAATCCGTATGCCCTGGAGGACGTTGTGGATCTGTTCGTCGGTGAGTTCCGCAGGCATAGGGGCTTATCATCCTGTTGGGTTGCTGCCCCCAGCCTAGACCAGATGGTGGCGATAGGCTGTAACCGATTGTTCAGGGCGTTCCTGTACCCCCGTAGGAGCGAGCCTCGCTCGCGATTGTTACCCGGGATCGCGCCGGGATCGCGAGCAGGGCTCGCTCCTACGGGGACTGGAGATCCAGGATTGGCCAGCCGCGGTGGTGGGCGGTGTCGCGCAGGGCAGGGTCCGGGTTGGTGGCAACCGGGTTGGGCACGGTTTCCAGCAGCGGCAGGTCGTTGCGCGAGTCACTGTAGAAGTGCGCGCCATCCAGGGTTTCCGAGCGATCGAGCAGCCATTCCTCGAGCCGCGTGATCTTGCCGTCCCGGAAGCAGGGGGTGCCGGCAACGCGGCCGGTAAAGGCGCCATCCACCACTTCCGGCTCGGTGGCAATCAGGTTGGGGATACCCAGGCGCGCCGCGATGGGTTCCGTGACGAAGCGGTTAGTCGCGGTGATGATCAGCAGGGTCTCTCCACGCTCACGGTGACGGTTGATGAGGGCTTCGGCCGCGGGCTCGATCATGGGCTCTACCCGTTCCTGCATGAATCGTTGCCGCAGCTCCTGCAGTATTGCAGGTTTCTGGCTGGCCAGTGGTTCCAGGGCGAAGGCCAGGTATTGCTCAATATCCAGCCGACCGGCCTCGTAATCGCGGTAGAACTGGTCGTTGCGCTGGCGGTAGCGCTCCCCATCGACCACGCCGGTATCGATCAGGAACTGGCCCCAGGCATGATCGCTGTCGCCGTGCAGAAGGGTGTTGTCCAGGTCGAAGATGGCGAGTGTCACGGTAGTGCGGCCTCCGGGAGAATTCGGGGCGCAAGGGTATCACAATCACCGTAGGAGCGAGCCCTGCTCGCGATGGATGTTGGGAATCGCGAGCAGGGCTCGCTCCTACGCGGTTTGCTCCGGGGCTATCAATTCTGGAAAAATGACACTAACTTACACGTAGAAGATGAATAACAAACAGAGGTGTTGCCGTGATTGACTCCGACGGATTCAGACCGAATGTCGGAATCATGCTGGCGAATCACCGGGGGGAATTGCTCTGGGCCAGGCGCATCGGCCAGGACGCCTGGCAGTTTCCACAGGGAGGCATCAATGAGGATGAGACACCGGAGCAGGCCCTCTATCGCGAACTGATGGAGGAGGTTGGCCTGGACTCATCGGATGTCCGGATCATCACTACCACCCGGGGCTGGCTCAGGTACCGCCTGCCCCGGCGCATGGTCCGAAGGGATTCACGCCCGGTGTGCATTGGCCAGAAACAGAAATGGTTCCTTCTCGAGATGCTCTCGCCCGACGCCCGGGTGAGGGTTGATCGCAGCCATAAGCCTGAATTCGACGGCTGGCAATGGGTCAGTTACTGGTACCCGCTGGGGCAGGTGGTGTCCTTCAAACGCGAAGTCTACCGCAGGGCGCTGAGGGAACTGGCGCCGGGGGTATTCAGGCTACAGTCAAAGGGGCAACCGCCGGCCCGCCAGGAAAGCTGACCGACTATGACCACAATGCTCAGCACGCTGCGAAGCATCGTCCAGGAACTGAACGGAATCAATAACCTGCAGGACGCGCTGGACACCATAGCGGCGCGTGTCCAGACCGCTATGCACACCGAGGTCTGCTCGGTCTATCTCTACGACGACAAATCCGGCTGTTACGTGCTCAAGGCCACCGAGGGTCTCTATAAGTCCGCGGTGGGCCAGGTCCGTATTGCGCCTTCTGAGGGCCTGGTGGGGCTGGTTGGGACCCGTGAGGAGCCCATTAACCTGGAGGATGCCCAGAAGCACCCGCGCAACCGCTACTTTCCGGAGACCGGTGAGGAACGCTTCGGCTCCTTCCTTGGTGTACCCATTATCCACCACCGGCGCGTGCTGGGCGTGATCGTCGTCCAGGAGACCCAGAACAGCCGCCGCTTTGACGAGGGTGAGGAAGCCTTCCTGGTCACCATCTCCGCCCAGCTTGCCGGGGTCATTGCCCACAGTGAGGCGACCGGTGCTATTGGCGGTATCTCGATCAGCGGTGACCAGGCCCGGGATGTGGCTTTCAGCGGTGTCGCCGGTGCTCAGGGCGTGGCCATCGGGACCGGCGTGGTGGTGTTTCCGCCGGCGGATCTGGATTCGGTGCCGGACAAGCGCTGTGAGGATGTGGATGCGGAGATCGAGCGCTTCCGCGCGGCCGTTTCCGCGGTACGGGACGATGTGGAGCAGGTAGGCGAGCGCCTTGCGCCGCAGCTGAGACCGGAAGAGCAGGCCCTGTTCGAGGTCTATCTGCGCATGCTTCACGACCATGCGCTGCCCGGCGAGGTGGAGAACCGCATCCGTGAGGGGCTCTGGGCACCGGGGTCGCTCAAGGCGGTGGTGAACCAGTATGTCCGCCACTTCGAGATGATGGGGGATCATTACCTGCGTGAGCGGGCCGTGGATATCCGTGATCTCGGGCGCCGTCTGCTCTCCCACCTCCAGGAAGGGGAGTCAGAGACACCGGAGTACCCGGAACGGACGATTCTTGTCAGTGATGAACTGACGCCCGCGATGCTTGGGGAAGTGCCCCAGGGCCAGCTGGCCGGCCTGGTATCCGTCCGCGGTTCCGGCAACTCCCACGTGGCCATCCTGGCCCGGGCCATGGGCGTGCCCACGGTCATGGGGCTGGTGGACATCCCGGTGGCGCAGCTGGATGGCAGGGAACTGATTGTGGACGGCTATGAGGGCCAGATCTTCGCTTCGCCCTCCACCGAGCTCAAGGCCTTCTTCGAGTCCATCATTGAGGAAGAGCAGGAGCTGGTTAAGGGGCTGGAGGAGCTGCGCGACAAGCCGTGTGAGACCCTGGATGGCCATCGTATACCGCTGTTCGTGAACACGGGTCTGATCACGGACGTGGTGCGCTCACTCAGTCACGGGGCGGAGGGCATTGGCCTGTACCGCACCGAGGTGCCGTTCATGATCAATGAGCGGTTCCCCTCCGAACAGGAGCAGAAGGCCTATTACCGCGAGCAGCTTGAAGCCTTCGCTCCGGCGGAGGTCACCATGCGCACGCTGGACATCGGCGGTGACAAGGCGCTGACCTATTTTCCGATTGTTGAGGAGAACCCCTTCCTGGGGTGGCGCGGTATCCGGGTCACGCTGGACCACCCGGAGGTGTTCCTGGTCCAGATCCGCGCCATGATCAAGGCGAGTGAGGGGCTGGACAACCTGCGCATCATGCTGCCGATGATCAGCAATGTCTCTGAGATCGAGGAGGCCCAGCACCTGATCTATCGCGCCTGGCATGAGGTGCGTGACGAGGGCTACCAGCTGGCGATGCCTCAGGTCGGGGTTATGATCGAGATCCCTGCGGCCGTGTACCAGGTGCGGGAGATCGCGGCCCGGGTCGACTTCGTCTCCGTGGGGTCGAACGACCTGACCCAGTATCTGCTGGCGGTGGACCGCAACAACCCGCGCGTGGCCAGCCTCTATCACTCCTATCACCCGGCGGTGCTCCAGGCACTGTGCCAGGTGGCCCAGGACTGCCATGATGTGGGCAAGCCGGTCAGCATATGCGGTGAGCTGGCGGGAGATCCCGGTGGTGCCATACTGTTGCTGGCCATGGGGTACGACGCCCTTTCCATGAACGCCTCCAACCTGCCGCGGATCAAGTCCGTGATCCGTGGCATCGACATGGATATGGCCCGTGGGCTGCTGGCGGAGGTGCTGACCCTGGATTCACCGCATGTGATCCGCAGCTGTGTGGAACTGGCCCTGCGCAAAGCCGGGATCGGGCGTTTTATCCGGCCGGAACGCAGTGGCTCCGGGGTACGGGAACTCGCGGCCTCCCGGGAGTGAGCGGGCATTCAGTGCTATCCTTGTTTCTAGTATGTCTACTCTAGAAGACGCCGTTAGTCTTGAGTGAGCAGTCAGATCAAGGGGTAATCCATGGAAACACTGTCACGCAGGTCTGCCGAGCGCCCGGAGCGGCCCCGGATCGGGCTGGCACTCGGGGGCGGCGGCCCACTGGGCGGAATCTATGAAATCGGCGCGCTGCGGGCCCTGGATGAGGCGCTGGATGGCGTCGACTTCAATGACCTCTATGTCTACGTCGGTGTCAGTGCCGGCTCTTTCGTTGCAGCCAATCTCGCCAACCAGATGACCACGGCACAGCTGTGCCGGATCTTTGTGAAGAACGAGGCCGATGTGCACCCCTTCCACCCGGAGGTGTTCTACCGGCCGGCGTTCCGCGAGTACGTGCGTCGGGCGCTGGCGGTTCCGGGGCTGCTGCGCGAGGCGTTCGGGCGTTTCGCCAGTAACCCCTACGACCAGAGCCTGCTGGATGCGCTCACGGTGCTGGCCCAGGTGGCGCCGGCGGGGCTGTTCGACAACACCGGGCTGCATGAGTACCTGCGCCGTGCCTTCAGCATGCTGGGGCGGACCAACGATTTCCGGCAGCTGCGCCACAGGCTCTACATCATTGCGGCCGACCTGGAGAGCAGTGAGGCGGTGCGACTGGGAGCCCCCGGGTTTGATCATGTACCCATCTCCCGGGCTGTGCAGGCCAGCATTGCCTCGCCGGGGATCTATATGCCGGTGGAGATCGACGGCCGCTTCTACGTGGACGGCACCCTGCGCAAGGGGCTGCATGCTTCGGTCGCCCTGGAGGATGGGGCCGATCTCGTGCTCGCCATCAACCCGCTGGTGCCCATCGACGCCAGTGCCGCGGTGCGTGCGGGCACCATGAACGCGGGCGCACTTACGGATTCCGGTATGCCCAACATCCTGGGGCAGACCTTCCGGACCATGGTGTATTCGCGCATGGAGGCGGGCATTGCGCAGTATGCGGACCAGTACCCGGACTCGGACATTGTCCTGTTCCAGCCGGAGCGTGATGACGCCAAGCTGTTCTTCTCGAACGTGTTCAGCTTCCAGTCCCGGCGTATGGTCTGTGAGCACGCCTATCAGATGACCCGGCGCGACCTGCTGCGCCGTGCCGATGAGCTGGAGAGCCAACTGGCGCCCCATGGTATTACCCTCAATCGGGATATCCTGGCGGATGAGCAGCGCACCATCAGCACCAGTCTCTACGGGGAAATGCTGCCGGTGTTTGTGGCTCAGGAAGGCAAGCGCCGGAGCCGCTTCGGCTCCGGCGTGGAGCAGGTGTCGGGGCTGATCAACAGCGCCCGACAGATGCTCTGAGGCTCACAGGATGTAGCGGCTGAGGTCCTCGTCCTCGGCCAGCTCGCCGAGCTGCTGCTCCACGTAATCCGCCGTGACCTCGAAGGCCTCGCTGATCTGGTCACCGGCATCGAATGAGATGTCGTCCAGAAGCTTTTCCATGACCGTGTGCAGACGGCGGGCACCGATGTTCTCGGTGCTCTCGTTGACCTTCCAGGCAATCTCCGCAATGCGGTCGATGGCCTCGTCCGTGAAGGTCAGGTTGACGCCTTCCGCGCTCATCAGCGCTTCATACTGGGCCACCAGTGATGCCCGTGGCTCGGTCAGGATCCGTTTGAAGTCGCCCGGAGTCAGGGCCTTGAGCTCCACGCGGATGGGGAGACGGCCCTGGAGCTCGGGGATCAGGTCCGAGGGCTTGGTCAGGTGGAAAGCGCCGGAGGCGATGAACAGGATGTGATCCGTGTGCACCATGCCGTACTTGGTGCTGACGGTGCTGCCCTCGATCAGCGGCAGCAGGTCGCGCTGCACGCCCTCGCGGGAGACGTCCGAGGAGCCCTGTGAATCGCTCTTCTTGGCGACCTTGTCCAGCTCATCCAGGAAGACGATGCCATTCTGTTCGACCACCTGGATGGCGCGCTGCTTGATTTCCTCCTCGTTGACCAGCCGCGCGGCTTCTTCCTCGCGCACCTGCTCGAAGGCGTCCGCCACGCGCATGCGCCGGGTCTTGCTCTTGTCGTTGCCCATGCTGGAGAACAGCGACTGGAGCTGGCTGGTCATCTCTTCCATGCCCGGCGGGGTCATGATTTCCACGCCGCCGCTGTTGGCGCTGACCTCAATGTCGATCTCCTTGTCGTCCAGCTCGCCCTCGCGCAGTTTCTTGCGGAACATCTGACGGGTGGCGGAGCTGTTATCCGCTTTCTCGTCCTCTTCCTGATCGCGCGGTGGCCGCAGCAGGGCGTCGAGGATGCGGTCCTCGGCGGCGTCCAGGGCGCGGTCCTGGACCCGGGCCATTTCCTTCTCGCGCAGCAGCGAGACGGCGTTCTCGGTCAGGTCGCGGATGATGGATTCAACGTCGCGCCCCACGTAGCCCACCTCGGTGAACTTGGTGGCCTCCACCTTGATGAAGGGCGCTTCCGCCAGCTTGGCGAGCCGGCGCGCGATCTCGGTCTTACCCACGCCCGTGGGGCCGATCATGAGGATGTTCTTGGGGGTGATCTCGTCCTGGATGTCGGTCTCTGCCTGCATGCGCCGCCAGCGGTTGCGCAGGGCAATGGCGACGGAGCGCTTGGCCTCGTCCTGGCCGACGATGTGGCGGTTGAGTTCGTCAACAATCTCCCGGGGGGTCATGCCTGCCATGAATACTCCTGTCAGTCGCTGGGTTCGATGACTTCCAGCGCGCGGTTATGGTTGGTATAGACGCAGATATCGGCGGCGATATCGAGGCCTTTCTCGGTAATCTCGCGCGCCGTCAGCTGGGTGTTCTCGAGCATGGCCCTGGCGGCTGCCTGGGCGTAAGGGCCGCCGGAGCCCATGGCGATCAGGCTTTCCTCGGGCTCGACCACGTCGCCGTTACCGGTGATGATCAGCGAGGTTTCCGCGTCCGCCACCGCCAGCATGGCCTCGAGCCGCCTCAGGGCCCGGTCCGTGCGCCAGTCCTTGGCCAGTTCCACGGCGGCGCGCGTGAGGTTGCCCTGGTATTTCTCCAGCTGCGCCTCGAAACGCTCGAACAGGGTGAAGGCGTCGGCCGTGCCGCCGGCGAAGCCGGCGAGCACACGGTCGTTGTACAGCCGCCGTACTTTGCGGGCGTTGCCTTTCATGACGGTGTTGCCGAGGGAAACCTGGCCGTCGCCGCCCATGGCTACCTCGCCGTCACGGCGTACTGAAAGAATGGTTGTCATGCGTACTCCCGTGGTTGCCGGGTTTGGGGTTTATCCGGAAGTGGGGGCTTGGGAACTGTATTTCAAGGTGTGCCGGCAGGGCGTCAGCCCTCGCCTTCGGCCTCGCGCCGGCGCACCATCGGCTGGATGTTGATCTCGACAAGGCGGTCCACGGCCTGGTTCATGCGGCTGCGGGAGTCGAAGGGCCCGACCATGACGCGGAACCAGACGCCGCCATCATTCACGCTGACTTCGGAGATACGGGCCCTGAGGCCCTGGAAGCCGACCTGGGCGCGCTGGCGTTCGGCGTCTTCCCGGCTCTGGAAGGACCCAGCCTGCAATATGTACTCCAGGTTCCGGTCGCTTTCGGACTCGTCCGGACGGTAGGCCTCGATATCCGGCGTGGCGACCTCGGACTCCGGCAGCATTTCATAGAACTGGAAGTCGGGGGTTTCGCCGCTGCTTTCCTGTTCGGGCGGCTTTTCCGGAGCGGTGGATGTCTCCGGCTGCCTGTCACCGCCGTCGGGTTCCAGCGAGTCCAGATAGACAAGGAATCCCACGAACCCGGAAAGCAGCGCCACCGGGATCAGCCAGCGCAGGGAGGTTGAGTCCTTCTTCTTGGCCATGATCGCGTCCCTTACATGGATTCCGGCGCGTTGACACCAAGCAGTTCGAGGCCGTTGGCCAGGACCTGCTGCACCGCAAGCGACAGGGCAACCCGCGCCTGGCGGAGCGGGTCATCGTCCACCAGTACCTTGTGGGCGTTGTAGTAGCTGTGGAACTGGCCGGCCAGGTCCCTCAGGTAATGGGTGAGCTGGTGGGGCTCCAGCGCTTCCGCCGCCTTTCCCAGAATCTCCGGGTAACGGGCCATCATGGCGGCGATATCCTTCTCTTCCTCGAGTTCGAGGTGTTCCAGGATGGCCGGTTCCAGGCTGACGCTGCTGTCCAGGCCCTGGGCACGCATTTTTTCGAGCACACTGCAGACCCGGGCATGAGCGTACTGGATATAGTAGACGGGGTTATCCTTACTCTCGGATTTGGCCAGCTCCAGGTCAAAGTCCATGTGCTGTTCGGCCTTGCGCGTGACGTAGAAGAAACGCGCTGCATCCTTGCCCACCTCATCGCGCAGCTCGCGCAGGGTGACGAAGGAGCCGCTGCGGGTGGACATGGAAAGCCGCTCACTGCCCCGGTAGAGAATGGCGAACTGCACCAGCTGGATGTCGAGCCTGCCGGGATCCACGCCCAGGGCCTCGATGGCGCCGCGCACCCGGGCCATGTAGCCATGGTGGTCTGCCCCCCAGACGTTGATGACCTTGTCGAAGCCACGCTCGAACTTGTTCAGGTGGTAGGCGATGTCCGAGGCGAAGTAGGTGGTTTCGCCATTATCGCGGCGCACCACGCGGTCCTTATCGTCACCGAAAGTCGTGGCGCGGAACCAGGTGGCGCCGTTTTCCTGGTACAGGTGACCGTTGCGCTCGAGCCGCTGCAGCGCGTCCTCGATGTCCGGGCGCAGGCTGCGCTCGGAGAACCATTCGTCGAAATGGATGCCGAAACCGGCCAGGTCTTCCTTGATATCCGTGAGGATGGCGTTGAGTGCGAGGTCAAAGACCCGGGCGAAGGCCTCTTCGCCGATGAGTTCCCGGGCGCGCTGCACCAGGCCATCAATGTGGGCTTCCTTGTCGCCGCCCTCGGGCTCGTCCGCCGGGATGCCGCTGAAGACGGTGGCGGCAGGGTGCTGGAGGCTGTCACCTGCATCCTCGCGCAGCTGGCGGGCAATGGGCAGGACATAGTCGCCGCGGTAGCCGTTGGCGGGGAAGGTGAAGGACTCACCACCCTGTTCCAGATAGCGCAGCCAGACACTGAGCGCCAAGATGCTCATCTGGCGGCCAGCGTCGTTGACGTAGTACTCGCGGTGGACACTGTAGCCGACGGCTTCGAGCAGATCCGAGACACTGGCCCCGTAGGCGGCACCGCGGCCATGGCCCACGTGCAGCGGGCCGGTGGGGTTGGCGGAAACGAATTCGACCTGCACGGACTTGCCCTGGCCCAGATCCTGACGGCCGTATTCACGCCCCTGTTCCCGGATAGTGCGCAGAATGTCGAACTGGCTGGCGTGGCTGACGAAGAGGTTGATGAAGCCGGGGCCGGCGATCTCCACCTTCCGGATGGCATCGTCCCCGGGCAGTGCCGCGACGATCCTCTCCGCCAGGTCCCTTGGTTTCATGCCCGCCGGCTTGGCCGCCTTGAGGGCGATGTTGCTGGCGAAGTCACCATGGTTGCGGTCACGCGCCGGCTCCACCTCGACAGTGGGTGCGGCTTCGGCTGGGATGACCCCCTCGGTGGTCAGGGTTTCAACGGCTTTCTGGAGAAGTTCGGCGATGCGGTCTTTCATTGGGAACAGTGGCCTGGTGTGCTTTTGGGGTTTCCGTGTCTGGCTCGCGAGCAGGGGCGTCCGGTCGCGGATGACGATGCGCCATTATCGGGGAATCGGGAACCAGACTCAATCCAGGCTCTGCGGGTCCACGTCCACCGCCCAGCGCACGCCGCCGGCGGGCCGGTTCTGTTCCAGGTAGCGGCAGAGCTGGTTGGTCAGGCGGTGCAGGGCCGGACGGTCCTGGCTCTGGAACAGGATCTGGGCCCGGTGTCGGTTGGCCTTGCGGGCGATGATCGCTGGGAAGGGGCCGAGCACGGAAACCGGCGCCGGGCTGGCTTCGGCACGGCGGGCGAGATCGTCCAGCAGGGCCAGGCTGTCCGCCATGGTCGGGGCTTCCGCCCGCAGTGCGGTCATGAAGCTGGCCGGCGGCAGGCCTGCTTCCTCCCGTTCCTGAAGAAGGGTGTCCGCGACGCTGGGGTAGTCCCCGGTGCAGAGCTGGGTAAGCAGCGGGTGGCCCGACTGGCAGGTCTGGATGAGCACCCGGCCGCCACGTTCACCGCGTCCGGCACGCCCCGAGACCTGGATGACCAGCTGGGCAAGGTGTTCGGGGCCCCGGAAGTCGCTGCTGAACAGGCCGCCGTCCGCATCCAGGATGCCCGCCAGGGTCACGCCGGGAAAGTCATGGCCCTTGGCCAGCATCTGGGTACCCACGAGAATGCAGGGCTCGCCCCTGCGGACTGGCGCCAGGAGTTCGTCCAGCCGTCCACGACGCCGGGTGCTGTCGCGATCGATACGGATGACGGGGGTTTCCGGGAAGCGTTCCGCAAGCACGGATTCCGTCTTCTCCGTTCCCTGGCCGACTGCGTTCAACCCTTCCTTGCCGCATTCCGGACAGGTTCGTGGCACAGCCTGCTGGTGCCCGCAGTGATGACAGCGCAGGCAGTTGTCGTAGCGGTGGTAGGTGAGCCGGGCATCGCAGTGCGGGCATTCAATGGGAGCTCCGCACTCGAAGCACATCACGACGGGGGAGAATCCCCGTCGGTTGATGAACAGCAGCGCCTGGTCGCCGGCTTCCAGGGTCTGGTCGATGGCTTCCAGTAGCGGAGGTGAGAGCCCACCGCTGAGCGGGCGGCTGCGTACATCCACCAGGTCGGTGCGGGGGAGGGTGGCATTGCCGGCGCGGCGTTCCAGGCGGTGCAGATGATAGCGCTGCTTTCGCGCGTTGTGCCAGGACTCCAGCGAGGGCGTGGCCGAGCCCAGAATGACCGGGCATCCGCTCTGCCAGGCCCGGTAGATGGCCAGATCCCGGGCGGAGTAGCGGAAACCTTCCATCTGCTTGTAGGAGCCGTCGTGTTCCTCGTCGACCACGATCGTGACCAGGTTGGCATAGGGCAGAAGAACGGCCGAGCGGGTGCCGATCAGGATCAGCGGCTCGCCCTCCCGCACCCGTGTCCAGGTGGACAGGCGCTCGGTGGCGTTGAGCGCCGAGTGCCAGACGGCGATACGGGCGCCGAAATGGGTCTCGAACCGGGCGAGTGTCTGCGGAGTCAGGCTGATCTCGGGCACCAGGACCAGCACCTGGGCCCGGTCCGGATCCCGCGCGGCGGCGATGCGTTGCTTGATGAACTCAATGTAGAGTTCGGTCTTGCCACTGCCGGTGATACCAAAGACCAGGTGGCTGGCAAAGCCCTCCCCGGGCGCGTTCAGGTTGTCCAGTACCGTGGCCTGATCCTTGTTGAGTTCGATGGAGGGGGCGTCCGGCCAGGTGCAGGCATCCTCGCTGGCAGTGCGTTCCGTGGCGAGGCCCCGTTTCTCGAGATTCTTCAGTACTTCCCGGGTGAAGCCGGCCGCCTTGATGGAGGTCAGCGGCTGGCCGGGGTGCTGGTTGAGCCATGCCAGCAGTTCACGCTGGCGCCGGGCCTGTGTTGGCAGGTTCGAGATATCCGCATCAGTGGCCAGCCAGACGGTGGGTCTGGGCAGGCTGGCCGGCGCCCCCCGGCGGAGGGCCGGGGGAAGTGCCGCAAACACGCACTCTCCCGGCGGGTGCTGGTAGTATCGGGCTGCCCAGAGCAGAAGTTCGCGGGCGTCATCCGGCAGTACCGGCCAGTCTTCCAGGGGTGTCTCTACCGGTTTGAGCGTCATGTCCGGTGGATCCGGTGGATCCAGCTCCATGACCAGGCCCAGTGTACGCTGCTTTCCCAGTGGCACGCGCACGCGCTGCCCAGGGGTCAGCGTCATGCCCTCGGGAATACGGTAGTCGAACAGCTGACGGACCGCACGGGGGAGGGCGATGCGTGCCAATGTCGCCAACGGGGTCTCCTTGCGCTGGGTGCTGAATCTGCTATGATGCGCCGCTTACACAGTGGCCGAGGTGCCGGCCGAGAGTCTGCACCGGAATCCCAAATGTTTCAAATGCGGTGCCCGGCGGATGGCCCGGGTGGCGGCATTGCCTGCTAGAGAGGTCAACCATGAATCACGATATCCAGCCTGAATACAAGGAAATGAAGGCGACGTGCAGCTGCGGCAACGTCATTCACACCCGTTCCACTGTGGGCAAGGACATCCATGTTGATGTCTGCTCCGCCTGCCACCCCTTCTATACCGGCAAGCAGAAGGTCATGGATACTGGTGGCCGTATCGACAAGTTCAACCGTCGTTTCCGCGGCAAGATCGGTGGCGGCAACAGCTGACTCGACAGGACTTCTCTCCATCCAGAAACGGAAGATTGGCAATGTCTGAAGATATGAAGCAAGCAGCGCTCGATTACCACGCCAAGCCGCGCCCCGGCAAAATAAGCGTGGAAATCACCAAGCCGACCCAGACCTCGCGGGATCTGTCCCTGGCGTACAGCCCGGGCGTGGCGGAGCCGGTGCGCGAGATTGCGAAGGATCACGAGAACGCCTACCTCTACACCACCAAAGGCAACCTGGTGGCCGTCATCTCCGATGGCAGTGCCATTCTTGGCCTGGGCAACCTCGGCGCGCTGCCGAGCAAGCCGGTTATGGAAGGTAAAGGGGTGCTGTTCAAGCGGTTCGCCGGCATTGATGTGTTCGACATCGAGGTGAACTCCGAAAGCCCGCAGGCGTTCATCGAAACGGTGGCGCGTATTGCGGATACTTTCGGTGGTATCAACCTTGAGGACATCAAGGCGCCGGAATGCTTCGAAATTGAGCGCGCGCTGATTGACCAGTGTAACGTGCCGATCTTCCACGACGACCAGCACGGTACGGCCATTGTGACCGCCGCCGGCATGCTCAATGCGCTGGAGCTCCAGGGCAAGACGCTGGAAGAGGCGCGCATTGTCTGCATGGGCGCCGGCGCGGCGGCCGTTGCCTGCATGAAGATCCTGATCAGCTGTGGGGCCCGCCCCGAGAACATCATGCTGCTCGACAGCAAGGGTGTGGTGCACTCCGGCCGTGAGGATCTCAATCAGTACAAAGCCATGTTTGCGGTTGAGACTGATCGCCGTACACCGGCGGACGCCCTGGAGGGGGCCGACGTATTCGTTGGTCTCTCGGGACCGGACCTGCTGACGCCTGAGATGCTCAAGTCCATGGCGCCGAACCCGATCGTGTTCGCCTGTTCCAACCCGGATCCGGAGATCAAGCCGGAGCTGGCGCTGGAGACCCGTGATGACATCATCATGGCGACAGGTCGTTCCGATTACCCGAACCAGGTGAACAACGTGCTGGGTTTCCCATTCATCTTCCGTGGCGCACTGGACGTTCGTGCCAGTGAGATCAATGAGGAGATGAAGGTCGCGGCAGTCCACGCCATCCGCGAGCTGGCCAAGGAATCCGTTCCGTCCAGTATCGCCCAGGCTTATGGTGTGGGCGGATTCCAGTTCGGCAGGGAGTACATCATTCCCAAGCCCATGGATCCGCGTCTGCTGGAGTTTGTTCCGGCAGCAGTGGCTAAGGCTGCGGTGGACAGCGGCGTGGCCGGCAAGAAGTATCCGGATCATTACCCGCTCAAGTCCATGGAAGACATCATCTGAACCCTGACGCCTGTTCAGGGTAAGGATGAAAAAGCCCCGGTCAGTCATGGCCGGGGCTTTTTTGTGGTTAGTTGTCGCCGCTGCCTCAGAACAGCTGCTGTGCCGGTGTGGATTCTCCGTTCTCCCCGCGTCCGTTCTCATCACGGCTTCCCGAATCACCGGGGGATGCCGGCTCCGGGGCATAGCGCGATCGGAAGATCTCGAACCTGGCATCGGGGTTGTCCGTGCTGGCGCTCTCGCCGGTATCAGGGTCAATGCGGCGTGAGACGATGCCGGCAGGGCGTTCCATGAGCTTCTCGGGCATCCCCTGGAGTGCGACCTCCATATAGTCTTTCCATATGGGCAGCGCTGTCACGCTGCCGAACTCGCGCCGGCCCAGGGAGCGGGGCTGATCAAAGCCCACCCAGGTGCCGGTTGCTATGCCCGTGTTGAAGCCCATAAACCAGGTGTCGAGCTGGTTGTTGGTTGTCCCCGTTTTGCCCGCCAGATCCTCTCGCCCGAGCGAGCGCGCAGCACGCCCGGTGCCTCTCTCGATCACATCACGCATCATGGACTGGAGGATGTAGATCGCCTCTTCATCGGCGACCCGCTCCATGGTGTGGACGGGGCGGACCGGATCCGTATCCCTGTTGCTCCCGCTATTCCTGTCGAGATCGGGGAGCGTCGCATCCAGAACCTCCGGGTCCTTGCTGCAGTCGTTACACTGGTGCGTTTCCGGCGCTTCGCGGAGCACTTTGCCCTCTGGACCCACGATGCGCTCAACAACCCAGGGTGTTACCTCGTAACCGCCGTTGGCGATCATGGCATAGGCGCGCGTCATCTCCATGGGGGTCATGGCCCCGCTTCCCAGGGCCAGCGACAGGTCACTCGGGAGCCGGCTGGTGTCCAGTCCCAGGCTGTCGATGTAGTTCAGTGTGCGCTGGATACCGGTCTGGCGCAGCAGTCGGATGGCGACCAGGTTGCGGCTCTGGTACAGCGCCTGGCGCAGGGTAGTCGGGCCCCGGAACTGGCCGCCGGCGTTCTGCGGGCGCCAGGCGGTCTCCAGGTCCTCGTCATCAAAGACGATGGGGGCGTCGTTGATGGTGGTGGCGGCTGTCGCGCCGTGCTCCAGGGCCGCAAGGAAGATCAGGGGCTTGAAGGCGGAGCCGGGCTGCCGGTAGGCCTGTGTGGCCCGGTTGTAGGAGCTCATGCTGAAGCTGTAGCCGCCGCTCAGCGCCTCAATACGACCGTCATCAGGTGACATGGAGACAATGGCGCCCTGGATTTCGGGAATCTGCATCAGTTCGGCTGTCAGCGTATCCTGCTCACTCTCGGGGCGCAGGACATCCTGAACGGGAATCCGCACATAGACGACATCCCCAACGGATACCACATCCTGGGGTGACTCCGGTTCCGGCCCGGTGCGGTTCTCATTGATGTACTCCCGGGCCCAGCGCATGTGGCGCATCGGGATGGTGACGCTGTCATGCAGGGCTGTCACGGCAGTGGCGGCGTTGTCGTTCAACCCCACGATGGCGGCGGGGACGAGATCGTTTACCCGGGGCAGGTCCTCCAGGCGCTTGCTCAGTGCGTCACGGTCATTGAGCATTTCCGGCGCCCACTGGTCGACCGGGCCGCGATAGCCGTGTCGGCGATCATAGGCTTCCAGGCCCTGGCGGAGTGCGCGCGTGGCGGCCTGCTGCCTTGCGCTGTGCACGCTGGTGTGGATCTCATAGCCTTCACTGTAGATCTGTTGGCCAAACTGGCGCAGGGCTTCCCGACGGGCCATTTCGGCCACATAGGGCGCGTTCAGTGCGAGTTCAGGGCCATGGTAGCGTGCGCTGACACCTTTGCTGGTTGCCTTGCGGTATTCATCGTCACTGATGTAGCCCAGTGAGGCCATGCGCGAGAGGATCCAGTCCCGCCGCTCAAGGGCCCGCTCCGGGTCGGCCAGCGGGTTCGCGGTGGACGGCGCCTTGGGCAGCCCTGCAATCATGGCCATCTGGGCGAGGTTGAGGTCGGTGATGGGTTTGCCATAGTAGACCTGTGCTGCGGCCTCAATGCCGTAGGAGCGGTTGCCGAGGTAGATCTTGTTAACGTAGAGCTCAAGAATCTCGTCCTTGGAAAGCTCGCGTTCGATCTGCAGGGCCAGAAGGATCTCGTTGAACTTGCGGAGAAACGTTTGATCTCGTGACAGAAAGAAATTTTTTGCAACCTGCATGGTGATGGTGCTGCCCCCGGACTGGATGGAGCCGGTTATGGCAAGCTCCCAGGTGGCGCGGATAAGTCCCCGCAGATCAACACCATGGTGCTCGTGGAAGCGGCTGTCCTCGGCGGCCAGGAATGCCTGGATCTGGTGCCCAGGTACAGCTTCCAGATCCCGTGGCGTTCTTCTCATTTCGCCGAATTCGGCTATCAGTTTGCTGTCACGTGTATACACTTTCAGAGGCGTCTGAAAGTTCACGTCCCGCAGCTGGTCCACGGACGGCAGGCCAGGCTGGAGGTACAGGTAGAAGGCGGCCAGTACCATGGCGGCACCGGCGCCACCGGCAAGAAAAAGCCAACTGAGGATACGGATGTAACGGAGTGTGCGGGACATTTTCTCTGACAATTTTGGACTATGCGTCTATCATTTCATAAATTGCTTCAGGAGGCACCGGAAGCCGTAAGGGGTCTGCAAGGATATCCCGAAAGCAGAATCCCTGAAACAGGCAACCGTTGCGATCCATACAGAATACTGGGGTGAGCACGTGTTCGGACTGCTTGGAAAGAAAGCGAACAGCATGCTCGGGGTCGATATCAGCTCAAGCTCCGTCAAGCTGCTGGAACTGTCAAAACAGGGTGATCGATACCGCGTTGAGAGCTACGCGGTTGAGCCCCTGCCACCGAATTCGGTGGTCGAGAAGAGCATCAACGATGTGGAAGCGGTGGGCGATGTGGTCCGCAAGGTGGTGGGCAGAGCGCGCACCGGCCTGAAGCACGCGGCCGTGGCCGTTTCCGGATCCGCGGTGATCACCAAGACCATCCAGATGCCGGCGGGACTCAACGACTTCGAGATGGAGGACGAGATCGCCAACGAGGCGGATCAGTACATCCCCTATCCACTGGACGAGGTGGCCATTGATTTCGAGGTCCAGGGGCCGTCCGAGGTCAATCCGGACCAGGTCGATGTGCTTCTGGCCGCCTGCCGTAAGGAGAACGTCGATGTGCGCGAGGAGGCCCTTCAGATCGGTGGCCTGAGCACGAAGGTCGTGGACGTTGAGGCCTATGCGCTCGAGCGCGCCTTCGGCATGCTCGAGTCCCAGCTCGAGCGTGACGCCGAGGAGCAGGTGGTGGCGCTGGTGGACATCGGTGCCACGATGATGACGCTGAGCGTGCTGGTGGATGGCGAGACCATCTACACCCGGGAACAGCTCTTTGGCGGTAAGCAGCTGACCGAGGAGATCCAGCGGCGTTACGGGCTCAGCCAGGAAGAGGCCGGTCTGGCCAAGAAACAGGGGGGGCTTCCGGACGATTACGAGAGTGAAGTGCTCGAACCCTTCAAGGAAGCGGTGGTCCAGCAGGTGGCCCGGGCCCTGCAGTTCTTCTTCGGGTCGAGCCAGTACAATACCGTTGACTATGTTCTGCTCGCGGGCGGCACCGCATCCATAGCGGGGCTGTCCGAGCAGGTGGAAGAAAAGACCGGAACCGCTACGCTGGTGGCAAATCCCTTCGCCGACATGGCGGTGGGATCCAAGGTGCATGCCGCGGGGTTGAGTAATGATGCCCCCTCCTTGATGATCGCCTGCGGCCTGGCGATGAGGAGTTTTGACTGATGGCCCGTATCAACCTCAGACCCTGGCGTGAAGAACTCCGCGCCGAGAAACAACGCCAGTTCCTGGTCATGCTCGCCGGTGCCCTGATTGTCGGCGCCGGCCTGGTATTCCTGTGGCAGAGCCATGTGCAGGGCCTGATCGATCATCAGGAATCCCGTAACAGCTACATTGAGAATGCCATGAAGGACCTTGAGGAGCAGATCGCCGAGATCGAGGACCTCAAGGAACGCCGCGAGGAGCTGCTGTCGCGTATGCAGGTGATCCAGGATCTCCAGGGGCAGCGCCCTGTGATCGTGCGTGCCTTCGATGAGATGGTTCAGACGCTTCCTGACGGTCTGTTCTACACTCAGCTGGAGAAAAGTGGCGATCAGGTCTCCATCGTCGGGATGGCCGAGTCCAACAGCCGGATATCGAGCCTGATGCGCAACTTCGAGCGTTCGGACTGGTTTGCCGAGCCCAACCTGACGAATGTCTCCGCCGCGGATGACCAGCGGTCCGGTTACAGCCGGTTCAACCTGAGCGTTCAGCAGGTGGTGCCGGATGAAGACGAAGCGGAATCGGAGCAGGAACAGTGAACTGGCAGGATACGTTCGACAACATAAAGAATTTTGATGTCAGCGAGCTGGACTTCAACAATGCCGGCATCTGGCCGATGCCGGTCAAGGTTGTGTTCCTGCTCCTGGTATTCGGTCTCGTTCTCGGCGGCGGCTACTGGTTCTTCGTAAAGGACCTGTACACCGAGGTGGAGCGCGCCGCAGAGCAGGAGCAGGAGCTGCGCCAGGAATACGAGCGCAAGGCCTATCGCGTGGCGAACCTGGATCGCTACCGCCAACAGATGGTGGAAATGGAGGAGACCTTCGGCGCCCTGGTGCGTCAGCTTCCCAGCGATACCGAAGTGCCCGGGCTTCTGGAGGACATCACGAACACCGCACTGGGCAGTGGCCTGGATCTGCAGGAGTTCGCCCTTCAGGACGAGGTTGAGCAGGACTTCTATGTGGAGCTGCCGATCAACATCCGGGTGCGGGGTACCTATCACGAACTGGCAACATTCGTGAGCAGCGTCGCCGGACTTCCGCGGATCGTGACCCTGCATGACTTCTCGATCAGCCGCTCTGACGGCAATGACGAGCTGCGCATGCAGATGGTGGCCAAGACGTACCGGTACCGGGCAGGAGGCGAACAATGAGAGTAACCGCAGTCGCCCGATACCTGGTGATCGCGGGCCTGAGTCTGGTGCTCGTGGCCTGCTCGCGGGATCAGGGCTATCAGGACCTGGACGAATTCATGAAAAAAGCCCGTAACGAACCCCAGGGGAAAGTAGAGCCCCTGCCGGAGTTCAAGGCTTACGAGGCGTTCACCTATGCAGCCTCCGATCGCCGCTCACCTTTTGAGCCGCCGGCTGAAGTGGTGCTGTCGGATCAGGAGGATGAAGAGGATGAGCCGGAATCCGAGATCAAGCCGAATGAGAATCGGCCGACCGAGCCGCTGGAGCGCTTCGAAATGAGTGATCTGGCAATGGTGGGCTCCCTGCAGCGGTCCGAGGAAGGGCGGCTCTACGCCCTGGTCCAGGATCCCGAAGGGGGCATACACAGGGTCACAGTGGGTGACTATATGGGGCAGAACCATGGACGCGTGCAGCGGGTAACCGAAACGCGCATCCAGCTGCGGGAAATTGTCGGTGACGGCAGCGGCGGTTGGGTCAAGCGGCCCCGGACCCTGTCGCTGGAACAAGAGTGAGCCGGGGTGCTGTCATGCAGATCACAACACGGAATCAGAAAAACCGCCTGAGGCACGCAATGCTGAAACAAATCGAGAAACTGCTGGTGATTGGTGCACTGGCGCTCACGTCCGCGGGAGCCGGGGCCCTGACACTGGAGAATGTGGACTTTTCCTCGCTGTCAGGCGATCGAACCGAGATCGTCCTGGGCTTTGATGGGGAACCGCCGGAAGCCTCTGGCTACACCATCCAGGATCCGGCACGTATCACGCTGGATCTTGATGGTGTCAGCAGCGACCTCGAGCAGCGCTATCACGATCTTGGTGATGGCAATGCACAGAGCATGACGGTTGTTGAGGCGGAAGATCGTACCCGGCTGGTACTCAACCTCACACGCCTGGTGCCCCATGAGGTGCAGCGTGATGGCAGCCGTATGGTTGTGACTGTGGGTGCGGATGCAAACCGGAGGGCCGGGACATCCAATGATTCAGACGGTGACGACGCTGGCGACAGTGAGGTCTCGGGCAGCGGCACCCAGGCGGTGGCTGGGGCCCCCATGGCGCCAGCATCGGATGCCTCGCTGGAAGGCGTGGACTTCAATCGCACCTCGGACGACAAGGGCGAGGTGGTACTGGATCTGTCCAGTTCGAGGGTCTCCGTGGACATGGATGAGCAGGCGGGCAAGATCCGGCTTGATCTCGGGCAGGTGGCTCTGCCGGAGCGTCTGCGCCGCCGTCTCGATGTGACCGATTTCGGAACGCCCGTGGAGCGTATTGATACCTTCACCGAGGATGGGCGCACACTGGTGGAGGTGACCGCTTCCGGCACCTATGACTACGCGGCCTACCAGACGGATGACCGCTTCACTCTCAGCGTGGAGAAGTTGACCGAGCAGGAGGCGGAGCAGCGCCAGGAAGAGCGCTTCCCCTACGATGGCGAGAAGCTCTCGCTGAACTTCCAGGACATCGAGGTCCGCTCCGTGCTGCAGCTGATCGCCGACTTCACCGGCCTCAACCTGGTGGCGTCGGACACGGTTACGGGCTCGATCACGCTGCGGCTTGAGAACGTGCCGTGGGACCAGGCGCTGGATATCATTCTCCAGACGAAAGGGCTCGATAAGCGTCGGATGGGGAACGTCCTGCTGGTCGCCCCAGCCCAGGAGATCGCGGAGTATGAGCGCCAGGAGCTGGAAACCGAGCGCCAGATGGAGGAGCTCCGGCCTGTGCGCCTTGAGACCATCCAGGTGAACTACGCCAAGGCTGGCGACATCGTCTCCCTGCTGCGCGAGGACGACGAACTGATCTCGGATCGCGGGTTCATCTCCTCCGATGACCGGACCAACACCATCAGTGTGCGTGAGACAGCGCCCACGCTGAAAGAGATCCGCGATCTGGTTGAGACCTGGGATCGCCCGGTGCGTCAGGTGCTGATTGAGGCGCGGATTGTGCAGGCCGATGTGGACGTCTCCAGCGACATGGGGATCGCCTGGGGTGTGAGCGGCAACGAGGGCAACTTCTCGATTGGCGGGAGCAGTGACTCGTTATCCGATGCGGCGGGTGGTAACTTTGGGGCTGGCGATTTCCCGGCGGACATGAACGTCGATCTTGGTGTGAGCGGTACCGGCACCAGCTCTGCAGCGATTGGCTTTACCAGCAGTGATTTTCTGCTGGACCTTGAGCTGTCCGCCCTGGAGTCTGACGGTCAGCTTGAGATCGTGTCCCAGCCCAAGGTTGTGACAGCCGACCGTCAGGAAGCGAGCATCAAGTCCGGCGAGGAGATCCCCTATCAGGAGGCGACGTCCTCGGGGGCGACGAATGTGTCGTTCAAGGAAGCGGCACTGGGACTTAACGTGACACCACAGATCACCCCGGATGACAACATCATCATGGACCTGGAGGTGAATCAGGACTCCCGTGGTCAGGTGACGGCAGGGGTTCCGAGCATCAACACCAGATCCGTCCAGACACAGGTGCTGGTGGGAGATGGTGAGACCGTGGTGCTTGGGGGGATCTATGAGTCCGAGGTCTCGAAGAATGTTGTGAAAACACCATTCCTTGGCGATATCCCCTACCTCGGCGCGCTGTTCCGGCAAACCACTGAGCAGGATACGAGAACGGAGCTGCTGATCTTCGTGACACCACGGATCATGGAAAGCAATGTGCTCGACTGACCGCCGGAACACCACCGGGTCATGGAAAAGCCACCTGCGGGTGGCTTTTCTTTTGTGGTAGTCTCAGGCACTGAACTGGAGAGCGGGTGCTCGGATCCTCTGCTATGGCGCTGCCGGAAAGAATCATCCTCGTTGGACCCATGGGGGCGGGCAAGAGCACCGTCGGCCGTCAGCTCGCCCGCGCACTCGGCTACCGTTTCCTTGATACCGACCGGGAACTGGAGGCGCGTACCGGTGCGGACATCCCCTGGATCTTCGACATGGAAGGGGAATCCGGATTCCGGGACCGGGAAAGCCGGGTGATTGATGAGCTTCTCAATGAATCTGGTATTGTGCTGGCAACAGGCGGCGGTGCCGTGCTGCGGCCGGAGAACCGGCAGCGGATGACGGATGGTTATGTGATCTATCTGCGTGTCACGCCGGATCTCCAGTACGAGCGGACGCGTATGGACCGCAACCGGCCACTGCTGCAGAACCCTGACCCGCGGGCGGTGCTGGAACGGCTGTTCGAGGAACGGGATCCGCTCTACCAGGAGATTGCGGACCTGACCGTCGAAAGCAGTCAGCGCGGTCCCCGTCACCTGGTACGCCACCTCTCGCGGGTTCTCGATGAATCGGAAGGACATGCGCATGCAACCGAAGCAGGATCATCTGAACGTTGAACTGGGAGAGCGCCGCTACCCCATTGTGATCGAGGAAGGCAGCCTTGGACGCATGGATCTCAGTCCATGGGTGACGGGGGAGCAGGTGCTGATCGTCTCGAATGAGACGGTCGCGCCGCTCTATCTGGAACAGGCCCGTGCCAGCTTCCCGGGGTGTCGGGTGGATGAGGTGATCCTGCCGGATGGCGAGCGCTACAAGACCTGGGAGACGCTTAACCGCATCTTTGATGTGCTGATCGACAAACAGCACACGCGCCGGACCACCCTTGTGGCGCTCGGCGGTGGGGTGATCGGCGATATCACCGGTTTTGCCGCCGCCACCTGGCAACGGGGTGTGGACTTCATCCAGATCCCGACCACACTGCTCGCCCAGGTGGATGCTTCCGTTGGTGGCAAGACCGGCATCAACCATCCCCAGGGCAAGAATATGATCGGGGCCTTCCATCAGCCACGCATTGTGGTGGCCGATCCGCTGACGCTGGGCTCTTTGCCGCCCACGGAGATGGCTGCGGGCATGGCCGAGGTCATCAAGTACGGCCTCATCCGGGATGAACACTTCCTTTCCTGGCTTGAGGAGCACATGGATCACCTGATGGCCATGCAGCCGGAGCCACTCAAGGAAGCCATCCGCCGCTCCTGTGAATGCAAGGCCGCCATTGTGGCCGAGGACGAGCGTGAAGCCGGTGTGCGGGCATTGCTCAATCTCGGGCATACCTTCGGTCATGCCATCGAGACACACACCGGCTACAGCGACTGGCTTCATGGTGAGGCGGTAGCCGCTGGCATGATGATGGCCACGGATCTTTCCGAGCGTCTGGGCTACCTGAACTACAACGATTCGGTGCGCGTGCGTCAGCTGCTGATCCGTGCGCGGCTGCCCGTGAACCCGCCGGAGGGAATGTCGCCGGTGCACTTCCGGGCCCTGATGCAGGTGGACAAGAAAAACGTCAGTGGCCGGGTAAGGCTGGTCCTGCTCCGGGCGCTTGGTGATGCCTTCGTGACCGAGGACTTCGACCCCGAGGCCTTCGAGGCCACCCTCAATCACTTCTGTCATCCACTGGACTGAACGATGAGTGAGCAGGTGGGTCAGGGCACGGCGGACCCCTTCGCCGAAAGCCCGGGCTTCTTCTTCACCGGGGCACAGCGCCAGCACCAGCTGGATACCCTGGGGCATCTGGTTGCGTTCGGAGATATGGTGCTTGCTGTCACCGGTGAGCCGGGTGCCGGCAAGAGCCGTCTTCTGGCCGAGCTCGCCCGTAATGCCTCCCACCTCCTTTCCGTCCAGCGGCTGCGTGCGGAAGGCCTCTCGGATGCCTCATCGCTGCCCGGCATGCTCTCGCGCCTCAGCGGTCAGGCACTGGTGGGTATGGCGCCGACAGAAGCGGCCAGGGCCTTCTTTCAGTGGAGTGTCGGGCAGGCTGAGCGGGATCGGCGCTGGGTCCTGGTGCTGGACGATGCGGATGCTCTGGGAGACGACGTCCTTGAGGCACTGGTCGATGGTTTCGCCGCCAGTGACACAGGGCGGGCAGCTGTCCCTGTGCTTGCGGGAACGGAGGGTCTGACCCGCCGTTCCCCTCTGACTGATCCGGCCCGTAGTGCCATTGTTCATGAAGCGGTTCTGCCGCCTCTGCAGGAAGAGGACGTCCGCCACTTCATTCACGCCAGCTTCGATCACGTGGGAGAGGATGCCACGCCGCTGCTAACCGACAGCGTCGTTCGCCGGGTTCAGCAGCAGAGCGGCGGTAACCTCCGCGCCATACGGACGGTGGCGCCAGGGATTCTCAGTGGCCGGGCGGCTCCGGAGCCCAACCCCCGTCATGCTGCCTCGAGCCGGTCGCCGGTCGCTGGGCCGCGCCGGTTTCCGTGGCGCCTCTGGGCCGGTGTTGCGCTTCTGGCGCTCGGGGTCAGCGTTATCCTGGTGTCGCTCCAGTACGGTGGCGGAGGGAATCCGGAACCCGTGACAGAGAAGGAAATGGCCACGGAAGCGGCGTTTGATGAAGTCAAACGCGCCCGCGAGGTTATTGCGGAAACGGAGCAGGCTGGGCAGCCGAAAGGGGTCAGTGAAGGCCGTATCAGGCGTGAGCCGCTTCTGGATGTCGCACCCATCATGGTCCCGGTTCGGGAAACCAGCCCGGAAACCGAACCTGGGCCGGAGCCGGATACGGATTCGGCCGATGCGGAAGCTGTGGCTGACACAGACGGGCAGGGCGGAAAGGAGGGGTTCAGCCCCCGCAACCCTGACCGCTTCCGCGAGGCACAGTGGTATCGGGAACAGGCCAGGGGTGCGTTTACCCTTCAACTTCTGGGTAGTTTCAACGAATCCACTGCCCTAGAATTCATGGAAGAGTACGATGTGGGCGATGCGGTCTATACCCGGACGCGGCATCAGGGTGAGCCATGGTTCATTGTGGTGCATGGCACCTATCCGGATCGGGGGGCAGCCCGCGAGGCCATTGATTCCCTGCCGGAGCGGGTTCGGGCCATGGGTCCCTGGCCACGTGCTTACGAGGATCTATAGGCTTAAAAGCTATAAAAACCTGCCTTGCTATCTTTTTCCAGACTCAATGATTTGAGCGGATTTTCGCGCGCGTGTAGACTACGCAGCCCTTTTGTGAAAACCGAGGGCTTAAAGATGCCTTGAGGTATTGTTTAAGCCTTTGTATTAGAAGAAAATCTCCAAGAGAGACTGCTATGATGACAGGTTTGTACCAGCCCGGTGAATACAGGGATAACTGCGGGTTTGGCCTGATCGCCCACAAGCAGGGTGAGGCCAGCCACAGGCTCCTGAATACGGCCATAGACGCGCTGACCTGCATGACCCACCGTGGCGGTATCGCCGCCGACGGGAAGACAGGGGATGGATGCGGTCTGCTGCTGAACCTTCCGGACGCCTTCCTGCGCAAGGTCGCGAAGCAGGATCTCGGGGCAGACCTGGGGGCTGACTATGGTGTGGGTCAGATCTTTCTGAGCCGTGACCCGGAGCGTGCCGCCCGGGCACGCTCCGTGGTTGAGGAGCGGCTGGCGGGCGAAGGACTGAATGTCGTCGGCTGGCGTACCGTGCCGACCAACACGGAATGCCTGGGGCAGATGGCACTGGATGCGCTGCCCGGCATTGAGCAGGTCTTTGTGACTTCAGGGTCCGTGGACCCGGATCGGCTGGGTGTGGCGCTTTTCGTTGGTCGCCGCCGTGCCGAGATTGACCTTGAGGACGACCCGGAATTCTACGTCTGCAGTCTCTCCAACCGCACGCTGTCCTACAAGGGCCTGATGATGCCGGTGGATCTGCCGACCTTCTACCCGGATCTGGGCGATCCGGACATGGCCACTGCTGTGTGTGTTTTCCACCAGCGCTTTTCCACCAATACCGCGCCCCGGTGGCCCCTGGCCCAGCCATTCCGCCTGCTGGCCCACAATGGGGAGATCAATACCATCGAAGGCAACCGCAACTGGGCGGTTGCACGGGGCTCCAAGTTCAGCAGTCCCAATCTGCCGGATCTGGAAGAGCTGCAGCCGCTGGTTAACCGTACCGGGTCGGACTCCTCCGCGATGGACAACATGCTGGAATTGCTGCTGGCCGGAGGCATGGACATCTTCCGGGCGCTGCGCATGATGGTGCCGCCGGCCTGGCAGAACGTGGACAGCATGGACGCCGGCCTGCGCGCCTTCTACGAATACAACTCCATGCACATGGAGCCCTGGGACGGTCCGGCGGGGATGGTCATGGCGGATGGCCGCTACGCCGTCTGCATGCTCGACCGTAACGGCCTGCGTCCCTCGCGCTGGGTGGAGACCGACGATGGTCTCATCACCGTGGCCTCGGAAATCGGTGTCTGGGACTATGACCCCGCTTCGGTGGTCGCCAAGGGCCGGATCGGGCCCGGGCAGCTGCTTGCCATCGATACCCAGGCCGGTGAGCTGCTGAGGACCGAGGATGTCAACGAGCGCCTCAGGAATGCACGTCCCTACAAGCAGTGGCTGCGCGAGAACGCCCTCAGGGTGGAGTCGACTCTGCTCCACGAGAGTGGTCAGTCCTTTGAGCTCATGGAAGAGGATGATCTCAAGGTCTACCAGAAGATGTTCATGGTCTCCTTTGAGGAGCGTGACCAGGTCCTGCGTCCGCTGGGTGAAAGTGGCCAGGAGGCGGTGGGTTCCATGGGGGATGATACGCCCATGGCGGTGCTCTCCAGCCGGGTCCGCCATGTGGCGGACTACTTCCGCCAGCAGTTCGCCCAGGTGACCAACCCGGCGATCGACCCGCTGCGTGAGTCCATCGTCATGTCCCTGGAGACCTGCATCGGCGCTGAACGCAACGTGTTCGAGGAGACGCCGGAGCATGCCAACCGGATCATCCTCTCCACGCCGGTTCTGTCGCCCGCCAAGTTCGCCCGGCTCGAAGAGAATGACCGGCCCGGTTTTGAGGTCCAGCGTATACGGTTGAGCTATCGTCCGGAGCTGGGGCTGAAGAAGGCCCTGGAAGCCGTGCGCGAGGAGGCCGCCGAGGCCGTGCGCAACGGTAAGGTGCTGCTGATTCTCAGCGACAAGGGGCTCCAGAAGGGCGAGCTGCCGATCAACGCCATGATGGCTACGGGTGCTGTACACCATCACCTGGTGGCCCAGGGCCTGCGCAGTGATGCCAACCTGATCATCGAGACCGGCTGGGCTCGTGACTCCCACCACTTTGCCGTGCTGTTCGGTTTCGGCGCGACCGCCGTCTACCCGTATCTGGCGTACCAGGTGCTCAACGACCTGGTCACCAGCGGTGAGCTGATGATGGACCCCATCGATGCCAAGAACAATTACCGGCGCGGCATCAACAAGGGTCTGATGAAGATCCTCTCCAAGATGGGGATCTCCACCATTGTGTCCTACCGGGGCGCGCAGCTGTTCGAGGCCGTGGGGCTTTCCGATGAGGTGGTGAACCTGTGCTTTAACGGCGTGACCAGCCGCATTCAGGGGGCCACCTTCTACGACTTCCAGCAGGATCAGGAGGTGCTTTCCGATCTGGCCTGGAAGTCGCGCAAGCCGATCCCGCCGGGCGGTTTCCTCAAGTACATGCATGGCCAGGAGTACCATGCCTACAATCCGGACGTGATCCGTACCATTCAGGAAGCGGTCACCACCGGCGATTACGGGCGTTATCAGGAGTATGCCGGGCTGGTGAATAACCGGCCGGTCGCGACGTTGCGTGACCTGATGGTGTTCCGCAAGGACATCCAGCCGGTGTCGCTGGACGAAGTGGAGCCGGCGGACAATCTCTATACCCGGTTCGACACGGCCGCCATGTCCCTGGGCGCGCTGTCGCCCGAGGCGCACGAAGCCCTGGCCGTGGCCATGAACCGCCTGGGAGGGCGCTCCAACTCGGGTGAGGGCGGGGAAGACCCGGCCCGCTACGGCACGGAGAAGCGTTCCAAGATCAAGCAGGTGGCCTCCGGGCGCTTCGGGGTGACTGCCGAGTACCTGCGCGAGGCGGACGTGATGCAGATCAAGGTCGCCCAGGGCGCGAAGCCCGGCGAGGGTGGGCAGCTGCCGGGTGGCAAGGTGAACGAGCTGATCGCACGCCTGCGCTTCGCCGTTCCCGGCGTAACGCTGATCTCGCCGCCGCCGCACCACGACATCTACTCCATCGAGGATCTGGCGCAGCTGATTTTCGATCTCAAGCAGGTCAATCCTAAGGCACTGGTCTCGGTGAAGCTCGTCTCCGAGCCCGGCGTGGGTACAGTGGCTGCGGGTGTGGCCAAGGCCTACGCGGACCTGATCACCATAGCCGGCTATGACGGTGGCACGGCGGCCAGCCCGCTGACCTCCATCCACTATGCCGGATCCCCCTGGGAGCTGGGGTTGAGTGAAGCCCAGCAGGCCCTGCGGGCGAACGACCTGCGCGACAAGGTGCGCCTGCAGACCGACGGCGGCCTCAAGACCGGCCTGGACGTGGTCAAGGGCGCCATTCTGGGGGCGGAGAGCTTCGGTTTCGGTACGCTGCCCATGGTGGCAGTTGGCTGCAAGTACCTCCGGATCTGCCACCTCAACAACTGTGCCACCGGCGTCGCGACCCAGGATGAGCGCCTGCGCTCCGAGCACTTCCAGGGCACGGTGGACATGGTCATGAACCTGTTCCGGTTCATTGCCCAGGAAACCCGGGAATGGATGGCTCTGCTCGGTGTGCGCACCCTTGAGGAGCTGGTGGGCCGTACGGACCTGCTGGAGCTGCTGCCCGGGGAGACCCCGCGCCAGCGCAATCTGGATCTCACACGGATCCTGGACAACAGCCACATCCCGGCGGACAAGCCCCAGCACTGCATGGTCGAGAAGAACACGCCCTTCGATCCGGGTGAGATGGCGGAACGCATGGTGGCTGACATGCTGCCGACCATCCAGGAGAAGCGGGGTGGCACCTTCGAGTACCGCATCACCAACTGTGATCGTTCGATCGCCGCGCGCGTGGCGGGTGAGATCGCGGCTGTGCACGGCAGTCAGGGCATGACGGATGCGCCCATTACCGTCAATCTCACCGGTTCGGCCGGTCAGAGCTTCGGTGTCTGGAACCCGGGCGGTCTGCATCTGAACCTGGAAGGGGATGCCAACGACTACGTGGGCAAGGGGATGACCGGAGGCAGCATCCGCATCCGGCAGCCGGCGACCAGCCGTTTCGAGACCCAGAAGACGGCCATCATCGGTAACACCTGCCTCTATGGTGCAACCGGTGGCTGGCTGTTCGCGGCCGGCATGGCCGGGGAGCGTTTCGGCGTGCGCAACTCCGGCACCCACGCGGTGGTCGAGGGCGCCGGGGATCACTGCTGCGAGTATATGACCGGTGGCCTGATCACGGTCCTGGGCGAGACCGGCCAGAACTTCGGTGCTGGCATGACCGGTGGTTTCGCCTATGTGCTCGATGAGAGCCGGACCTTCGTGGACAAGTACAACCATGAACTGGTGGAGATCCACCGCATCTCCAGCGAGCACATGGAGCCGTACCGGAACCATCTGCGTGGGGTGATCCGCGAACACGTCGAGGCCACGGGAAGTGCCTGGGGCCAGCATATCCTTGAAAACCTGGACGAGTACATCGGCGCCTTCTGGCTGGTCAAGCCCAAAGCCGCCAGTCTCAAGGGGCTGCTCGAAAGCACCCGTGCCCGGCCCGAGTAACGGCGGGCACGCACCCGGTTTTCAGGAATTCTGAGTTGAGGACGATTCATGGCTGAACGACTGAACAACAACTTCCAGTTCATTGAGGTCGGGCGCTGCGACCCGGAGAAGGTGGCGGTGACCACCCGCCGCGAGGAATTCGGCGAGATCTACAAGCCGTTCCGTAAGCAGGAGGCGGCCTCACAGTCCCACCGGTGCCTGCACTGTGGGAACCCTTACTGCGAGTGGAAGTGCCCGGTTCACAACTACATCCCGAACTGGCTGCAGCTGGTGTCCGAAGGCAATATCCTCAAGGCTGCCGAACTGTGCCACCAGACCAACTCGCTGCCCGAGGTCTGTGGCCGTGTCTGCCCCCAGGACCGGCTCTGCGAAGGGGCCTGCACCCTCAATGATGGCTTTGGGGCCGTGACCATCGGCTCCGTGGAGAAATACATCACGGACACCGCTTTCGCCCTGGGCTGGCGCCCGGACCTGTCAAAGGTCGAGTGGACGGACTACCGGGTGGCCGTTATCGGGGCCGGCCCTGCCGGGCTCTCCTGTGCGGACGTGCTGGCGCGTAATGGTGTGAAACCGGTGGTCTATGACCGCTATCCTGAGATCGGGGGCCTCCTGACCTTTGGCATTCCCGAGTTCAAGCTGGAAAAGCACGTGATGCGCACGCGCCGGGAAGTGTTCGAAGGCATGGGTATCGAGTTCCGCCTGGGAGTGGATGTGGGCACGGACGTGGCCATTGAGGACATGCTCAAAGAGTACGATGCTGTCTTCATGGGCATGGGCACCTACACCTATATGAAGGGCGGCTTCCCGGGCGAGGAATTGCCGGGGGTCTATGAAGCCCTGCCATACCTGGTCTCCAACGTGAATCGCCGCCTCGGCTTCGACAGCGAAGACGGGCGCTTCATCAACATGAAGGGCCAGCGCGTGGTCGTGCTCGGGGGTGGCGATACCGCCATGGACTGCAACCGCACCGCCATCCGCCAGCAGGCCGCCAGCGTCACCTGTGCCTATCGGCGTGACGAGGCCAACATGCCGGGGTCGCGCAAGGAGGTCTACAACGCGAAGGAAGAGGGGGTGCAGTTCAAGTTCAACCGCCAGCCCATCGCCATTATCGGCGAAGACCGGGTGGAAGGTGTGAAGGTGGTTCAGACCCAGCTGGGTGATCCGGATGAGAACGGTCGCCGCCGCCCCGAGGCGGTGCCGGGCAGCGAGGAAGTGATTCCCGCGGACGCCGTCCTGGTGGCGTTCGGCTTCCGGCCCAGCCCCTCGGACTGGTTTGACGACCAGAACGTGGAAACCGACGATGGTGGCCGGGTTATGGCTCCGGAAACAAGCCAGTACCCGTACCAGACGTCAAACCCCAAAATCTTTGCCGGCGGCGACATGGTGCGCGGCTCGGACCTGGTCGTTACGGCCGTGGCCGAGGGGCGCAAGGCCGCCGACGGCATCATGGACTATCTGGATATTTAATGACCCCACTCCAAAACGACAGGCTGTTACGCGCCATCGCCGGCGAGCCTGTGGATGCCACCCCGGTCTGGATGATGCGCCAGGCCGGGCGTTACCTGCCTGAATACCGCCGGGTGCGCGAGCAGGCGGGCAGTTTCATGGCCCTGTGCCAGGACGACAGCCTGGCCTGTGAGGTCACTCTCCAGCCGCTTGAGCGCTTCGATCTGGACGCGGCCATCCTCTTCTCCGACATCCTCACCATTCCGGATGCCATGGACCTGGGACTGCACTTCGTCACCGGCGAGGGCCCGCGCTTCCGTAAGACCGTCACGACGGCCGAGGATGTGGCGGCACTGCCAGAGCTGAATGCGGAGCGCGACCTGGGTTACGTGATGAACGCGGTATCCACGATCCGCCGCGAGCTCAACGGCCGCGTTCCGCTGATCGGTTTTGCCGGCAGCCCCTGGACGCTGGCCACCTATATGGTGGAAGGCGGTTCCAGCAAGGATTTCCGGGGCATCAAGCGGCTGATGATGGAAAGCCCGGAGGTCCTGCATGGGCTGCTGGGCAAGCTGGCGGATGCGGTGACCGACTATCTCAACGCCCAGATCCGGGCCGGCGCCCAGGTGGTGCAGATCTTTGACACTTGGGGCGGGGCGCTCAGCCCCCAGGCGTACCGGGCATTCTCGCTGGATTACATGCAGCGCATTATTGATGGCCTGATCCGTGAAAACGATGGCCGTCAGGTGCCCGTGATTGTCTTCACCAAGAATGGCGGTCAATGGCTCGAGACCATGGCCGGCTGTGGCGCGGACTGCCTGGGGCTGGACTGGACGACCCACATCGGCGAAGCCCGGCAGCGTGTGGGTGATCAGGTCGCTCTGCAGGGCAACCTGGATCCCTCCACGCTGTACGCGCCCGATGATGTGATCCGCAGCGAGGTGGAGCGGATCCTGGGTGAATACGGCACCGGTCCCGGTCATGTCTTCAATCTGGGGCACGGTGTGCACCTGGATGTGGACCCGGACAAGGCAAAGGTCATGGTCGACGCAGTGCATGAGTTCAGCGCCCGCTGAATGCCACGGAGGCGGCAGGGATGAGTAAGCGCAGCAAGGCCCGTACCGCCTACGTCTGCGGTGACTGCGGCGCCGAATACAGCAAGTGGCAGGGCCAGTGTGGCGCCTGCGGTGCCTGGAACACCCTCTCGGAAGTCCGCCTCGGGGGCGATACTGCCGGGGAGGCACGTGAGAGCCGATTTGCCGGCTATACCGGCCAGCGCGCCGCGATCCAGTCCCTTGACGACATCGATCTCACCGAGGAGCCGCGCATTCCAACCGGTATCACCGAGTTCGACCGCGTGCTCGGTGGCGGACTTGTAGCCGGTTCCGCCGTGCTTCTGGGCGGTCATCCCGGGGCCGGCAAGAGCACACTCCTGCTCCAGGTGCTGTGCGAACTGGCCCGCTCCCAGTCTGTTCTCTACGTCACCGGCGAGGAGTCCCTGCAGCAGGTGGCACTGCGTGCCAAGCGTCTGGAGCTGAGTGCCAGCGGCGTGCGCATGCTGTCGGAAACCGGTGTGGAGCGCATGCTGGAGGTGGCCGGCGAAGAAAAGCCGACGATCATGGTGGTCGACAGCATCCAGGTGATGCACGTTGCGGACGTGGAGTCCGCGCCCGGTTCCGTTTCCCAGGTGCGCGAGAGCGCGGCCACGCTGACCCGTTTTGCCAAGCAGAGCGGCGTGGTGCTCTTCCTCGTGGGGCACGTGACCAAGGACGGTGGACTGGCTGGCCCCAAGGTCCTGGAGCACATGATTGATGCTTCACTGATGCTGGAGGGCGACAGCGACAGCCGTTACCGCACCCTGCGGGGCATCAAGAACCGCTTCGGTGCCGTGAACGAGCTGGGCGTTTTCGCCATGCTGGAGCAGGGACTGCGCGAGGTGCGCAACCCCAGCGCGATCTTCCTGAACCGGGGTTCGGAGGCGGCCCCCGGCAGTGTGGTGATGGTGGTCTGGGAGGGCACGCGCCCGCTCCTTGTGGAGATCCAGGCCCTGGTGGACGACAGCCAGGGGGGCTACCCCCGCCGCGTGGCGGTGGGGCTGGACCAGAACCGGCTGGCCATGCTGCTGGCGGTGCTGCATCGTCATGGCGGCCTCCACTGCGGCGACCAGGATGTCTTCGTGAATGTGGTCGGTGGCGTCAAGGTAGCCGAGACCACGGCTGACCTGGCGTTGCTCTCCGCTATCATTTCCTCTTTCCGGGACCGGCCCCTGCCCAGGGACCTGGTCATCTTCGGCGAAGTGGGCCTCTCCGGTGAGATCCGGCCTGTTCCCAGCGGCCAGGAACGCATTCTGGAGGCGGCCAAGCACGGCTTCGGCAAGGCGCTGGTGCCTTCGGCCAATGTGCCGAAACGCCCGCCCGAAGGCATGCAGGTGACTGGCGTGAACCGGCTCTCCGAGGTGCTTGACGCCCTGAATGGTTTCTTTCCCCACTGACGCCTGCGGGAACGGACGCTATAGTTGGGCGATACACCCTGCGTACTGAATTCAGCATCCGGAGTTCCGTCCCATGACCCGAACCGTGACCGTTGAGAAGGACGGAGCCCTCCACCTGATCCGCATTGAACGTCCTCATGTCCGGAACGCTGTGGATGGCCCCACTGCGGATGCGCTGGCTGACGCATTCCGTGCCTTCGAAAAAGACGAACAGGCCAGGGTGGCCGTCCTCTCCGGTGCTGGAGAGCATTTCTGCGCCGGGGCCGACCTGAAGGCGGTGGCCAGCGGCGACGGCCGTAACCGCCTGTCTCCCGAAGGCGATGGCCCCATGGGCCCTACTCGCATGCGTTTGACCAAGCCCGTCATTGCTGCGGTGAGTGGCTACTGTGTGGCCGGTGGCCTGGAGCTGGCCGCTTGGTGTGATCTCCGGGTAGCGGATGAAACCGCGGTATTTGGCGTTTTCTGTCGCCGCTTTGGGGTGCCGTTGATTGATGGTGGCACAGTGCGTCTTCCCCGATTGATTGGGCAGAGTCATGCCATGGACATGATCCTCACCGGCAGGGACGTGGCGGCGGATGAGGGGCAGCGGATGGGGCTCGTCAACCGGCTGGTGCCAACGGGCCAGGCAATCGCGCGCGCCGTGGAGCTCGCGCGTCAACTGGCGGGGCATCCCTGGACCTGTCTCCGGGAAGACCGGCTCAGCGCTCTGGAGCAGTGGGGAATGTGCGAGACGGAGGCGATTGCCAATGAATTCACGCATGGACAGCGCACCCTGTCCTCAGGTGAGACGGTAAGTGGCGCTGCCCGTTTTCGTGATGGCCAGGGGCGTCATGGTGGGGCGGAGTGAAGCTGGAATCCGCCTCCTGAAGCGCGTCCTTTTCGGTCTGGGCGCCGCCCTGGTCAGTGTCCAGGCTCTGGCTCAGGCGGGTGGCGACGGCAACTGTCTAGCCAGCAGTGTCCAGCCCGAAGCCATTGACCTTGATCAGCCGCGTGATCAACTGGCCCGGCAGAGTGACCTGGTTATTCCGGACGGGAGCCGTGTAGGCCGAATCCGCATCGTTCGCCGCCCTATTTTTGATACCAGTGAGCCAGAGCAGGACAATGCCCTTTACCGGGCTTTGAATGCCCTCAACACCCCTACCTGGAAGTCGGCCCTGCGGGCTCAGCTGGTCTTTGATCAGGGCGACAGTTATGAGCCGGGCCTGCTTGCTGAATCCGAACGGATCCTGCGTCAGCGCGAATACCTGACGGCCGCCTGGGTGGGCGTCACCCGTGTCTGTGGCGATAAGGTGGAGGTAAGCGTCCTGGCTCGGGATACCTGGACGCTGCTGCCCAGTTTCGGTGCGTCCCGTTCCGGGGGCGAGAACACGACGAATGCCGGCCTCTCCGATCCCAATTTCCTGGGCTCCGGCAAGAGCCTGGGCGTTTCCTACACCAGTGATCCGGATCGCACCGAAACCAGCCTCGATTTCGATGATCCCAACGTGCTCGGTTCCCACTGGCAGAGCGGCTTCTCCTATGACCAGCGCAGTGACGGGCGTGGACGCAGCGCCTACCTGGAACGCCCCTTCTATAGTGAGCAGTCGGGATGGCGTGTGGGGCTCCAGGGCGTGGACGACGTGCGGGAGGAGTCGCGCTTTGTGGGGGCAGAGGCCATCGCCGATTACCGCCGCAGTCGTGAGTACGCCAGTGTGGACTGGGGCTGGCGGCTGGCGGAACGCGGCGACCGCCAGCTGCGGCTGCTCGGGGGGTATCGCTATGAAGCTTTCGCATTTGAGCGTCTTCCGGATGAACCGGCCCTGGATATACTGCCGGAGGACCGGACCCTGAGTTACCCGTGGATTGGTTTCGATTACCGACAGAATCGCTTCCGGGAGATGGTGAACCTGACCCGGCTGCAGCGGGTGGAGGACGTCCGCGATGGTTTTGTGTGGCGCACGGAGCTGGGCTATTCATCGCCCGGGCTGGGGGCCACCGAGGATCGGGTGGTACTGAATATGTCGTTCAGCGATGCCCTTCTGGCCAGCGACACCCGCTATGCCCGATATACGCTCAGCCAGAGTGGCACCTATCGGCTGGATGAGAGCCGTGTCGAGAACCTCCAGGGCACGTTCAGCCTGGACTATTTCCATGGGGGAGCTGTGCGCTGGAACAGCTGGTATACCAATCTGTCATTCACGGCGGCACGCAACCTCACCGCGGACCAGCAGCTGCTGATCGGTGGCGACAATGGCCTGCGGGGTTACCCCAGTGAGTACCAGCAGGGCAACCGGCGTGCGCTCTGGACGCTGGAGCGGCGTTATTTCCCGGATTGGCATCCGCTCAGTCTCTTCCGTATGGGCGGTGTGTTGTTCACGGATGTAGGGCGGGCATGGTTTGATGACGGGCGTCACAATGGCCCGGACGATGGTGTCCTGAAGGACGTGGGATTCGGGTTTCGACTGGCCTCCAGCCGGATCGAGGTGCAGCGGATGCTGCACCTGGACTTTGCATTCCCGCTGGATGGAGACGACAGCATCGACCAGATGCAGGTGCTGTTAAGGGGGCGTACCCGGTTCTAGTTCATTCCGGCCTGATGCTCGATGCGATCGGCTGTCCCGCTGATCAGCGCCCGCATCAGTTCGGCGGTTTTCCCGGGCGCCTCGATCATGGGCATATGCGCGATGCCCTCAAGGATCTCCAGGCGACTGTCCGGAATCGCTTCCGCCACCAGGGGCGCGTTGGCGGCATCAATGATGCGGTCATCAGCGCCCCAGAGAACCAGTGTTGGAGCCTGGATGCGCGCCAGAATGGCCCGGAAATCCATCTCCCGGTCCGCCTCCATGTCCTCGAAGATTTTCCGGTTGATGTCACGGTTGCGGTAGGCTTCACGGGCCATTACGGAGCTTATCGGCCAGGGGATAAAAGGGGGCTCGTTCATGGCGAAGGCCATCAATTCGTCGTAGTCGGACGGATCGTTCAGAACCAGCGGGTTCTCTCCCCTGGCCAGGCGCCTGTCCAGTTCCGCCGGGTGTTCATGGATGCCTGCGTTATTGAGAAGCGAAAGGCTGGTAATCCGAGCCGGGTATTCCGCTGCGGCTACGGCGACGATGGCGCCTCCCATGGAGTTGCCGGCCAGGTGGGCATGCTCGATGTCCAGGCGGTCCAGAAGCTGCATCAGTCGCTGCGCCTGGCGGGGAATACCATAGGCAAGTCCGGGATCCTGGACGCTGTCGCCATGGCCGGGGAGGTCAGGGGCGACAATGTTGTACTCACCCTCCAGCTGTTGGGCCAGCTTCAGCCAGTTTTCCTTGTTGGCGCCGAAGCCGTGAACCAGTATCAGGGTCTGGCGGTTTTCGCGCAGCTCCGGCGTGCGCAGGATGCTGAGCTCGCCGTACTCGAACGTCAGCTCCTGTGATTCAAGGCCGGCGGCGCTGGTTTCGTAGTTGATGGCCGCATCGTGGATGGATTGCTGCATGCTGGAACACCCTGCCAGCAGCAGCATGGACAGCAGCAGGGTGATGATACGCAGGGCGCATTTTTCCATCTGGATCTCCCGTTCCCTGAAAAAGGGTCAAGAATAGCGGCTCCCCCAGCTGTCATCCAGCGTTCTGCGTGCGTATCATCACGGCAGTTGCCATTCAACGGCTTTAGTGGAACCGCAGAGGGAAACCATGATGAACCAGAACGGATACGACGTTGTTGTCTTCGGTGCCACCAGTTTTGTGGGGCGCATCCTGGCTGAATACCTGCTGCATACCTTTGGTGTGGGCGAGGACCTGACCTGGGCGATCGCCGGACGTTCCGAGCAGAAGCTGGAAGCGCTGCGCTCGGAGCTGGGCTCCATGGCGGTGGATCTGCCCGTGATCGTGGCGGATGCCTCGGACGAGGCAGCACTCCAGTCCATGTGTGACGGCACGCGTGTGGTCATCTCCACCGTCGGGCCCTATGCACTCTACGGTGAGCCTCTGGTCCGGATCTGTGCCGAGAGTGGTACTGACTACTGTGACCTGACCGGCGAGGTCCAGTGGCTGCGCCAGATGATCCAGAAGTATGAGGACACGGCCCGGAACTCGGGAGCGCGCATCGTCAATTGCTGTGGCTTTGATTCCATTCCCTCGGACATGGGGGTCTGGTTCATGCAGGAGCAGGCGCAGGCGCGTTTCGGCAAGCCGCTGACCCGGGTGAGTATGCGGGTGAAGGCGGCCAAGGGAGAGCTTTCCGGCGGTACTGTCGCCAGTCTTCTGAATGTGGTGAAGGAGGCGTCCTCCAATCCGGAGCTGCGCCGGGAGCTCGCCAACCCCTACTCCATCTGTCCGCCGAACCATGGCTTCACAGCGCGCCAGCACACCGTGAAGAAAGCCGAGTATGATCCGGATTTCCAGGCCTGGACCGCGCCTTTCGTGATGGCGGCGATCAACACCCGGGTGGTGCATCGTTCCAATGCGCTTTCCGGCAAGGCCTACGGCAGTGACTTCCACTATGACGAGGCCGTGCTGGTGGGCAGGGGCCTCAAGGGGCGCGCCACCGGCTGGGGGATGACCGGTTTCATGGGGGGCTTCATGCTGGGGGCTTCCATTGCGCCGACCCGCTGGCTGCTGGAGCGCTTCGTGGTGCCAAAGCCCGGTCAGGGGCCCTCGCGTGAAGCCCGGGAGAAAGGCTTCTTCGACCTGAGGTTCTTTGGCGAAACCGAGGATGGCGAGACCCTGCGCGGCAAGGTGACAGGGGATCGTGACCCCGGCTATGGCGCGACCTCGAAAATGCTGGGGCAGGCCGGTGTCTGCCTTGCCCGGGATGTTGACCGGGAGCAGGTCGGGGGTGGCTTCTGGACCCCGGCCACGGCGCTGGACGGCCAGCTGCTGGAACGGCTTCAGAACGCCTCGGGCATGACCTTCGAGCTGCTTGAGGATCAGGCCTGAGGGCGGGCTGATCAGCCGCTTTCCACCTGTCTCAGAAGCTGCCCGAGAAGCCCTTCCGCCGCCTCGATCGGCGCCCGCCATTCCTCATAGTTGTGGACCATGGCGGGGGCATGGGGAATCGGGGGGGCTTCGTCCTGTTCGTCATCCCGTGCCGAGTCCGAGATGAACTGCAGCCGTTCGGGATTGGCGTCAAAGTGCTCCACCAGAAAATTACGCACGTTCTGTGACAGGGGCATGCGGTAGAGCTTGGTCAGGCGCAGGGCAATCAGCTCGGCCGCTGGCCCCAGGTTGTCCGAAAGTTCCTTGACCACGGCCGCACCAAGTCCCGCCTTGGCATCCGCACTGAAGCTCATTTCCAGTCCTTCCAGAAAGGCGCCACGGCTGCTTTCCAGTGCGCGCTGGACACTGGGGTTGTCCAGGTCGAGCAGCGGCCGCAGGATCAGAAGTACCCTTATGGCGAGGTGCTTGGCATGCTGGAGTGACATGGGCGAGTCATGCCTCAGCACCCCCATGTTGCCCGGTTCAATGCCATGGTCGTCCAGGTAGCGTACGAACTGGCCGGCGAACTCCAGTTTCTGTTCGTCATTGAGGGAGATGGTGCTTTCGCGGATGCGCAGTCCCTCACCCGGCAGTGCCAGGCTTTCGTTCTCGAACAGGCGTTCGCGCAGCAGTGTCCAGCGCTCAAGGGCACGGACGTAACGCACGTAGCGGTCCTGCAGGCGCCCCACTGCCTGACGGGTGAGCTTGGCATAGCGCAGGGCCATGCGGAGATTGCGCACGGCGCGGCGGTTGGTCTCGAGTTCATCCCGGCCGGACCAGCGCAGGCGCCCGACCAGGCGTGTCAGCGCGTTACTGGTTTCCTGCAACAGGGTGTCGGTATCGGCCTCCAGAATGCTGTGGTCCAGCGATGTCAGACGGGTCTCAATCAGGAAATAGGCCAGCTCACGCAGATAGAGCACGGCCGAGGCCTTAACCTGCCGATAGGCATTGTGCCAGCGTTCCAGCTCGTCCAGAGCCCTGGCCAGCTGCCAGTCGCCCTCGTAGTCGAGGGTCAGGCGGGTGATCTCACGTCCGCTGAGCAGTTCGAAAGCCAGGCCCAGGATGTCTTCGACGTCCTCCAGAGTCATCAGGGACAGGTCCTCCTGATGCGCGGCGGCATAGACCTGGCTGATGAAATGGTCGCCACGGGCCACGCCCTCGTCCTGGTTGGGCGCGTGACCCTGGAGGCGTTCGCGCAGCAGGTCGGCGATCTCGCCCGAATATTCCTTGAGCTGCGTCAGTGCAGCTTCGATGTGTTCCTCATACCGGAGGTTGAGGTCCCGGATGCGGCTGAACATACCGGCGCGCCGGAAGACCTCGATTTCTTCCGCGATGGTGGCAAGGGTGTTGTCATTGGTCAGGTCAAAGACCGCAACGGAGATGGTGTTTGACCCCAGATCCTGTTTGCGCAGGAGAATCGAGGCGGCGTCGCGCTGGCGCTCGGGCTTGGTCAGGGTGCCCAGGTGCAGATCCCTGGCGGTGAAGATCAGGTCGGGGATCATATCCAGTGTGCGGGTGATGTTGGTCCGTACGGTCTCCTGTTTCCGGCCACGGATGGTGGTTGCCATGATGCGGGCGACCACGCCGATGATGGCGGCGATGAACACGTAGATGGCAAAGAACAGGTAGGTGCGGAGTTCAACCGGCTCGCCGTAACCCAGCAGCGACCCCCCCTGCAATGCGAGGAAGGTTACCGGTCCCGCAGTCCACAGGAGTTGCGCAAGGGTCAGGGTCCAGGGGACCTCGCGGGTGCTTGAGACCAGGTCCTCAATGCGCGTACGCCCGACCCGTTCCAGATTGATGGTGGTACTGTCGTCCTCGGCATCCCGGTCGTTGTGCTCGAGACCCTGGCGGTTGAGAAGCTGGAACAAGTTGGCCGACCCGGTATCTGCAGGTGCTTTTCCATAAATTCTAGCACTTACAGCTCATGGTGGGGTGTTACAGCCAGGGCGCGCGGCTGGTTTCCACCTGCCAGAGAAGATGGTCCATGAGACGGGCTCCAGTCCCCCAGGGGATGAAGGGGATCCGGAACCCTCCGGAGCCCAGCCTGATGCCCAGGTTGGCCAGGCCTGCGTGGCGCTGGAGCGGGTTCTGGAACAGTCTCAGCGTCTGTACCCGATAGGCGTCGAACAGGGTGTAGTGGCAGCCGATAAGACCGCCGCGCAGGATCAGCCGTTCACCCTGCAGGCACCAGCCCTGGCGGCGCCAGTTGAGCAGGATCAGTGGGGGTACCGGCAGGAAGAGGGCCAGAGTCCAGGCCGGTACGTCACTCACCGCCACCCAGACAGCAGTGATTACTGCCAGCAGCCCCCAGAACGCGAACCGTGGCAGCATGAAACGGGCACTCACCTGCTGGAAGCGGAGGTTTTCCCAGTCCAGGCCCGGGTACAGTGCTTCGATGATGCGGGCCTGCTCAACGGGAGTGAGGGAGGGGGCCATGAGAGCGCCACCGCCGCCATCCGGCTGGTCCGGCAGTGAGGGGCCAATGGGATGGCAGCTGAGGTGGTGGCGCCGGAACAGGCGGGCCACAAAGCTCTGAGCCATATGCAGATGCTGGATGCGCTGGTGGCGGATGCCCTGCTCACGCCGTGTCACCAGCCCGGAGGTGACACGGTAGCGTTCGCCCTCCCGGAACAGCTGGTAGCCCTGATAGCGCAGCAGTGCCATGGTCATCGAGGCGAGGGCCATCAGTAACAGCAACAGCAGTATGGCCAGCGGCAGCACCAGGAAATCCGGAAGCCAGCCCGGCATGGCCTCAAGCAACGTGTTCATGGCCTGCTCGGCCTGCTGGTTCCGGGCATCCCCCATGTTCCGGGTCAGTGCGCCCAGCAGCGAGGCTGCAATGGCGCCGCCCCACAGGATGGCCGGGCTGCTGATGCCGTAGATGATCAGGTCCGAGGGGCGGCGTCTGAGCAGCTCCTGGCTGGCGGGAGAGTCGGCACCGGGGACCTCTGCCTCCGGCGCCTGCCGGGAGGGCGTTTCATGCAGGGCGCGATCCCGGAGGCCTTCCGCCTCAGCAAGGGGAATGCCGGGCAGGTGCACCTCTTCGCTGGCGGAGCCCGCGGATTCAATGGTCAGCCGAGCGAGCCCGAAAGGCCTGAGGTAGACCGGGCGCTCGAGCCGCACGTTCTGTATGCGTTCGAACGCCAGGGTCAGCTTGTGCCGGGTGAACACACCCTGTTGCACCTGGAGGGCGCCGTCGTGGACACGGTAGAGGAACCGGAGCCAGCCCATGACCGCCATGGCCACACCGAGGAGGACCAGTGTCAGGGCCGTGGTGGCGATCATCAGGGGGGATTCGCGTGCGAACGCTACCGTACCCGCGACCAGCCCCAGCAGTGGGCCCGGATTGCTGCCCACCAGCTGGCGCAGGAAGGTCAGGCCGTGATGGATGATGGCCAGGGGCGAGACCCGGTGCCAGTCACTGCTGTACGTCATCGTCCCCGCCGGTGTGCTCCGGGTTCTCTGTATCGTCGGCCTGATTAAGCAGGTACTGGCGCAGCTGCTGCCCCAGGGTCTCCTCCAGTCCCGGAATCACCAGGTCCGCCTGCTGGCCACCGGCGCCGTAGCACTTGAGAGTGACCAGCCCGAACCAGCGTTCCAGCGGGCCGTTCTCGGTCTGGATGTGCTGGATGCGGTTACGCGGGATGACGGTCGTGTTTTTCCATAGCAGGCCTTCATGGAAGAGGACATCCTGCTCGCGGATGGCATAGCGCTTGACCCTGGCGGCGGGATAGCTGAGCAGGGTGGGTATCAGCAGTACCAGCCACGCGGCCGCCACCAGCATGGCGCTGAGGGGGATGACACCCAGGGCGCTGAGCGCCAGCCCGGCGGCCCCGGCCGGCAGCCAGAATGCGAGTCCGCTCAGCAGGACCATGCGCGCATAGTCCGGCGCCAGGTGCTGCCACTGTGCTTCCTCGATGCTGGGCAGCTGTTGGGGGAGCAGGCTATGGTTGGAGAAAGACGTCTGCATGGGCATCCAGGGGAGCCGGATATGGGAGTGACGAGTATCAGGGGCGTGCGCCCACTGTTGCAAGCGCTTGCCGGGCTGACCTTCATGTTTCCGGCCGCAGTCTGGGGTTACGGTTCTCTGGAATGGCAGCAGTGGCGGGATTACGACGAGCCGGGCCCCGCGACGGCCGCGGAGCCCGTCAGCCGTTCGGTTCGCGGTCTGCAGGTGGGAGACCGGCATGGGCTGCGTTTTGTGTGGGATTACCAGCCACTGCGGATCCGGTCCGGCCAGCCCGCCCACAATGGCCACCTGCACCGTATGGCGCTGGAGACCCGGCAAGAGCGCGGCGCCTGGAAGCTTTATGCCAGGGCAGGCATCCATGCGACTTCCAATGTGCTCAAGCATCAGGAACCCCATTCCGATGTCTGGGTCGGGCGTCTCGGGCTCTGGCGTGACCTGACTGCCAGCGGAGGCTGGGCGCTCGGGGTGCGTGGGGACCATCGCTTTGGTCGTTTCCAGTGGGTGCCGGCGCTGCGTGGTGGCTTTGCCGCGGGTTACGGGCAGGTGACGCTTGACCTCCCGAGGATGGTGCGGTGGCGAAGCCCGCACGGGCGCTGGTCTCTGAAGGCGGCACGCCAGGGTGAAAAATGGGGAGCTCTGGACGACCAGCGCGGGCTTGAGAGTACGATCCGGCTTGAGGAGTGGAAACTGACCCTGATCCGGCGCTTCAGTTCCCTGTACCGGGGGATGGGCGTGGAGCTCGGGGCTGGCATGAGCCTGGATACCCGTGTGCGCTACCGGGAGGAAAATGGCCGGCTGATACGGCAGACACTGGGAGATCAGCCGTTCCTGCTGGTCCGACTGCACTGGTGATCTATACTGGACTGATTACCGGGCATTCATGAAACGGCTGTAGCGAGAGGTGTCATGGCCGAAACGGAATCCACACAGCCCCCGACCCGCGGGTCGCCCAATAACTGGGTGCAGTACCTGAGCCAGGTGGAAATGCCGGTTCTGGCGGAAACGCTGAGAGAGATCAGCAAGCTGACGGACAGCGACAGCTCCACCGTCAACCAGCTGGCGGATGTCATCCTCAAGGACGCGGACCTGACCTCTCAGGTCCTGAGACTTTCCAACACGGTGTTCTACAACCGCTCCCGGGTGAGCGTGAGCACCGTCAGCCGGGCCATCACCCTGATCGGTTTTGATGCGGTGCGGGCCATGGCGATCTCGTCCCTGGTGATCGATGCACTGCTCTCGCGCAATCCACGTACTCACCTGCTGCGTTGTCTGGCGCGGTCGCTGCATGCGGCCGTCCAGGCCCGCTCTCTCCTGCCTTCACGCAGTGGCGAGAAAAAGGAGGAGGTCTTTGTGGCCGCGCTGCTCAGCCATATCGGCGAGCTGGCGTTCTGGGCCTGCCGTATTCCCCAGGCCGATGAGCTGGACCGTAAGATGAACCAGATGGATCCCGTGGAAGCCCAGAAGGAGGTTATCGGAGCAAGCTTTGCCAGCATCACGCGGGGGCTTGTGAGCACCTGGTCTCTCGGACCACTGGTGAGCGAGGTGGTTTCGTCGGGGCGGGCGAACTCAGCGGCGTCGTCACTGGTGCGCTATTCACTGACACTGGCGGAAGCCTCTGAGCGCGGCTGGCAGGATCGGGAAGTGGATCAGGTCGTGGACAAGCTGGCCCGATCACTGAAGCAGCCCAAGGATGAGTTACTCGAAAGCATCCAGGAGAACTCCCGCGAAGCGGCGGAGGTGGCGGTGTCTTACGGTATGCCCCAGGTCACGGCTCTGCTGCCGGATCGGGATGACAGTGGTGCTCAGGGTGAAGGCCAGCTGGACTCCCACGGTGACCCCATGCTGCAGCTCCAGATCCTGCGGGAGCTGTCGGAACTGTTGGTCGACAACCCGGACCTGAACCTGGTGTTCCAGACGGTGGTGGAAGGCATGCACCGTGCCATCGGGCTCCAGAGGGTGGTGCTGCTGATGCGCGATCCCAAGGGCAATCACCTGGTCACTCGCAAGGTTCTGGGTGAGGGGACAGCGCACTGGCGGGATGAATTCATCATCGATATGAACGACCGGGATGCGTTACTGACCAGGGCAGTACTGCGGGGCGAGTCGTTTCACCTGGAAAAGCCGCAGGAGAAGCCCTGGAAAAATCTGGATCGACCAGGGTTCGATCGCCACATCGGGCGCCGTGCCGGCCTGTTCGGTCCGCTGATGGTGGGCGAACGGGTCGTTGGCCTGTTCTATTCGGATAACAGTGATCTGTTCCAGCCCCCGGGCCAGGAACAGTTCCAGGCGTTCAGCCACTTTGTGCAGCAGGCCCAGCTCTGTCTGAACAACCTCTCCGAGAAGGGCTGACTCCTGCCCCGATGCGGTGTTGTGCTAGACTTCTGCGCCCTGTCAGTCACCGGCATCGGAGTCGAAAATGACCAGTCACAGTGCCTATCCCAACCTGCTTGAACCCCTGGATCTCGGGTTTACCGAGCTGCGCAACCGGGTCCTGATGGGCTCCATGCACACGGGCCTGGAAGACCGGTTCTGGAATCTCCACAAGATGGCGCGTTACTTTGCCGAAAGGGCTGAAGGCGGCGTGGGGTTGATGGTAACCGGTGGCTTTGCCCCCAATATGGTCGGCCAGCTGGCGCCTTTTTCCTCCACCATGAACAACCCGGCCACGGCGCGCCTGCACCGCCATGTCACGGGCGAGGTTCACGATGCCGGTGGAAAGATCTGCCTGCAGCTGCTGCACGCGGGGCGTTACAGCTACCACCCGTTCAGCGTTTCGGCGTCCGCCATCCAGGCGCCTATTAATCCCTTCAAGCCGAGAGCGCTTTCCACCCGGGGTGTGGAACGCCAGATCCGGGCGTTCGTGGATGCCGCCCGGTACGCGCAGAAGGCCGGGTATGACGGCGTCGAGGTCATGGGCTCTGAGGGCTATTTCATCAACCAGTTCCTGTGCGGGCGCACCAACCTGCGAACGGACAAGTGGGGTGGCCCTTTCGAGAATCGCATGCAGCTGCCGGTCGAGATCGTACGTCGGATCCGGGAAGCGGTCGGGCCGGAGTTCATCCTGATCTATCGGCTTTCCATGGCGGACCTGGTGGAAGGCGGCCAGAGCTGGGACGAGGTGCTGATGCTTGGGAAGGCGATCGAGCAGGCCGGTGCCACCCTGATCAATACCGGGATCGGCTGGCATGAAGCACGCGTGCCGACCATCGTCACCTCGGTGCCCCGGGCTGCCTTTACCGGTGTGACAGCCAAGTTCCGGAATGAGGTCGAGATCCCGGTCGTGACCACCAATCGCATCAATGACCCGGCCACGGCCGAGACCGTGCTGGCACGTGGTGATGCGGACATGGTTTCCATGGCCCGGCCGCTGCTGGCGGATTCGGAATTCGTGCGCAAGGCCGAGCAGGAACGCGCGGATGAGATCAATACCTGTATCGCCTGCAACCAGGCCTGCCTTGACCATGTCTTCCAGGCGAAGAAGGCGAGCTGCCTGGTTAATCCCCGCGCCGGGCGTGAGACCGAACTCAATCCGACCCTTGCCGCGGTGAGCCATCGTGTGGCGGTCGTGGGTGCCGGCCCGGCCGGCCTTGCCGCTGCCACGACAGCGGCAAGGCGGGGACATCAGGTGACGCTGTTCGAGGCGGATCCGGTGATTGGCGGTCAGTTCAACTATGCCAAGCGGATTCCCGGCAAGGAGGAGTTCGCCGAAACCCTGCGTTATTACAATCGCCAGATCGAACTGCTGGCCATCGATCTCCGCCTCAACACCCGTGCCGATGCGGATGCTCTGGTTGAGGAGGGCTTTGACGATGTGGTGATCGCCACGGGCGTGAAACCACGAACCCCGGAGATCGAGGGAATCGACCACCCCAAGGTGTTGGGCTATCTCGATGTCCTCCGCCGTGATAAGCCCGTGGGCCGGTCCGTGGCCATCCTCGGGGCAGGCGGTATTGGCTTCGACGTGGGTGAATTCCTGACCCATGATTTCGAGCATCATCCCGAAGGGCAACAGATCTCGGTTGCTGACTGGCAGCGCGAATGGGGTGTCGACCCGAGCTGGGAGTCGCCGGGCGCGCTGACGGAGCCCCATCCGGAGCGCTCGCCGCGCGAGGTCTACCTGCTGCAGCGTAAGACCTCCAAGCCCGGCAAGGGGCTGGGCAAGACCACCGGCTGGGTCCATCGGGTTCAGCTGCGCAACCGGAATGTCGAGATGATTCCGGGCGTACAGTACCGGCGCATTGATGACGAAGGGCTACACATCAGTGTCCAGACGGAGGACGGTCATGAGGACCGGGTCCTGGCGGTGGACAATGTGGTGGTGTGCACGGGGCAGGAGCCGTATCGGGATCTGTCGGAGGAGCTGACCCGTCGCGGTGTGATCACCCATCGGATCGGCGGCGCGGATGTCGCCACGGAACTTGATGCCAAGCGGGCCTTCCAGCAGGGGACCGAGGTGGCGGCTGCCCTGTAAGGAAGAAGGGGGCCAGAAGGCCCCCCGAGGATGTGACGTCCCTGTCATGCCATGACCCTGGTGGGTCGATTGCCCAAGATCGAAGCTTGGCTTCGATGGTTTTCATATTAGATGACAAGCAATCTCAAATGCAAACAAAAATCCATTAATAGGTAGAAAGGCGTGACCGCATCCCTGAGGTTTAAAGGGGACGCGCCTCGTCCACCATGAAAAAAGGGCCCGAGGGCCCTTTTTCCATCACTGTTGCATTTCTGTCAGTCCGCACTGTCCGTGGGGGCATGTCAGAAGTTCACTTCAACACCGGCCCAGTAGGTGCGTGGCATGCCAGGGCGGGCACCCGCCGGGTTCCAGGATGAGATGTATTCCTCATCCGTGGCGTTCTCGACGCTCACAATACCGCTCACCTGTTCGGTGAAGGCGTAGCGTCCGGAAACATCCACCAGGAACCGGGATTCAATGGTCTCGTCCGCGGGGATAGCGCCGCTGCCGGCCTCGGAACGGGCATCGCTGACGTAGTTGCCGGTCACGTCACCGGACCAGGGACCGGTCTCGATGCCAGCGCTGACGGTCAGCTGATGCTCGGGGATATCCGGCAGCTCATCGCCTTTCTGCGCATCGCCCCAGGAGGCGAATTCGCGGTCAATGTTGTTGCTCGTGAATTCTGACTCGGTGTAGGTGTAGGTCACGCTGAGTGGCAGGTTGAGGCCGAGCTGCTGATCCGCGCCCAGATCGTAGAGTGCTGTTGCCTCCAGGCCCTGGATCTCGACTTCACCACCATTGAAGGTTTCACCGTTCTGGACTTGCTGGCTGTTACACCCGGAGGAGAGGCTGCATTCGGCCAACAGGTTGTCGTAGTCGTTGTAGAACGCGATCAGCTCGGAGGAGAAGGCACCCTGATTGTAGCGTGCGCCCAGCTCGTAGTTGATGCTGGTTTCCTCTTCCGCATCCGGCTTGGAGCCAGCGGGGGAGAAACCACGGTGCACACCCCCCAGCAATGTCAGTGCGTTGCTGACCTGGTAGGTGGCGCCGATGCCCGGTGTGACCACATCGTAGCTGTTCTCCCGGCCACCGGTGACGGTGCTCCGGGCCACATCACCGAACTCGGTGCGCTCCAGATCGATGGACTCGTAACGCACGCCTGGCATCACCTGCCAGCGGCCGAAGGACATGGTGTTGAGCACGTAGCCGGCAATGGCATCCGCCTCGGTCTTGCGGTTGGAGCCGGTGCGCGGGCCGCCACTGGTGCCGGTGAACACCATGGAGCCGGTCTCCGTCATGGCGTACTCATCGTCCCACTCATGCCGGTCGATTTCGTCCTCGTGGACGCGCAGACCCACGTCCAGGTCGTGCTTGATGTCGCCGGTTTCAAAGCGATAGCCGAGTTCCGTTTGGATGCCCTGGCTGTAGTACTTGCGGTTGCCGGCATCAACATTGGCGATCAGGCCCCGGTTGCTCTGTCCCTGGTAGGCATCGCTGGTGGCCGGGGTGCCCTTGAGCCAGTTCAGCAGGTTCTGATTGTCATCAGGGTTGGTGATGATCTCGGAGTGGCTGGTGCCCTCAACATTCCCCAGCTTGTACCAGTTCCTCTCAAAGTTGTTCCGGTAGAGCGTGGTGCTCAGGTCGAGATCCTCCGAGAATTCGATGTAGTGGGTCAGGCTGTACTGCTCGCGCTCGCTGTGGAAGCGATCCTGGGCCGAGGCGGCATAGCGGCGGTAGGGATCCTTCCGGAAATCGGAAAGGGTCTGGCCCATGTAGCTTTCGTTGGCGTCGCGCTCGCCCATGCCAACCTTCAGGTCCACCTGCTGGTAGTACTCGGCGCCCGGGGCGGAGTGCCAGCGCAGCTTGCCCACGAATTCGCGGCGTTCAAAACCGGTGTCCTGCTCGCTCAGGTTCTCGCTGCGCTCGCCCTGCACATCACGCGGCGTATCCAGGTCGCGGAAGCCATCGGAACCGTCGGTGTAGCCCTCGATCATCCAGCCCCACTGCCCCTCGGAGCCGCCAATGTGGGCATGATGGCGCTCACCGCCGTCGGAGCCGAGCATGGACTGGATGCGGCCACTGAATTCCTCGGACGGGATCGGCGTCGAGATCATGTTGAGGGCGCCGCCGTTGGTGTAGGGGCCGTACTGGATGGCGCTGGAGCCCTTGCGGACCTCCACATTGTGCATGCGCCCAACCGGCGGGAAGTAGTAGGCGGAAGGGGCTGCATAAGGAGCAGGAGCGGCCAGGATGCCGTCCTCCATCAGCGTGATCTTGCTGCTGCGGCCGGTAGCCGTGCCCCGCATGCCGATGTTCGGGAAGAGACCGAAACCGTCCTCCTGGCGCATGTTCACGCCCGGGATCTGCCTGAGCACCCGGATGGGGTCACCGTAGTTGTGTCGGTCGAGGGCTTCTTCATCGATTACATGGGCCGAGCCGGGCACATTGCTGATGCGTTCCGGTCCGCCGGTGATGGTCAGCTGATCCAGCGTGAAATCCTGCTGGGATCCGCCTTCCTGAGCCTGGGCGGCGCCGGTTGTGAGTGCAGCGGCAACGGCTAGTGCGAGGGTTCTGCGTCGGGAGTGGATTGTCTGCATGGTTTTCTTTCTTCTCCGCTGGACTGAGCTTGAAATTGATAAAGAAACGTAATGAGAACGATTATTGTGCGCAAAAGATTATTTAAAGCTTAACGCAGTGTCAATCTTTTATTTTCCTCAGGTTATCCGGAGGGCGTTGAAGGCAGGAACCGGCTGCGGTAGGCCCCCGGCGTCATGCCGGTACGGGCATGGAAGAGCCGGGAAAAGGCGCTGGTGTCTTCGTAACCCACGGCCCGGGTGATTTCCGCCAGGCGCCGGTGGGGCTGTTCCAGCAGTTTCTTGGCCTTTTCCACGCGCAGTTGCTGGAGGTAGCGCAGGGGGGTATCGCCGGTGGCATTGCGGAAGCGGCGCTTGAAGGTGCGCGGGGTCATATGGAAGTGCTCGGCCAGCTGGTCAATGCGGATGGACTCGGCGAGGTGTTCCGCAAGCCAGTCCTGTACCGCGCTGATGGCCTCGTCCTGGTGGTAGCGCCGCGCGTGGATGCTGCCATAGGCGGCCTGGCTTTCCCGGCCCATGTCCATCACGAAGGCCCGGGCCAGGGCACGGGCCGTATCCACGCCGCAGTAGCGCTCCACGAGGAAGAGGCCGAGGTCCAGCCATGCCATGCCGCCGCCGGCGCAGAAGACGTTGTCATCCGCGGTGATCAGCCGGTGGGGGCGCAGGTCCACTTCCGGGTAGCGTTCACGGAACAGGCCACTGTAGCCCCAGTGAGTGGTGGCCTCGCGACCGTCCAGCAGGCCGGCCTCCCCCAAAAGGAAGGCGCCGGTGCAGTTGCTGGCCAGGTCGCGGCCTTCGTCGTGCCACCGCTGGAGGAGGGGAAGCAGCGTCCGGTTGGCATCCAGGGTCCCGTCAATGTCGCCGCCGATGGTGGGAATGATCACCAGATCGGCCTGTGGTGCCGTGTCCCAGCGGCTGCCGGCCATCAGGCTGACGCCATTGACGCAGTGGCAGGGGCCACCGTCAGCGGTCGCGAGGGTAACGCTGAACCTTGGTTCCGGCTGTTGATCGTGGATACGGGCCCAGGTTACGCCCGCCATCCGGAACAGATCCATGACGCCGGTAATGGCGGTGGCCAGGGCTTTCTCAAAGCCGATGATGGTGACCTGGTAGTGCTCGGGTTGGGGCATTCTGGCATCCATGGCTGGCAGGATCCGCCAATATTGTGTCATTGATGACAGTAGGCGGCCATGGTCGGTTGTGGCAGTGTGGGCATGGAATGAATCACTGGAGACCCCATCGCCATGGCCGATACCCTGCTTGACCGACGCGATCTGGCGTTCCAGCTCTACGAAGTGCTGGATACCGAATCCCTGAATGAGCGTGAGCGCTTCAGCGATCACAGCCGGGAGACCTTCGATGCGGTTTTCGATACGGCGGAGCGTATCGCCCGGGAGCAGTTCGCCAGCCACAACAGCCTGGCCGACAGGGAAGAGCCCCGTTTCGAGGACGGCAAAGTCACCATGCGCCCGGAGGTGAAGGCGGCAGTGGAGGCCTACGCCGAGGCCGGCTTCATTGCTGGGCGCTATGATTACGATCTGGGCGGCATGCAGCTGCCAGAGACGGTCATGACCGCCTGCAATGGCTTCTTCATGGCGGCCAATCCCAGCACAGCGGGCTATCCCTTCCTGACCACGGCGGCGGCCAATGTCATCCGCACCTTCGGATCCCGGGAACAGCAGGACTGGTTCCTGCAGCCCATGCTGGAAGGGCGATTCACCGGCACCATGGCGCTGACCGAACCCCAGGCCGGCTCCTCCCTGGCGGATCTGCGCACCAGTGCCAAGCCCACTGACGAGGGGCATTATCTGATCAAGGGCGCCAAGATCTACATCTCCGGGGGCGAGCATGAGCTCAGCGACAACATCGTGAACCTGGTGCTGGCACGCATCCATGGGGCGCCTCCGGGAGTGAAGGGCATCTCGATGTTCATCGTGCCCAAGTACCGGCTGGGTGCGGACGGCAATCCCGGGGAGCGCAATGGCGTGGGCCTGGCCGGGCTGATCCACAAGCTCGGGTACCGGGGCACCACCTCCACGGCGCTGAGTTTCGGGGACGATGCGGACTGCCATGGCTATCTGGTGGGCGAGCCCCATCAGGGCCTCAAGTACATGTTCCAGATGATGAACGAGGCCCGTGTGGGTGTCGGTTTCGGGGCTGCCGCCATTGGTTACCGGGGATACCAGCACAGCCTTGAGTACGCCCGCGATCGTCGCCAGGGGAGGCCGCCCTCCGAGAAGGATCCGACCACCGAGCCGGTACCGATCATCCAGCATGCGGACGTGCGGCGCATGCTGCTGGCGCAGAAGTCCTGGATGGAGGGGGCGCTGGCCCTGTGCTTCTATGGCGCGCGGCTGATGGACGACAGCCATACCCACCCGGACGAGGCTCAGCGCCATCAGGCACGTCAGCTGCTGGATCTTCTGACGCCCGTCATCAAGGCATGGCCTTCCGAGTACGGGCCGAAGGCCAATGATCTTGCCATCCAGGTCTACGGTGGCGCCGGCTACACCCGCGAATACCCGGTGGAGCAGTGCTGGCGGGACAATCGCCTCAACCCCATCCACGAGGGTACCAACGGTATCCAGGCGATGGATCTGCTGGGGCGCAAGGTCTGGCAGGGCAACGGCGAGGCCATCCAGCAGCTGTTCGGAGCCATTCAGGCGGACCTTCAGGAGGCGCCGGACGAGCGCTGCCGGCAATGGGCCTATTCACTGAGCGAAACCCTGCAACAGGCCGGCAAGGTCACCCAGTCCTTGGGGCAGGCGCTGGCCCAGGAGCCCCCGGAGAAGGGGCTGGCCAATGCGAGTGTCTACCTGCGGCTCTTCGGCCACATCTGCGTGGCCTGGATGTGGCTGCGCCAGGCCAATGCCGCCACACAGGCCCTGGCCGGGGAGGTTTCGAGTGCGGATGAGGCCTTCTATCAGGGTAAGCTCCAGGCGGCCCAGTACTTCTTCCACTGGGAACTGCCCACGGTGGCCCAGGACCTGGTCCTGCTGCAGAACCGGGATGACACCTGTTACGCCATGCGTGATGAGTGGTTCTGAGCAGTAGGAGCTTGCTTCGCAAGCGATCAGGGTTATCGCGCGCAGGGCGCGCTCCTGCGGTGAAATAACAAGATTCAGGAAATGGGACTATGGCTCTGGTAAATGTTGAAGCGAAGGATCACATCCTGTTCATCGGCCTGAACCGGCCGGAGAAGATGAATGCCATGAACCGGCAGATGTACCACGACATCGCCGCCGCCTACGGCCGGCTGAACCGCGAGCCGGAACTGCGTGTGGGGCTGGTCTATGCCGAAGGGGATCACTTCACCTCGGGCCTGGAACTGGACGACTGGGCGGGCGTATTCGCCAACGGTGAGGGGCTGACCCTGAACGAGGGCGAGATGGACCCCTTCGGAATCGTGGGACCGGCCATGGACAAGCCCGTGGTCTATGCCACCCAGGGGATCTGCTTCACCTGCGGGGTGGAGATGATGCTCAACACGGACATCCGGGTGGCGGCGGACAATACCCGTTACGGCCAGCTGGAAGTCAAGCGCGGCATCTTCGCCTGCGGTGGCGCGACCATCCGTCTCCAGGAGGAGATCGGATGGGCCAATGCCCAGCGTTACCTGCTGACCGGGGATGAGTGGAGCGCCTCTCAGGCACATGAGTGGGGGCTGGTGCAGGAGCTGGTGGCGCCCGGAGAGCAGTTTGAGCGTGCCCGTGAACTGGCGGAAAAGGTCGCCAGGGCGGCCCCCCTGGGTGTTCAGGGCAGTCTGCGTTCCTCGCGTATCGCCCGCACAGAGGGGCATGATGCGGCGAAGGCCCGACTGTTTCCGGATCTCGCTCCGGTCATGCGGAGTGAGGATGTCCAGGAAGGCATCCAATCCTTTCTGGAGCGGCGTGAGGCGGTCTTCAAGGGGACCTGAGCGGGCCCGGGATGGGCGTTCTGCCGGTTGATCCACAGTCTGAGCGCCGATATGCTGCCAACCTTAAGCGTATGTAACGTTGCAAGAGATTGAATACGATGGACGACTGGCAGATCGACGTGGAGAGCCAGAAAGCTCGCCACAGCAGTGGCCTGGAGCTGACGTTCGAGGGGCGCCCCCGGACCAAGCATTTTTCAGGCAGCCCTTCCAGAGTGCCGGATGGTATGCAGTCCCTGGAGCTGGTACGCCTGATCCGTGAGGGCTACCAGGCCTTTGAGGCGGCCTGGCCGGAAGAGGGTGGCCCGCATGTGGCGCAGGCCACCGGCAAGCCGCAGCAGGAAGAGGGCAGTGGCGTCAAGGTCAGCCACCGCCGTCGTCGCAAGCTTTCCCGCAGCAATTCACCAGGGTAGCTCGGACCCGTCCGAGTGCCGGAATACCCCGCTGTTTTCCTGGTTCAGTTCGTCCACCCGCTGGATCAGCCGTTCTGCGGCCTCGCTGGGCGTAATGTGGCCGGTATTGCCGGTCATGGCCGTCTGAACGTAGCCTGGATGCATAATGCCGACACTGATGCCTCTTGGTTGCAGATCCACTGCCAGTGATTGTGAGGCGGCATTGAGTGCAGCCTTCGTCATCCGGTAACCGTAGCGCCCGCCTGAGTCATTGTCTGCGATTGATCCCATCCGGGATGTCATCATGACGACTTTACCGCTTTTGGGGATCAGCTCCAGCAGTGCGGTGGTGACCTTGAGCGGCCCCAGGGTGTTCACCTCGAACTGGGTCTGGATCCGATCCCAGTCCATATCCGCCAGGTTCTCATCGGTCATCAGGCCAGCGTTGTTGTAGAGCACATCGATGGTTTCCCCCTCGAGATTGCGCCGCGCCTTGCCAAGGCTGATGTCGTCGGTAACATCCACGCCTTCGATGATATTCACGCCCAGGGACTTCAACTCATCCGAGGCTGCGCGGCACAGCGCTGTTACCCGGTCACCGCGTTCGTGCCACTGGCGGGCGAGTTCGAGTCCGATGCCACGGTTGGCACCGGTAATGACCACGTGTTGGCTCATGAGTCCTCCTGTCGTGATTTAACTGGTCAGCGCAGGCCTGTCTGGTAACCTGCGCCGTATCAACAGCCTATTACGAAACCATTGAGGAGGAAAACGTGTTGCAGATACAAAGGTCATTACTGGTGGCAGGCATCGCTGTAGCCCTGACAGCACCGGCTGCGGCGCAGGAGTCGGACGAATGGAGCGGCTCGGTTGAACTTGGCCTTGTTGAAACCTCCGGCAATACCGAGGAAACCACGATTTCCGGTGAGGCGGATGTCACCCGCAACTGGAACGACTGGCGGCAGAATGTCCTTCTCCAGTCCCGGTACGCGGAACAGGGCGGGGAGCGGACCGCCGAACGCTATTCCGCGGCGACCCAGCTCGACTACAAGTTCAATCCCAATGACTTCGTCTTTGTCCGGGGCCGTTACTCCAACGATGATTTCAGTGGTTACCAGTTCCAGGCCTCGACCTCGGCCGGCTACGGGCGACGCCTCTGGAGCGAAGGGGACAGCTACTTCGATGTATCGAGCGGTCTGGGTTATCGTTACGGTCGGTTCGATACCCCTGATCCCGAGGAAGGGGAGGAAGAGGAAGATCCCATAGGGCGTCTCGCTGCTGACTTCCGCTATCAGCTGTCAGAAACCGCGCACTTCCGCCAGGAGGCGGAAACCGAAGTGAGTCTGGATGACGGGGATGCCATTTCGCGCTCAGTGACCGCGCTCCAGGCAAACGTGAACAGTTCCCTGGCCATGAAGCTCTCCTACACGGTTGAGCACAACTCCAATCCGCCGACGGGGACTGAGCGGACGGACACGATTACGGCGGTGACGCTGCTCTACGGCTTCTGAGTACCCATAAAAAAGCCCCGCCAGAGGGCGGGGCTTGCAGGCTGATCCAGGCTGACTGTTATTCGGACATCTTGTCCACGCGTTCCTGGATTTCCGGATTGGAGTTGTAGGCCACGGCGATGGCGTTGTATTCCTCAACGGTCATGCCCGCGTCCTCAATCACCTTGACCATCTCGGTCTGGGCTTTCTGCTGGAGTTCGCGTGCCTTGTCCTCGGATTCGGCAGATTCGATCTGGGACACATAATCCTCGCGAACCTTACCGATCTCATCCTGCAGCTCAACAAAGTTCTGGAGTTCTTCGTCGGAGAAGTCGGTGTTCTGCTGCTCCGGGGCACTCATGCTCTGGCCCTGATTCTGCTGGGCCTGACCCGTGCTGCTGTCCTGTGCCACGGCGGTCATGCCGGCAGTACTCAGTGCGAATGCGATGGCTGCGGTCAGTGCTTTCAGTTTCATGTTGGTACCTCCTCAGGGTAACGGGTTCTGTGGTGCGACACCCAGAGGAAACAACTGCTATGCCAGAACGGCGTCGAATGAATAGATGTTAAATGAAAACGCCTCCCGCAGGAGGCGTTCATGACAGCGGGTAAAGCCCTATTCGCCTGCCATTTCGTCCACTCGCTCCTGGACGTCCGGATTGGAGTTATAGGCCACGGCAATGGCGTTATACTCCTGAACGGACATGCCGGCATCCTCAATGGCGCTGACCATTTCGGACTGGGCTTCCTGCTGAAGCTGGCGCGCCTTGTCCTCGGATTCCGCCGCCTCGATCTGGGAGACGTATTCCTCGCGGATCTTGCCAATGCTGTCCTGAAGATTGACGAACTGCTGCAGCTCTTCGTCCGAGAAGTCCGCCGGCTGCTGGGACTGTTCCATTCCCGGATCCTGCTGGCCTTCGCCGCTGCCGTAATCCTGGGCCAGTGCCTGGGCGCCGGTCAGGCCGAGTGCCAGTGCAAGTGCAAGACTGGTGATTCGAATCATTATGGAAGTCTCCTTTGCTGGATTCGCACTGTCTCGTTGCAGGAGCTGTGCCAGCGCAGGATCACAGTCTGAAAATTGCCGTTTCTTAATCAGTTACTGGTCCCTCTGTTGAGTAAACGCCATGAGTTGGAGTGCCTGAGGGTGTGACATAATGACACATGGGGCGTTGCTGTGTGACATTATGCCACCCATACTCAGGGAGGAATCGATGAAACATCTGCGTCTGCCCGGCCTCCAGTTCACGCTGATTCTGGCAGTGGTTCTGCCGCTGCTGCTGGTCAGTGGTGTGGCGGTCTACTGGGGGCTGGGCGTGGTCCAGTCCCACGATGAGGAGCGTCTCCAGCAGGACCTGGCGCTTCTGGCCCAGGCAACCCGTTATCCGCTCTCCCGGGCGCTCCAGAACGGGGACTATGTCCAGGTCAACGACATCACCACCTCCATCTTCAGTGTGGGGCGTGTCTACGGGGCTTCCGTTTACGATCAGCGTGGCGACCGTGTCTCACAGGTGGGCATTGTGGACCGGGATGTGAGTGACAGCCGCAGCGCAGCGGATGCGGTGGCGCAGGGGGATGACCTGGGAACCTATCGGGAGATTGAGGGCGAGGATGTGTTCTCCCACTTCACGCCGCTGTTCAGCGAGGATGGCCGGATCATCGGGCTGTTGCAGATCACCCGCCAGCGCAGCGATTTCGACCAGAGGCTGGCGGATCTGCGCAACAACGCCTGGTGGATCTGGTCGCTGACCGCCGGTGCCATACTGCTCGTGGCAATCGGCGGGCATTATGGTGGCGTGGGGCGCCACGTCGGCCGGCTTTCCAGCGTCATGGCCCGGGTCCAGGACGGCGACCGGCGCATTCGGGCCCAGTTGCGGGGGCCGCGGGAAACCCGTCAGCTGGCGGCGGCACTCAACGAGATGCTCGACAGCATCGAAGCGGCGGAACAGGAGATCATTGACCAGAAAGCGCGGGAGACGCGGCTTAATCAACGCCTGCAGCACCAGGAGAAAATGGCCATGATCGGGCGGGTGGCCGGCGGTGTCGCCCACGAGCTGGGGGCGCCGCTGAGTGTCATCGACGGCCGCGCCCGCATGCTGGAGCGCCGTACAGGGGATGAGCGTGGTCAGCGCAATCTCGGGGATATACGTCACCAGGTCCAGCGCATGACCCGGATCGTACAGCAGCTTCTGGACTGTTTCCGGCATTCCCCCAGTGCCGCCGAGGAGCGCTTCACCACCGCGCAGTTGATGACCGGCGTGCTCGATGCCCATGGTGATGCCCCTGAAGGGATCACCCTGGAAATCGACAACGCGGCGCCGGAGGCGGTGATCAATGGCGACCGGACACGCTGTGAGCTGGCGGTCTCCAACCTGCTGCGCAATGCCTTTCTGGCGGCCAGCTCCCGGGTCATGCTGAGTGTCCGAAAGGGGCCCCAGGCCATTGCTGTAACCGTCGAGGATGATGGTCCGGGCATCCCGCCCGGTGATCGCGAAGCCGTTCTTGAGCCTTTCCACACCACCCGTGCTTCCGGTGAGGGCACGGGCCTGGGGCTGGCCGTGGTCCGCAGTGTGATGCAGGAACACGGGGGTGCCATCATCATTGGAAGCAGCCGCTGGGGTGGTTGTGCCATGGTACTGCAGTGGCCAAGGGCCGGTGGATCGGAAGGAGGTGAATCCGCATGAGTGTGCGTATCCTGGTCATCGAGGACGATTCGAGCCTGCTGGATCTGCTGCGCGAGGAGCTGGAGGCGGAAGGCTACGAGGTGGTCACCACCCAGCGGGCTGATGAGGGCCTCCGGCTCTGCCAGGAAGGGGCGCCGGATCTGGTGGTATCGGATCTGCGCCTGCCGGACAGCGATGGCATGGCCGTACTGCGGGGGACTCAGGCGCTTCCTGAGCCACCGCTGTTTGTTCTGATTACCGCCTTCGGGACCGTGGATCAGGCGGTGGATGCCCTCAAAGCCGGTGCGGATGAGTTCCTGACCAAGCCCCTGTCCATGGATCACCTGCTTCTGATGATCCGGCGTCTGCTTGAACAGCGGGCGCTGCGCCGTGAGGTGGATGCCTATCGCTCCAGTGGGGATGCCGCCGGTTTCCACGGGATCATTGGTGGCAGCGACCCCATGCATCGGCTGTACGATCAGATCCGGCAGGTGGCAACCGGGGCCATGCCGGTGCTGGTGCTGGGGGAAAGTGGGGTGGGCAAGGAGCTGGTGGCCAGGGCCCTCCATGCGGAGAGCCCGCGGGCGGAGAAACCTTTTGTGGCGGTCAACTGCGCCGGTATTCCCGCGGATCTCATGGAAAGCGAATTCTTCGGCCATGCCAGGGGTGCTTTCACCGGCGCGGATCGGGCGCGGACGGGTCTTTTCGGTCAGGCCGATGGCGGCACACTCCTGCTGGATGAGATCGCGGAAATGCCGCTGGCGCTGCAGGCCAAGCTGCTGCGGGCGCTGCAGGAGGGCAGTATCCGCCCCGTGGGGTCGGATACCGAGCAGAGCGTGGATGTGCGGGTGATCGCCGCCACCCATCAGGATCTGCAGGCCCGCGTGGCCAACGGTGACTTCCGTGAGGATCTCTACTACCGGCTGGAAGCGCTTGCACTGGAGGTGCCGCCGCTGCGTGAGCGTGCCGATGATATTGAGCGGCTGGCCATGTTTTTTCTGGACGCCTCGCTGCGGCGCAGTGAGCGCGGGGACCTGCGCTTTGATGACGCGGCTCTGGCCTGCCTGCGCGCCTACGACTATCCCGGCAACATCCGTGAGCTGGCCAATGTGGTCGAGCGGGCGGTGACGTTCTGCAATGGCGAGCGCATCCTGCCGGAGCATCTGCCACCGCGGGTGCGGGAAGCGAGTGACGCCGCCGGGTCGCCTCCCGAACCCACGGGTGCGGACACGCAGGGGCTTCTTGCGCCGGGGGAGGCGCTGCCGACACTGGAGACGCTGCAGCAGCGGTATGTGGAGCATGTGCTGGCGCAGGTGGCGGGGAACAAGCGCCAGGCCGCCCGCATTCTGGGCGTGAACCGCCGGACCCTCTATCGCTGGTTATCGGAGGATGACGAAGACTCCGCGTAACCCGGCAGACGATCCATTTCATCCCATGGCTCGCCATGGGTGCCTTCCCGGCATGCCACCCGCCGGTGCAGCGCGGCCCGGGCCATCATGTGGGCGCTGACCGGGGCCGTGGCGAACAGAAAGACGGTGATCAGTATCTCCTGTGCGCTCAGACCCTCGTGGCCCACGCCGAACCAGATCATGGAGCCCAGCAGTGTGGCGCCCACGCCCAGAGTGCTGGCCTTGGTGGGGCCGTGAAGGCGCATGTAGACGTCCGGCATGCGCGCCAGCCCTATGGAACCCAGAAGGGCCACCAGGGCACCGCTGAGCAGCAGCAGTGCGATCAGTGCATCCAACCAGAACGGCAGTGCCATGCTTTCCCCCATCATTCGATCACGTCCCCGCGCACCAGGTACTTGGTCATGGCCACCGTGCTTACGAATCCCATGAGCGCGATCAGCAGGGCCGCTTCGAAGATCAGTGATGAGTCCATGTAGATGCCACCCAGAACGATCACGGCGATGGCATTGACGTTGAGGGTGTCCAGGCCAAGGATCCGGTCGACGATGTCCGGCCCGCGCAGCAGGCGGTACAGGTTCAGAAGCAGGCTCAGGCTGAACAGCGCAAGGGCGATGGGCAGTACTGTGGCGGTCATTCCAGGATCTCCCTGAGCGGTGTCTCGTAGCGTTCGCGGATCTGTTCGATGAGTTCGTCCTCATCGTCCAGATGCAGGACATGCACCAGCAGGTAGGCCCGGTCCGGGCTCAGGCCCGCGGACACCGTGCCCGGAGTCAGCGAGATGCTGCTGGCCAGCATGGTGATGGCGAACTCATTGGTCAGCGACAGGGGGTAACGCACGAATGCCGGCGCCAGCGTATCCGGATCGCGCAGGATCAGTCGTGCCACACTCAGGTTCGAGCGCAGTATGTCCACCAGCAGCCGCAGCATGTACAGCAGCAGGCGGCCCGGGTTGTGCAGGTGCGGACGTTCCGGCCAGAACTGCTGGGTCGAGAAGGGGATCAGCCAGCCCAGCACCGCCCCGATCAGCACCTGCCCCGGGCTGATCGAGTTGACCAGCAGCAGCCAGAGCACCAGCAGGAACAGCGAAAAGTGGGGCCTGGGCCACCAGTGGGTCAGCTGCGGCATCAGTGTCATGTCAGTGCCCTCCCGTCAGTCTGAGCCCGGCCTCATGGACCGTCCTCACGTAATCACCGGGCGCCATCAGCTGTGCCGCTACTGACCGGGTATAGTCCATCAACGGTGCTGCGGCCAGGCTCAGCACCAGTCCGGCCCCTACCAGAACGATCACACAGGCGAGCCGAACCCGGTCGGCCCTCATGTCATGATCCCGTTCCGGTGACTGGCGCCAGAAGAACTTGCTGCCCGCCCGGCTGAGTGCCACCAGCATCAGGAAGCCGGCCCCGAGCAGAAGCGGCCAGAAAATTCCGGCGGCGCCTTCCGCGAGGCTCGCCTGGAGCATCCAGGCCTTGCTGACAAAACCGCTGAACGGCGGAAGCCCGGCCAGCGCCACTGCGCCAAAGAAGAACAGGATACCCAGGGTTCGCCTGTCCTTCATGGCGGCGGTGACGACCATGTAGTCTCCGGCTGCACCGCGCTGGCGGGCAATCAGGTCCGCGAACAGGAAGAAGCCTCCGGTCAGCAGTGTGGTGTGCACCAGATAGAAGAGCGCGGCGGCCAGGGCTTCGGTACTGCCCAGGGCAATGATCGCCATGAGGGTGCCTGTGGAGACGATGACCATGTAGGCGGTCATGTTGCGCAGGCTGGTGGCGCCCAGAACCCCGATGCCACCCAGCGCCAGCGTGGCCAGCGCGAGGGGCCAGAGCCACTGCCAGGCGGTCAGGGCCGCCAGTGGTTGATCCAGGGCGAACACCAGCGGAAAGACACGGATCATGGCGTACAGGCCGACCTTGGTCATGACCGCAAACAGGGCCGCTACTGGTGCGGCGGCCGCAGTGTAGGCGCGTGGCAGCCAGAACAGCAGCGGCAGCAGAGCCGCCTTGACTCCGAAAACCACCAGCAGCACCAGGGAGGCGGCCTGCAGAAGCGGCTGGTCGGCCTGTGGCGCATTGCTGATGCGTGTGGCCAGATCCGCCATGTTCAGTGTGCCCGTGAGGCCGTAGAGCATGCCCAGTGCCAGCAGGAAGAGCGCCGAGCCGATCAGGTTGATGATCACATAGTGCAGCCCGGCCCGGCTGCGTGCGGTGCCCCCGCCGTGCAGCAGCAGGGCGTAGGAAGCGATCAGCAGTACCTCGAAGAAGACGAAGAGGTTGAAGATGTCGCCGGTCAGGAAGGCGCCGTTGAGCCCCATGAGCTGGAACTGGAAGAGGGCGTGGAAATGGGCGCCGGCATCGTCATCACCCCGGCAGGCGTAGATGAGCGCCGGCACGGCCAGGGTGGCGGTCAGCACCAGCATCAGTACGCTCAGCCGGTCCGGAACCAGCACAATCCCGAAAGGTGGCGCCCAGCCACCGAGGGCATAGACCAGCCGTCCGTGCTCCAGGACCATGCTCCCCAGCCAGAGCACCAGGCCGAGACCGGCCACAGTGGCGCCCAGGCTGATGAAGCGCTGGGCGTTCAGGCCCAGGCGCGGCAGGGTGACCAGCAGTGCTCCGGTGATCAGGGGCAGCAGTATGGGCAGGACCGGCAGGTGATTCATGGGCGCCAGTCCTCCTCGGGATCCACACCGTCAACGTGGTCATTGCGCAGCTCCACCGCGGCGCGCAGGGCAAGCACCACCACGAAAGCCGTCATGGCGAAACTGATCACGATGGCTGTCAGAACCAGTGCCTGGGGCAGTGGGTCCGTTGGGTCCGCGGACTCACCGATGACCGCCGGGGCCGCCAGTGCCAGCCGGCCACTGGCGAACAGGAAGAGGTTGACGCCATGGGACAGAAGGGTCAGTCCCATGATGACCGGGAAGGTGCGACCGCGCAGCACCAGGTAGATGCCACAGGCGGTGAGCACGCCGACAGCAATGGCGTAGAGTGCTTCCATCTATCCGATCTCCTTGCCGGGGCCGTGCACGGTCATGAGTTTGCCCAGGTTGGCGAGGATCAGCAGTGTGGCCCCGACCACGGTGGTGAAGACGCCCAGGTCGAACAGCAGCGCGGTGGCCAGCTCCAGATGACCCAGCAGGGGCAGTTTGTAATGCCCGAACCAGGAGCTGAGGAACGCTTCGCCGAACACCAGGCTGCCCAGCCCGGTGCCGCAGGCAAGCAGCAGCCCCAGCCCGATCAGGGGCCGGAAGGGTGTGAGCATGCGTTCATGGGCCCAGGCAAGACTGCCGGCCATGTACTGCAGTGAGAGCGCAACCGCCGTGATCAGTCCGGCGATGAAACCGCCACCAGGCATGTTGTGCCCACGCAGGAAGATGTAGGCCGAGACCATCAGCGCTATGGGCAGTATCGGCCGCGCCATGGTGCGCAGGATCAGCGGGTGGGGATTCGAGGCCCAGTACTGGTCCCGCTCCTGCGGGATACGGTCTTTGAGCTGGAGGTTGCGGGTCAGGGCGAAGACGGCCACGGCTGCGATTCCCAGCACCGTGATCTCGCCCAGGGTATCGAAGCCGCGGAAATCCACCAGTATGACATTGACCACATTGCTCCCGCCGCCACCCGGTTTGCTCTGGCTCAGGAAGAAGTCCGCGATGGTGCTGTGGGGGCGGGTCATGATCGCGAAGGACACCAGTCCGACACCGAGCCCACCCAGAGTGGCAACGCCCAGGTCGCGACCCTTTCGCAACCGGCTCGACTCAAGGGGCGTGGTCTGTGGCAGGAAGGACAGGGCCAGCATCATGATGATCACCGCCATAACCTCGACCGAGAGCTGTGTCAGCGCCAGGTCCGGCGCCGAGAAGCGGGCAAAGGTGAGAGTGACGAAAAGCCCGGCGCTGCCAAGCAGGAGCAGGGCGAACAGGCGCTGGTGGTGGCCGAGCACCACCCCTACCGCCGAGGCCATCAGCAGTACCAGGCCCAGACCGGTCAGGGGATCCACGGGGGTCATGGTCTCGCCACCGTGCCACTGGATGCCGGAAAGCAGAACCGGTCCGGCCAGCACAATGGCCGAGAGGATGATCAGGGCGATGTAGCGCTGGACCGAGCCGTTCTCCAGTGCATGGACCAGCCGTTCGGCCGTACCGCCGGCGCGGGTCATCAGCCATTCAAAGATCTCACGGGCATCGGCCGGAGGCAGCTGGTCGTAAAGCCGGAACAGTGGCTCCCGGGCCATGTAGACGAGCAGACCGCCAAGCATGGCCGCCAGGCTCATGAAGAAGGCGGTGCCGATGTGGTGGAGCTGGTGCATGTCGTAGTCGGGCAGGGCGCTGCCTGCCGCCGCGGAGGCGACGGGGCCGATGAGACCATGGACCACCGACTCGGCATGCCAGCTCACCAGCACCACCGCCAGCGCCAGCACGGCAGCCGGGACCTGTATGCCCACGCCGGGGTTCTTAGGGGGCCAGACCGGCAGATCCTGCGGTTTACCGTTGAAGAACACGTTGTGGAAGATGCGGAAGGAATAGGCGGCGGAGAACAGGCCGGCAATGGCGGCCAGTGCCGGTGTGAGCCATTGCAGGGGCGGCATCACGGATGCGTTCATGCTCTCGATGAAGAACATCTTCTTGCTCAGATAACCGCCGAGCAGCGGCAGCCCGGCCATGGAGGCGGCGGCCACGGCGCTGATGACTGTCAGAGCCGGAAGTGTTCGCCACAGGCCGTTGATGCGGCGCATGTCCCGGGTGCCGGTTGCCTTCTGGACGGCGCCGGCCATCATGAACAGCGGTGCCTTGAACAGGGCATGGTTCAGCAGGTGGAAGAGCGCGGCCACCATAGCCATGCGTGTGCTCAGCCCCACCAGGAGGGTGATCAGCCCGAGATGGCTGACGGTGGAATAGGCCAGAAGCTCCTTGGTGTCATGCTTGAACATGGCGATGAAGGCGCCCGTCAGCAGTGTGGCCATGCCGGCGGTTGAAATGCTGTAGAGCCAGGCGTCCGTGTCCCCCAGGGCGGGGTGGAGCCGGGCCAGGAGGAAGATGCCGGCTTTCACCATGGTGGCCGAGTGCAGGTAGGCGGAGACCGGCGTGGGCGCCGTCATGGCATTCGGCAGCCAGAGGTGGAACGGGAACTGGGCGGACTTGGTCATGGCGCCGATGAGGACCAGGCCGAGCATCCAGGGGTAGAGCGGGTCCGACGTCAGTGCTGTTTCCGGTGCCAGGATGTCACTCAGCTGGAAACTGCCCACGCTGTTACCGATCAGCAGAACCCCCGCCATCAGTGCCAGCCCGCCACCGCCGGTAATCACCAGGGTCATACGCGCGCCACGGCGGGCCGGGCGTTCGTCCTGATGGAAGCCGATCAGGATAAAGGACACCAGGCTGGTCATCTCCCAGAACACCAGCATGAACAGCAGGTTCTCGGAGGTCACGATGCCCAGCATGGCGCCCATGAAGGCCAGCATCAGCGAATGGAAGCGCACGGCCCCGTGCTTGCCGGCGAAATAGAAATGGGCGTAGAGCGTGATCAGCAGGCCCATGCCGGCGATGATGAGCGCGAAGAAAAGCCCCAGTGCATCCAGCCGGAAGGCCGGCGAGAGACCGATCCCGGGCAGCCAGGGGTAGTGTTCGATGAGAATGGCGCCTCCCAGAACATCCGGGGCCTGGCTCAGCAGCACGCTGACCACGGTGATTCCGATGGCTCCGGCAATCAGGGCAGGCAGGATCGCTGTCGAGCGCCGCGAGACCAGCGGCGTAATCAGGGCCCCGAGCAGGGGCAGCGCGACAATCGACAGCAGCATCATGAACGCAGGTATCCTTGAGTTCCGACGCCGCGAAGGGTAATGGACGGGGGCTGGATTGTCAGCTACCCGAAGGAGGTATAGGCTGCTTCCGTTATGAGAGAGATCCCTGCCCGAGATCCTGAGCGTGAGCGTGCCACACTGGCACGGCTGGAGCGGTTTGCCCGTCTGACCGACTCCCGTTTCCGGGTTCCGTTCACCGGTATCCGCTTCGGCATCGGTCCCCTGATGGGCCTGATTCCGGGGATCGGGGATTTCGCCGGGCTGGTGCTGTCCCTGTACCTGATCCAGCAGGCCCGCCGGATCGGGGCGCCGCGTTCGCTGCAGCTGCGCATGCTGGGCAACGGTCTGGTGGATGCCGTGGGTGGAACCCTGCCGGTTGCCGGCGATGTGTTCGATGTGTTCTACCGTGCCAACAATCGGAATGTGACGCTGCTGCGTGAGCACCTGGAAGCACGGGTCGCCGAGCCTGAGCCGGGGTGGTGGCCGCATCCCGCGTGGCTGCTGGCGGCTGCGCTGTTGCTGGTGGGGTTGATATGGCTGATCGTCGTCTAAACCGCTTGCATCCTGTGCCAATGGAGTGAAACTGGGCGGCAGGAATCTACGACCGGAAACAAACGCATGTCTGAACCCGTTCAGTACGCCGGGACCACGCCGGGCTCTGATGCCAGCCCTATTGTCAGCACCCTTGATAACGCGGTGGCGAGCCTGGAGAAGGCCCCATCCCACGCTAAGGTCCATTGCGTAAGTCAGGTCCTGGACCAGGCCCGCAAGCTTCTGGGCCTGCCGGAAGGGCCGGCGCTGCTGTTCGAGCGTGCCCCCCGGCTGGAGCAGGCCGGGCTTTTCGTGGGCAGCGACTGGGAGCTGCCGGATTCCCTCCAGGCGCGCTTTGTGCCCTCCACCTTTGCCGAGGGCGACGCCCGGCTGATTGCCCTGGAATGTCTCAGCGAACTGCGCATGCTGGCCGTGGCCAGTGGCAGCTGGTTCCATCCGCGGCTGTCCGCCGAGCAGGCGGAACACTTTCTGACCCAGGTACTGGCCTTCAACCTGCAATCGGTGTTCGGCATCAGTGATGAAGCCGCGCGTAACCGCCCGGCGGACATCCAGCGCATGCTTGACCATCATCTGGGGTTCGTGGCCGAGCACATCGGCTTCGACAGCATTCTGGACCATGTGGTGGCTGAAGTGTGGCGCCTTCTGCGCCAGCGGCCGCTTCAGGTGGACAACATCCGCCAGATGATTGACCGTATCGCGGACTGTCTTTTTGATCCGGAGGTGAGCCTGGGCACCACGGCTCGCGGTGCCGAGCAGCTGGTGAGCGCGCTCTACGGACCCACCCAGCATTCCCGCGAGGATCCCGGACTGGAGGTCTACGAGGAACGGGTCCGAGGGCTCGACAACATGGCGCTGGACGCCGAAGCCGCCAGTTTCGCCCGCGCCATGCATGATACGGGGCTGGTTTCTCCCTACCATGCGACGTTTCTGCGCTATGCGCTGGAGCAGGACGATGCCGAGATGGTTTCCCGCTGTCTGGGGCTGAGCAGCACCGGGAGGGACTGCCTGCTCTGCTACCGCCGTTTCATGATGGACCTGGCCCGCTACAGCCTCTTTCCGGAGAACTGTCATGCCCTCTATGGGCTTGCCTGTCTGCTGGAGCGGGGCATTCTCTATCAGAACAGCATTGCCGCCGCCCTCTGGCGCCAGATGAAAACCCCGATCCATGCGGATGTGCGCGCGCTGCTGACCGGGCTCTATGGGGATGCCCATGAACCCGGTGTCTATCTGATGGGAGGGCTGATCGGTGCCCTGGGCCTGCCGCTTGGACTGGGCCAGGGCAACAATCCGGCCTGCCAGTCCACCCGTGCGCTCTCCATGTGGGCGTACACGGACCCCGCTTACCTTCTGCAGTTGGTGCGCTGGGCGTCGCGGGACAACCAGGTGGTGATGGAGTTCGAGGGCCAGGCCCTGAACTCCGCCTACCTCTATACGGGTGTGGTCAGCCAGTGGAACCTGGACCTGGATCCACTGTCACTGGTGCTGGTGCCGCATCTCGACCGGCTTTATCTGGAAATGGGGCGGCTCTCTGACGGCCGCGGGGAGGACCCGCACCGCTGGATCAATCCGGAATTCCACGGCTGGTGGGTGCACCGTGGGTTTGCGATCGCGGTGGACGTGGAGACCGGCAAGCTCGAGGATCCGGACGGCTTCATCCGGACCTTCTATTCACTGTACAACCCGCTCTACAACGGCAATACCCCCGTGGTGCACCCGCAGCCGGCCGGTATTGCCGTCACCGACAGCCAGGCCCGGTTCGTGGGCTGGCACGCCATCGCCATACTGCGTGTGGCCCTGGACCAGGACGAGGTGATGCGGGTGTATTTCTACAACCCCAACAACGACAGCGGTCAGGACTGGGGCAAGGGCGTGACCGTCTCCACCGAGGGCTATGGCGAGCAGCACGGCGAATCGTCCCTGCCGATCAGCGAATTCACATCGCGGCTCTATATCTTCCACTACGATGTGACCGACTGGCAGCTGCACACCACCGAAGTCCCGCCTGAAGAGATTCAGGGCGTGCGTGCCCTGGTGGAAGGCAGCTGGGCCGCGGACCGGCTGTAGGAGCGCGCTTGCGCGCGATCACATGCCAGCCACGGTAAAGCGCCCCTCCGGGAACCATCGCGCGCAAGCGCGCTCCTACGGGGGTGAGGTTCAGAACGAGCGACGGTGGTCGTAGGCCTGTTCCGGCTTGCCCGTGTTGCGTGCCACCGCCGTGCGCTGGTTGGCCCGCGCAATGATCTTCTTCTGAAGGCGGCTTTCCCAGCCCAGCGCCGTGCGGTCATCCGCCTGCCAGGCACGGTTGTAGAGCAGTTTGGTGGCCGCCACCGCATCCGGCGATTTCGCTTTCAGCTCCTCCACGAACGCCAGGGCGTCATCCAGGGGGGTATCGCTCACATGCGTGACCATCCCCAACCGTTCCGCTTCGGGCGCCTCGACGACCCGGGCGGTCATGGTCAGCTCCTTGGCCTTGTCGATGGGCATGAGTTCGGAGAGGGTGGTGGTGATGCTCATGTCCGGAATCAGCCCCCACTTCGCTTCCATGATCGAGAACTCGCAACCCCGCGTGCTGTAACGGAAATCCGCGCCCAGCGCGATCTGCAGACCACCGCCGTAACAGACACCATGGGTCACGGCGATCACCGGCGCCGGCACCTCCCGCCACAGGTAGCCCACGTCCTGGGCCAGGTTGCTGATCTTCCGGCCCGGCTTGAACAGCAGCTTGGCGAAGTTGACCGGATTTGCCGACACGCTCTTCACATCCAGTCCGGAGCAGAAAGCCTTGCCGGCCCCCTGAATGATGACGGCCCGGATCGAACGATCCTTCTTCAGGGTTTTCGCGGTGCTGGCGATGGCATCGAACATCGCCATATCCAGGCCGTTGTACTTGTCCGGCCGGTTCAGTGTGACGTAGGCGATGTCGTTGTCGATTTCCAGAGTGACTCGGTCAGACATGGTATTTCCTTTTTGGGCCGGATATCTCGAAATCTCTGAACGGATAGGGGCTGGTAATCTCTGACGGGAATGTCTGGAGCCATGGATGGCGGAAGACAAGCGTACAGGGATGTATTTACAGCGTTTCCCGGCAGAGATTACCAGCCCCTATCCTGCGCGTACACTCAGGCTGGAGAGGGTCCCTCTGTCTGCATAGGCGCCTGATACCGCCGCAACCGAAGCGCATTGGTCAGCACACAGACACTGGACGCGGCCATCGCCAGCGCCGCAAACATCGGCGACAGCAGCACCCCGATGAAGGGATACAGGATCCCCGCTGCTACTGGAATCAGCAGCGTATTGTACCCGAACGCCCAGAACAGGTTCTGCTTGATGTTGCGGATGGTTGCCCGGGACAGCCCTATGGCATTGGGTACGTTCTGGAGATCCCCGGACATCAGCACCACCTCCGCCGACTCGATGGCGATGTCCGTCCCCGTGCCAATGGCAATGCCCACATCCGACTGGGCCAGCGCCGGCGCGTCATTGATGCCGTCGCCCACGAAGGCAACTGCGCGACCGCCCTCCTGCAGGGCCTTGACCGCATCCACCTTGCCGTCCGGCAGCACCTCCGCCTGGACTTCATCAATACCACACTGGCGGGCGATGGCGTTGGCAGTGTGCTGGTTATCCCCGGTGATCATGGCCACGCGCAGGCCCGCGTCATGCAGGTGCCGGATGGCATCGACCGTGGTTTCCTTGAGTGGGTCCGCCACGGCGATCACGGCGGCCAGTTGCCGGTCCACGGCCGCGTACAGTGGTGTGCGGCCCTGATGGCCCAGCTTCTCCGCGGTATTGCCGGCCTGGTCGGTGGGGACGCCCAGCTCTTTCATGTAACCGGCCCCGCCCAGGGCCACTTCATGGCCATCCACCTGGGCGATAACGCCCTTGCCGGTCGCTGTATCAAACCCGGATACTTCAGAGAGGTTCAGTTCACGCGCCTCGGCGGCCGCCACAATGGCCCGGGCAATGGGGTGTTCCGAAGCCTGCTCGACACTGGCGACCAGCCGCAGAAGCTCGTCCTCCTGTTGATCACCCATGACCTCGAAGTCCGTCATCTCCGGCTGACCACGGGTGAGGGTGCCGGTCTTGTCGAACGCGACCACGTCGGTATTGCGCAGCCGCTGCAGAGCGTCGCCCCGGCGGAAGAGGATGCCCATCTCGGCACCCTTGCCGGTGCCCACCATGATGGATGTGGGCGTGGCCAGGCCCATGGCGCAGGGGCAGGCGATGATCAGCACTGCCACGCCGTTGATGAGTGCGAAGCTGAGTGCCGGATCCGGTCCGAACAGCAGCCAGATGCCGAAGGTCAGGGCGGCGGCCACCATGACCACCGGAACAAAGACACCGGCCACCCGGTCCACCAGCGCCTGGATGGGCAGCTTGGAGCCCTGGGCCTCCTCCACCATGCGCACGATCTGCTGCAGGGTGGTGTCATTGCCCACGCGGGTTGCGGTGAAGGTAAGGCTGCCGGACTGGTTGATGGTGCCGCCCACGACCTCGTCGTCCTCGGCTTTCTCAACCGGTACCGGCTCGCCTGTGATCATGGATTCATCCACCCAGGAACCGCCGCCGGTTACGGTTCCGTCCACCGGGATCTTCTCGCCGGGGCGTACCTGGACTGTATCGCCCTGGACCACGTCCTCAATGGCGATCTCCTGGGCGTCGCCATTGCGGATCACGCGCGCAGTGCGTGCCTGGAGCGTGAGCAGCCGCTTGATCGCTTCACCCGTCCTGCCTTTCGCCCGCGCTTCCATGTAGCGTCCCACCAGGATCAGGGTCACGATGACCGCCGCGGCCTCGTAGTATACCTGCACCTGACCTTCGGGCAGGATTGAGGGCAGGAAGGTGGCCACCACGGAGTAACCCCAGGCCGCCGTCGCACCCAGCATCACCAGTGAGTTCATGTCCGGGCCGCCGCGCAGCAGGGCGGGTAACCCCTGGCGGAAGAAGCGCAGGCCGGGGCCAAACAGGACAATGGTGGCCAGAACGAAGAACAGGTAGTACAGCGGCTGCTGGCCGATGGCCTGCATCTGCCATTCATGGAAGGCCGGGATGAAGTGGGCGCCCATATCGAGGATGAACACGGGCAGCGTGAATGCCGCTGCCACCGCCACAGAGCGCTTCAATGCCCGTGCTTCCGTAGCCTGGGCATCCTCCTGATCGTTGCCGGTGGTCTTCTCCCGGATCGGCGACGCACTGTAGCCGCTTTCGCTGATGGCGCGGGCCAGTTCACCGGCTTCGACGGTGCCGGCCACCACCTCCACCGTGGCCTTTTCTGTCGCCAGGTTCACGCTGGCATCCACCACGCCGGATACGGCCAGCGCGGCCTCTTCCACTCGGCTGACACAGGAACCGCAGTGCATGCCGGTGACCTGGAAGCGGAAGGTTTCGGTCGCCACATCGAATCCGGCCTTCTGGACCGCCTCTTTCAGGGTCCCTGGGGAGACGGAGTCGCCTGCATGGACCCGGGCTCTGCCTGTGGCCAGGTTCACACTGGCTTCGCTGACGCCGTCCACGCCGTGAAGGGCCTTCTCTGTCTTGCTGACACAGCCGCCGCAGTTCAGCCCTTCAATGGTGAGGTCGTATTCGCGCTCTGTTGTACTCATGGGTGCTCCTCCTGCCGCTACATTCAGCGGTTGAGATCCTTGTGATAGACCTCTGGGTTAGCGTATACAAACAGAATAAATGCCGTACCATGGTACGGGGTCAAGTTCAGGATCCGGGAGAACCATGCTGACCATTGGAAAACTTGCCGCTGCCTGTGATGTGGGGGTGGAAACCGTCCGTTTCTACCAGCGCAAAGGGTTGCTTGAGACCCCATCGAGTGAAGGTGGCGTAAGACACTACGGCAATGAGGACGTGCGTCGTCTCCGTTTCATCCGCAAGGCGCAGGCTGCAGGGTTTTCCCTTGCGGAGATCGGGGAATTGATCGGCCTGGATGCCAGTCATGATCATACGCGGGCTCGGGAACTCGCCCGGACCCGTATCGAGGCCCTTGAGGTCAGGATCCGTGAGCTGCAGCAGGCGCGCGATTCCCTGAGGCAGCTTGCAGCGGAGTGTGAAGCGGACGATTCTGGACCCTGTCCGATTCTGGAATCATTCGGGGTCTGACTGAGGCAACAGGCTGCAGCCTCAGCCGAGCTTGAGACCACTCAGCATGGGTTCGAAAACAAAGCTCAGCAGGAAGGCGAGGATTGCCGCTCCCCCTCCCATGGCCAGGGTCTCAAGCCCGGCCCGGAAGCGGCTCATCCCCAGGATCTGGCCCTTGACCCAACCGATTCCGAAAAGGGCGAGGATCGCGACTGCACCACTTACAAGAAACATTTGCAGACCTGCCAGGAAGGGAATGAGGAAAGGCAGCAGTGGTATCAGCCCCACACCAATGAACACCCAGAAGGTGGAGGCAGCGGCCTTCATGGGCGCCGGACCTGAAAGGGCGTAGCCGAATTCCTCCTGAATCATGGTGTTCACCCAGAGGCGCTTATCCGCGCTGATGGTCTCTACCACCTGCTCCAGTATGTCCCCTGAAAAGCCTTTCTGCCGGAAAATCTCACGGATCTCCTCGCGTTCGCCTTCGGGATCGTGATGGATGTGGCGTGCCTCCTGTTCGCGCAAGCGGTCCCGCGCATCATGGTCGCTTTTCACTGCCTGGTAGTTACTCACTCCCATGCTGAAGGCATCCGCGATAAGGCTCGCGATGCCGAGTACGAAGGCGACCATGCCTGGAAGGCCAGCGCCGGCCACACTGGCGATGACGGCCACGGTGGTGACGCAGCCATCGATACCACCGAGTATTGCATCCCTCAGGTAGCTCTGCTGCGGTTGCTGCGACAGGCGTTCCCGGATGGCATCCGGCTGGTGGCTGTGTTCCAGTGGGTTATCGTCCATTCAGGGCTCCCTGGGTCGCGTACAATTACCCGCCAATGTAACCCCTGTGGGCGTTTATAGCATTGTTACACGTCTAATCGGCAGCATAGAGTGACCCCATGGATACCCAGACCAGTGCCCTCCACGAGGTCCGCCTCGATCATGTCGTGTCGCTGTTGACCCGGAGTACGGCCCGCAGTGTGATTGACTTGGGCTGTGGTTCCGGTGCCCTGCTTCAGCGGTGCCTGGAATCCGGGGCGTTTGACCGTCTGGTGGGGTTGGAGTCTTCCGGCGTCTCATTGCGCAACGCGCGGGAACGCCTGGCTCACTGGCTGGAGCAGCCGGAGCCGGGGGTCCAGCTCGTCCGGGGTTCCTTTCAGGAGCCGAATGCCGCCTGTTCAGGCTTCGATGCGGCAGCGATGGTGGAAGTCATCGAGCATGTTCCACCACGGGATCTGTCGACCGTTGAGCGGGCGGTTTTCGAGTATTTCCGACCGTCCTTCCTGGTCATGACCACGCCAAACCGTGATTACAATCCCCTGCTCGATCTTGCTCCCGGCGAGCTCCGCGACCCTGACCACCGGTTTGAATGGAGCCAGGCCCGTTTCCGCCAGTGGGCCTCCGGTGTCGCCAAGCGCAACGGCTACCGCGTGCGTTTCGGCGGCATCGGCGAAGCGGATCCGGAGCTGGGCTCACCCTCGCAGCTGGCGTGTTTTGAGCGTATCGATTAACCCATACCGCTTCGAGCGCTCGATTTGAGACAGCCATAACACTCCGGATCGCCAGTGGGTGACCTGTCCCACATCCCGTGCTGACCGCGATTGATAAACTGGCCGCCGCCTATCCCGGGAACCCGGAGTCTGGAGGTTATGGCGATCCGGTTGATTACGGTCTTTTTCCTTTTCTGCGCTCTGTTCGTTCCGTCAGCGCTGGCCTCCTCGTTGGACCGTGCACGGGAAGCGCTCGACCAGGATACCCCGGAGCGTGCGGAATCCATCCTGTCCGAGAATATCCAGCCCGACAGTGTGAGCGATGAGGAGCGTGATGAACTCTTTTTCCTGCTCGCCGAGACCGCACGTCACTACGAGCACTTCAGTGAGGCCGGTAACCAGCTTAACCGCATCAGTGACCCGTTCTGGGGGGGCATGGGGTATTACAACCTGGCCATGGCGTACCTGGAGCGGCAATCGCTGAGTCGCACGCGCGTTGCGCTGCGGGTGGTCCGGTCGCTGGCTGCTGGCGATGGCTCACTGCGGGGCGCGGATCTGGTCAGCCGGGCGCGTATCGCCGAGGGGCTGCTCGCCCTGCGTCAGGACGATGCCCGGCGGGCGGAGCAGGCCCTGAGCCGTGTGCGCACGGACAGCACCCTGGTCAGCGAGGGCCTCTACCTGCTTGGCATCGCACGGGCCCGAAACGGCAGCCTGCACCGTGCCCTCCAGACCTGGCAGCGGGTGGCGCGTTTTCCGGTGGCCTGGCCGGGGGTGGCGGAGGCACGGTTGGCGCGCGTCTGGGGTTACAGCGAGTCCGGTCATCACGGTGAAGCGCTGACAACGGCGGAACGCAACCATGCCTACCTTGAGCGCAGCATCGAACGGCTTGACGGCCTGCGGGAGCAGGTGAGGGAACACGGGTTGGCGCGCCTGATCCGTTCGGAGCTGCAGGGAGATCAGGATCTGGTTGAGTTCCTGCGGGGCAGCAGGAACCACACCCGTTCGCCACTGATTGCCTGGGTGCTGGAATATGTGGCGGATGGCGGCGATCCCTCGGTGGAGTCAGCGAAACTGGACTCCGGATTTCTCGGGTTCCTGGCAGATGAGCGTGAACGGCTGGTGGGGTTCCGGGACCGCAACCTGCGGCAGCAGGCGCTGGTCTATGAGCAGGTGGCCCTGCGCCAGACGGAAAGGCCGGTTCAGCGGGGCGGATGGGAATGATGCGTGCCGGTCGCCTCCTGAATGCGGGCCTCATTGCGCTCCTTATGACCGGTGCCAGTGGCGCGCGCGCAACCGTGCTCCTGCAGGAAGGCGCGGCTACGCTGGGGGACCTCAGCCCCATTGTCATCCGTACGGGTAGCGGCACCGGGCCGGACGCCTCGCTGGAAGAGGCGGTGCGCCGTCACGCCCGGGTTTTCCGGCGGGCGGATGACCCGCTGGTGCGGGTGCATACGCTTAACCGCATCCAGAATCTCCAGGCCCGTTTCGGCGATCCGCTGGGCCTCTCCGAGAAAGCCTCAGAACGTCTGCACAGGGAGGCGCTGGACGACTTTGAGACCCTGCTGGCAGGCGCAAAGGGCGAACGGGAGGCGGAGCTGCTGTACGAGGCGGCCCGGGCCAGCGATATCGCGGGCCAGCCACGGCGCTCCGTGGGGTATCTGGAGCGGATCCTGGAGCAGCATGGGAATTCGCAGTTCATGGCGGAAGCGGCATTCCGCACGGGCGAGCACCGTTTCAGTCAGGGCCGATACGCGGACGCGGCGGAGGCTTTCCGGGCGGCCCGTGAGCATGGGCCGGATGACGATTTCCGCAATGACAGCCTCTACATGCTGGGTTGGAGCCGTTTTCTCAATGACGAGGCCATGAAGGCGGCGGGGCTCTTCCTGGTGTTCATGGACCGCTATCACGATCAGGGCACCGGCTTCGCCAGTGTCTCGGGCAAGGACGCCGAGCAGGTGGCGGATGCCCAGCGGGTGCTCAGCCTCATCGCCACCTATGATCGTGGCCCGGAAACACTCGCGCGCGTGCTCGATGCCCATGGCGACCGCCCCTATGTCGCTACCCTCTATGATCACCTCCTGCGCTTCCTGAGGGAGCGGGGTGATCATCAGGGCAGTGTGGCCACCGCCGAAGCCTTCCGTGCCCGCTACCCGGACCATGCCGCGGCGCCGGCGATGCTCACGGAAGTGGTTGAGAGCTGGCGGCTGGCGGGCAACACCGAACGGATGCGTGATGCCATGGCGGAGGCGGTGGAAGCCCATGCCGAGCCGGACGCGATGGCCGCGCTTGACCGGCCGGTGCGCCGGCAGGTGATGGGCTATCTGCGTGCACTGGGCGTGTGGCATTACACCCGTGGCCAGGCTCTGGAAGGCGGCGAATCCCGCAGCCATTACCGCCAGGCATCCCAGCGGCTGCGCCAGTACGCCGACCGTGCCGGGCGCTTCCGGATGGAGGCCGACGCCATGGGAACCGGTGCCGGCTACATGGTGCTGCTTGCAGGGGATGCCGCCCTGCGGGGTGGCCGCATCGCGCAGGCTGCCGGCCTGTATGAGTGTGCGGCCTGGTCCGAACCGCCCTTTCCGGGCGCGGGTGAGGCAGCCTATGCGCTTGTTCAGCTGCGCCAGGACCAGTGGCACAGGCAGGAGGACGCGGATGCCAGGAATCGGCTGATCGCGGATGCCCGCCGCTTTGTTCAGGACTTCCCCTGGTACGCTGATATCAACGGCGTGCGGCAGACACTGGCGAACCGGCTGTACGAGGCGGGGCGGTATACCGAAGCACGCGGGGTGGCGCGGACCCTGGTGGACGCCGATGCCACAGACGATCAGCACCGGGCAGGCTGGATCCTGCTGGGGCATCTGCGCACGGACGCGGAGGAATACGCGAATGCCGCCAGCGCCTGGGCCGAGGTGCGGAAGCTGACACCGGAGGAGGACGATCGTCTGGCGGATTTCCGGGAGCGCCATGGCCTGGCTCTCTATCGGGAGGCTCAACGGCTGGCCGCCGGGGAACAGTCAGAGCAGGCCCGAACCTGGTTCCAGAAGGCCTACAGGGCAGCGCCTGGCACCGATGTGGCCGCCAGCGCCCGCTATGATGAAACCGGCCTGGTGCTGGAGCTGGCGCAATGGGATGAAGCCATCCGCCTTCTGCAGACATTCCGCCAGCGCTTCCCGGAACATGAGCTGGCCCCGGGGGCGGGCGAACGTATTGTGCATGCCCACCGCCAGGCGGGCCGCCCGGGAAAGGCAGCGGATGCCATGCTCGCGACAGACCCGGATGATCTGGACCCTGAGGAACGCTGGAGCCGTCAGCTGCGGGCCGCCCGCTACTACCGTGAGGCGGGGCGCCTGCCGGATGCGGTGGCGCTTTACGAACGTTACCTGGCGGACGGGACCGACCATCTGGGCGGGCATGCCTTCCAGCAGGAGCGCCGGCATGAGCTTGCAATGATGCAGAAGACGCTGGAAAGGGAGGAGGCACTGGCCGGGACCCACAGGGCCATTGTCGAAGCCGAGGATGGGGCCGAAGGAACAGCCCGGAGCGCCCGGCTGGCCAGTCGCAGTGCACTCTGGCTGGGCCGGCGTGCTGCTGACGTGTTTGGGCGGATCGAGCTCGGGGCGCCGCTGGAGGAGTCGCTGGCACGCAAGCGTGACGTCCTCTCCGAGAGCCTGGAATGGTTTCGCAGAGCGGAGCGTTTCGGCATCGCGGAGACCGCCACCGAAAGCACCTATCGCATGGCGGAGCTGTACCGCCAGCTGGCTCAGGACGTGCTTGACTCCGAGCGCCCCTCAGGCCTGACGGATCTCCAGGCCAACCAGTACGAGATGTTGCTGGAAGAGGAAGCCTATCCCTTTGAGGAAAAAGCCATTGAACTCCACCAGCGCAATCAGCAGCGGATCCCCGAGGGCCACTGGACGGGATGGGTGAGCCGCAGCCTCGACAGCCTGGCGGATCTTTTCCCGGCCCGCTATGAACGCGACCTGCAATGGACGGAGGCACGCCATGAAGCGGCGCGCTGAATGGGGGATGGTGCTCGTCCTGGGGGTCCTGGCCGGCTGTGCCGGTATGCAGTCAGGGCCGGAGCCCGACGGACGTATGCCCGACAGAGTGGCGCTGGTTACGCCAGCGCTGGATCCGTCGGACCGGGATCGGCTGGAGCAGGTGCGCGCTGCGCTCGCTGGTGGTAGCCCGGCTGCTGCGGGGCGACAGCTTGAGCGGGTGGAAGACGATCACCGCTTCCACCCGGACGTTCTGATGCTGAGGGCCATGGTGGCCCGTCACCAGGACAGGCCGGGGCGGGCAGTTCGGGCGCTGGAGGCACTGCTGGACCAGTCCCCGCAGCATGCGGCGGCGGCCAACGACCTGGCGCTGCTCTACCGGCAACAGGGGCGGATTGATCAGGCCACGGCGCTGCTGCGCCAGGCGTTGGAGGCCAATCCTGATCGCCCGCAGCTGCACTACAACCTCGCTGTCCTCTCGGAACTCTATCTGCTCGATCTGGAACAGGCTCTGACCCATTACCGGCGTTACCAGTCGCTGACGGACGCCGAGGATGAGGAGGTCGCCCTGTGGATCCGGGACCTGGAACGGAGGGTGGAATGAAGACGCGGCACAGAACCCTGTTGATGGCCCTGGCGTTGTTGGCCCTGGCGTTGTTGGCCCTGCCGGTGACAGCCCAGGACGACCCGGAAGGCATCCGCATCGAGGGTGTGGACGAGCGCCCGGGTGTGATGCACCTGATGCCCTGGCGACTGCCCAGGGATGCCCCCATGGAGGCGCCCAGGGCGGAACAGGGGCGTCTGGGAGAGCTCCTCAGCCCCCTCGATGATCAGAGCTACCGTCGTTATCTCAGATACCGCAGTGACCCCGGCATGCTTCTGGAAGCGCTGTCGGGGGCTGCCTCAACCGGAGAGACCCGCTGACCATGCAGACACCGATAGCCAACGCAACGGAGATCCCACTGATGGAATCCGCAGTCCGTTTCTTCCAGCAAGGGGGGCTGTTCATGGTTCCCATTGCCCTGATCCTGCTCATCGGTCTGGCGATTGTGCTGGAGCGCATGATCTACCTGCAGGTGGCACGACGGCGCAACCGCAGGCTCTTTGAGTCCGGGCTCTGGCCGCTGTTGCAGAAGGGGGAGTTCCAGAAGGCCTCGAAAGCGGCCCGGGAGTCGGGCGTCGAGGTGGGCGAGATGGTGGCCGCCGGGCTGGCCCGCTTCCGTAACAGCCAGTCGCGTTCGGACGTGGAATATGCCATGGAGGAGGGGCTGATGGAGGTGCTGCCACGCTTCGAGAAGCGCACGCCCTACCTGGCCACCCTGGCCAACGTGGCCACACTGCTGGGGCTGCTGGGCACCATCATGGGCCTGATCTCGGCCTTCACCGCCGTGGCGGAGGCCGATCCGGCGGACAAGGCCAGCATGCTCTCGGACAGCATCTCCGTGGCCATGAACACCACGGCTTTCGGCCTGATGTCCGCCATTCCGCTGCTGCTGGCCCATGCCTATCTCCAGACCCGTACCAATGAAATGATCGACAGTCTGGAGATGGCCGGGGTCAAGCTCCTGAACCTGATCTCGGAAACCCAGGCGGGCAGTACCGCGCGCAGTGAAGGGTGAGGCCGGCCCATGAGACGACGCCGACATCGCCGGCAGACGGCGGAAGCCGACCTGAACATCACGCCTTTCCTGAACCTGATGATCGTGCTGGTGCCCGTGCTGCTGTTGAGTATGGTCTTCACCCAGACCCGCATCCTGGAACTGCGCTTCCCGGAAGCCGGTGAGCGCCTGGATGAGATGGTGGACGACGGGGAGGAACTCGCGCTCTACGTGATCGTGCGTGACGGGCGCCTCGAGGTGGGTGACCGTAATGGGGGCGTACTCCGGCATTTCGAGCCGGTTGAAGAGGGCCGCCCGGACTTTGCGGGGCTGCGGGAGCTTCTCAAGGGCGTGAAGGAGCGCTTCCCGGAGATCCGTGATATCCGGCTTCTGGCGGGGCCGGATACGGATTACCAGACACTGGTGACCACCATGGATACCGTTCGTGGCTACCCGGAGGTGGTGGCGGCGGATGCGGTCACCGCGGAACTCTTCCCGGACATCGCCCTCGGTGATGCGCCGGCGCCTGAGGGTGGGGGGGCGGACTCATGAAGGCATCCCGCCGCGCCCGCCGTATCCAGCGCCACTATCGGCGCATGAACCGCCCGGGTGGGCTGAACCTCACCGCCCTGATGGACATTTTCACCATCCTGGTGTTCTTCCTGATGGTGAACTCCTCGGATGTTCAGGTCCTGCAGGAGGACAGCGATATCCAGCTGCCGCGCTCCGCGGCGGAGCAGGTGCCGGAAAGTATCCTGCGGGTGGTGGTGGCCGGTGAAAGCATCCTCGTCGGTGGCAGCGAGGTGGCCCGGCTGGACGGCGTAACCGAGGGCAAGGGTGGCGAGATCATTGCCGATCTCCAGGCGCACCTGGCCGGGAGCGTGGAATCCGGTGATAAGGCCAGGGCGATGATCGTGGCGGACCGGAACCTGGATTACGCACGCCTGCGGCCGGTCATGCGCAGCGCGGTGAATGCGGGCTACACCCGGATTCATCTAGCCGTTGAAAGCACGCCGGAGAGTGAAGGAGGTAGGCCTTGAGCCGTTCTCCGTCGTTGCCGTGGCGCAGCACCCGGGGCGAGGACCGACTGCTCGGGGTGATACTGGCGATGCTGCTGGTGGTTTTCCTGCCGCTGGCCGTGCTGGTGCCTGGAATGGAGTTGCCGGAGCGGGCACCGGAGCAGTCGGACGAACCGGATCCGCAGATGGCGCGCATGCTCGAGGAACCGGAGGAACCTGAACCGGAGCCCAAGCCGGAACCTGAAGCCAGCGAGCCGGAAACGGAACCGGAGGCGGAGGCACCGCAGGCGCCCCAGCCGGAGGAGACGGTTGAAGAAGCGCGGGAAGTGGCGCGTGAATCCGGTCTGGTGGGGATGCGGGATCAGCTGGCGGAGCTGCGTTCGCTGGCGCCGGAGAGGGAGACTGCCATCCGGGAGCCGGGGAAAAGTGCGGATAGCGGTGCCGGGGCGCTTCCGGAGGGGCCGGACGAAGAGCAGCTCATGGCGGATTCGGGCGGCCCTGGTGAACCGGGCGACGTTTCTGTCGAGGAAGGCGAGATAGCCCGCCGCGAAACCCGGGATGTTGCCGGCTCCGAAGACAACTCCGGCGCACAGCCCGCCGAACCGGAGGAGCGCCCCATGGCGAACATCCGGGAGACCTTTGAGCGCAACAAGTCCGCGCTCTTCTCCATCTACAACCGCGCCCGCCGTCAGAATCCGCTGCTGGAGGGTGAGGTGGTGCTGGCCCTGAGAATCGCTCCGGGCGGGAACGTGCTGGATGTGGAGGTGGCCAGCTCAACGCTGGGCGATGAGGGCGTGGCGCGGAAGATTGCCCAGCGTGTTGCGCTGTTCAATTTCGGCGCCATGGAGGTGCCGGAGCGTTCGGTCCGGTTCCCGGTGGATTTCGCGCCACCGGGTTAGGCGTCAGGCGGCCTGCCGGGGATGCCCTTCCTCCGGAACGGGGGACTCGCCATTGAGTTCCGTCAGGTTGCGGATCATCAGCGAGCGGCAGTGCTCCATGAGCCAGGGCACATCGGCACTGCTCAGGTGCTCTGTCTCCACCGGCGGCAGCACCCTTACGGTGATGGTGTGTGGGCCTTTGCCCGATGCCAGTGTTTTCAGGTAGTCGCTGATGCACACCATGGTGATGGGGACCCCCGTGGCGATGGCGGTATGGAAAGCGCCCTTGCGGAAGGGCAGCAGGCCCTGCCCACGGCTGCGTGTGCCCTCCGGCATGATCCATACCGACTGCCCTCTGGCCGCGATCGCGAGATTGGCGGCCGTCATGGCGGTCATTGCCCTGGCCCTGTTGCGCCTCCGGATGAGCACGTTGCCGCCCAGCCAGAAGATCTGACCGAACAGGGGGATCCACCCCAGGCTCTGTTTGCCGACAACCACAGCATTGTCCGGGGTCATGCTGCCGACCACGTAGAGATCCAGGTTCGACTGGTGGTTGGCGATCAGAACGCGCGGCTCGTTGGTGGGAAGGTGCTGCCAGCCTTCCAGGCGTACCCGGGCATTGAGGACCCTCAGGCCGCACCATGCGTACATGCGTGCGCAGACCCTGTTGTTGCCGCGATGGAATGGGCGTGCCACACAGAGCAGAAAGCCGGCCAGGGTTGCTGGTATTGCCGTAATAAAAAGGCCGATCCTGTGAAACCAGCGCATTCGGTATTCCTCGTACAGGTGTTCACTTTATTTCAGTGTACAGCCGTACCGGAAAACTGTCATCGGTCAAATTGTAGTCAGCTGTAACCATCGCCAATGAGGTGTTCCGGAGGGCTCCGGGTCAGGGGGTGGCGTCGTCGAGGCAGGTCAGCAGCATGGCCCAGAATTCGGAAAAGTCGTTGACGACCACATCCGGCCGGTAGGGGTGGTTGGTATCACCCGGAAACAGCCGGTTTAGGGCCGGCAGGTCCCACTGGGCGCTGTTGAAGAATACGGCGGTCTGGCCAGCGCGCTGGGCCGCGCTTACATCCGTGGTGCTGTCGCCCACGTACCAGATGCCGGTGTCCGAGGCTTGCTCCAGGCGTTGCGCCGCGAGCAGCAGCTGGTCCGGGTGAGGTTTGCGGTGGGGCACGTCGTCGCCACAGATGTTGAGGGCGAACAGTTCTGTCCAGCCGCCGTCATCCACCAGCCGCAGTTCCTCCTCGAAGAATTCACGGTCGCGGTTGGTGATCACGCCAATGCGCAGGGGAAGTGTGTTCAGCGTCGAGAGCAGGTCCCGCACCCCCGGTTCCAGTGGCAGCACGGAGCCGTAGTGGCGGCGGTAATGATGCCGGAAAACCTGGTGGGCAAGGCTCTTGCTGGTGTCGTCCTCACCGAAAAGCACCTCGAAAATGTCGGTTCTTGAGATCTTGCGGTCGGCGCGGACCTGGGGGTGCAGGCGGGAGTGGTCGCGTGCGTAGTCCACCAGGCGCTGCTCCTCCGGGGAGCGGGCGTTGGAGGTGGTGGCGATGTTGTCCAGAAGGCCCCGTTCCCGGAGTTCCGGCAGCATGTCGTCCACCGCGTGGTACATGGCGTCCAGGGTATCCACCAGGGTGGCGTGCCAGTCGAACAGGATAACCCTGGGGAGTGTCAGGTTGACCACCGAGGGGTGCCAGTCCGGTTCGATACGGGGTTCCGGCGGCTGCGGCGCCGGATAGGGGGGCGGGCGCCTGGCATCGAGTGTGGCCCTGGCATCGCCCTCCAGATTTTCCGCGATGCGGTCGGTCAGCGCCTCGAAGGAATGGGCGATGGCGGCTGGATGGTGGTCGGGATCGCCGGCAAAACGGCGTTCGATGTACTCCGGCTCCCACTGGCCACCGTTGAAGAACACCGGGGTGACGCCCGCGTTGCCGGCAGTGATCATGTCCGTGGTGCTGTCGCCGACATACCATACCCGTTCATCCGCCGGGCAGCCTGCAGCCTCCGCAGCTTTCAGGATGATCTCTGGGTCGGGTTTGTAGGCGGTGACGTCCCCGGCGCAGACGATGACGTCGATCAGCGGCGTCCAGCGCCCGCCATCAACCAGGGTGAGTTCATGCTCCAGGAATTCCCGGTTGCGGTTGGTGGCCACACCCAGGCGGATGCCGGCGGCACGCCAGACGCTGAGGTACTCGAAGATCCCCTCCTGGAAGGGCCTGACTTCGCCGTAGTGGCTGCGGTAACAGGCGTTGTAGGCTTCGTGGGCAATCTGCTTGGCGGCAGTGTTGTCGCCGAAGATGGCATTGAAGATATCGGTGCGGGAGACCCGGCGTTCCGAAAGGATGCGCGGGTGGAGTCGACGGAAGAGGCGGATGTAGCGCACCAGCCGCGCGTCATCCGCGGTCTTGCACTGGTCTTCCGGGAGCAGTTCCTCCACCAGTCCCAGCTCCTCCAGTTGGGGGAGCATCTCTTCCATGGCTGAGAACATCGCGTCGTGGGTATCCACAACGGTTCCGTGCCAGTCAAAGAGGATCAGTTCAGGTGTCGCTGAGGCGGGCCAGTTCACGGTGCAGCTCCGCTTCGTCGCCGAGGTTCAGTTCCACCAGGCGCCGGAGGTGGGTGGCGCTTTCCAGGTCCATGGACCGGCACTCGAAACCCAGGCAGTCATCTTCCCGGTGCCGCAGCGTGGCGCCCATGGTGATCTGGGTGGTGTTGTCCGAAAGCCAGATGGTGATGGTGTAGCCCTCGCCGGGCTGCCCGCTGAAGTCCTCTGGAGCTTTCAGTAGCGCACCGTGGAGTGAGATGTCCTGTACCTGGCTGGGCCAGATGCGGTCTCCCAGATGGATCTCACAGGCGGCATCGAACAGGATGCGGCTGAAAAAGCGGCGTTCCCGGCTGGCCATGGGGCAAACCTCATCAGGGCGTTTCCTTCACTATAGTGAAAGATGCCCTGATGGGGAAAACCACTCAGGCAAGTTTCTTGTGCTTGACCCGCTTGGGTACCCAGGCGTCCTCGCCCTTGCGGGCGCGCAGGTCGCGGTCGTAATCCGAGAAATTGCCCTCGTGGAAGACCACCTCGCCGTCACTCTCGTAGGCCAGGATGTGGGTGGCGACCCGGTCCAGGAACCAGCGGTCGTGGGAGATGATCATGGCGCAGCCCGGGAATACCAGCAGGGCTTCTTCCAGGGCACGCAGGGTTTCCACGTCCAGATCGTTGGTGGGCTCGTCCAGCAGCAGGACGTTGCCGCCTTCCTGCAGCAGCTTGGCCAGGTGCACCCGGTTGCGTTCACCGCCGGAGAGTTCCTTGATGCGCTTCTGCTGCTCAGCGCCCTTGAAGTTGAACCGGCCCACGTAGGCGCGGGACTGGGTCTGGTACTGGCCCACCTGAATGATGTCCTGGCCGCCGCTGATTTCTTCCCAGACGCTGTTCTCCTCGTTGAGTTCGCGCATCTGGTCCACGTAGGCCAGTTCCACGGTCTCGCCCAGCACGATCTGGCCCTCATCCGGTTGCTCGGTACCGGCGATCATGCGGAAGAGGGTGGACTTACCGGCGCCGTTGCCACCGATGATGCCGACGATGCTGGCCGGCGGCACGCTGAAGGTCAGGTTCTCGAACAGGACTTCGTCGTCATAGCGCTTGGTCACGCCCTCAACCTCGATCACCTTGTTACCCAGGCGTGGACCCGGCGGAATATAGAGTTCGTTGGTCTCGTTGCGCTTCTGGAATTCCTGGGAGTTGAGCTCCTCGAAGCGCTTCAGGCGGGCCTTGTTCTTGGACTGCTGGCCCTTGGCCTGGGTCTTGACCCATTCCAGCTCCTGCTGGACGGCCTTGCGCTGGGAAGCTTCCTGCTTGGCCTCCTGCTCCAGGCGCTTCTCCTTCTGCTCAAGCCAGCCCGTGTAGTTGCCCTGGAAGGGAATGCCCTGACCACGGTCCAGTTCGAGGATCCAGCCGGCGACGTTGTCCAGGAAGTAGCGGTCGTGGGTGATGGCCACCACGGTACCTGGGAAGTCGTGCAGGAAACGCTCCAGCCACGCCACACTCTCGGCGTCCAGGTGGTTGGTGGGCTCGTCCAGCAGCAGCATGTCGGGACTGGAAAGCAGCAGTCGGCACAGCGCCACGCGGCGGCGTTCACCGCCTGAAAGATGGTGTACGCCAGCGTCCCATGGCGGCAGGCGCAGGGCATCCGCAGCCACCTCCATGCGTCGCTCGATATCATGGCCCTCGGAGGCCTGGATGAAGGCTTCCAGCTCGCCCTGCTCCTTGGCGAGGGCGTCGAAATCCGCGTCCGGCTCGGCGTAGGCGGCGTAGATCTCATCCAGACGCGCCAGCGCCTTGTGGACCCCTTCAACGGACTCCTCAATGATCTCACGGACGGTCTTGTTCTCGTCCAGCTGTGGCTCCTGGGGCAGGTAACCGATGTTCAGGCCCGGCAGAGGGCGCGCTTCGCCCACATAATCCGTTTCAACACCGGCCATTATCCGCAGCAGGGTCGACTTACCCGCGCCGTTGAGGCCGAGAACGCCGATCTTAGCGCCGGGGAAGAAACTCAGGTTGATGTCCTTGAGGATCTCTTTCTTCGGGGGAACGACCTTGCCTAGGCCATTCATGCTGAATACGTACTGAGCCATGGAATGGGTATCCTGCTGGGAAGTCGGAAAATGGAAGCTTGAATCTGGACGTACGTTAACCAATCGCAGCTTTCGAGGCAATAAAGACCGCCAGTGGCGGGCGTTCTGGCGCGTTTTGGGGCGGCGGATGTTATTGCGGCCCCTTTTCGGTAGAATAGCCTCGCCTTCAGAGAGACCCCGAGAGTTCATCATCGACCATTTTCTGGCAAGCAAAGGCGTTCCTCGGGGCGCGTCAATTGCCAGCACACGAGAGGCTGACAATGTTTAAGCGAGATATGACCATTGCCGGTTACGACGAGGAAGTCTGGAATGCCATGGAGGCGGAAGTCCGCCGACAGGAAGAGCATATCGAACTGATCGCGTCTGAAAACTACACCAGTCCACGCGTGATGGAAGCGCAGGGCTCGGCACTCACCAACAAGTACGCCGAGGGTTATCCCGGCAAGCGCTACTACGGTGGTTGCGAGCACGTGGACGTGGTAGAGGAGATCGCCATTGAGCGTGCCAAGAAGCTGTTCGGAGCGGATTACGCCAACGTCCAGCCGCATTCCGGTTCCTCCGCCAACAACGCGGTCTACCTGGCGCTGATGAAGCCGGGTGATACGGTGCTGGGCATGAGCCTGGACGCCGGTGGCCACCTGACCCACGGGGCCAGCGTCAACTTCTCCGGCAAGACCTACAATGCGGTGCAGTATGGCCTGGACACGGAAACAGGCATGATCGACTACGACGAAGTCGAGCGCCTGGCGGTTGAGCACAAGCCCAAGGTCGTACTGGCCGGTTTCTCCGCTTACTCCCAGGAGCTGAATTTCAAGCGTTTCCGCGAGATCGCGGACAAAGTGGGCGCTTACCTGTTCGTGGACATGGCCCATGTGGCCGGTCTGGTAGCAGCCGGTGTCTACCCGAACCCGGTGCCCTACGCGGACGTGGTGACGACCACCACTCACAAGACCCTGCGGGGCCCGCGCAGTGGCCTGATCCTGGCCAAGTCCAATCCGGAGCTGGAGAAAAAGTTCAACTCCGCGGTCTTCCCGGGCAGCCAGGGCGGCCCGCTGATGCACGCGATCGCCGGCAAGGCGGTGTGCTTCAAGGAGGCCATGCAGGATGACTTCAAGGAGTACCAGCAGCGTGTGGTGAAGAATGCCCAGGCCATGGCCGAGGTGTTCCAGCAGCGCGGCTTCGACGTGATCTCCGGCGGCACGAAGAACCATCTCTTCCTGCTGAGCCTGATCAAGCAGGACATCACCGGTAAAGACGCGGACGCCGCGCTCAGCAAGGCCAATATCACGGTCAACAAGAACGCGGTCCCCAACGACCCGCGCTCGCCGTTTGTGACCTCAGGTCTTCGGATCGGCACACCGGCGATGACCACGCGTGGCTTTGGTGAAACCGAGGCACGGGACCTGGCCGGCTGGATGTGTGATATCCTTGATGATCTGGAAAATGAAGAGACCATCGAGCGGGTCCGTAAGCAGGTTCTGGAGCTGTGCCGGCGTTTCCCGGTCTACGCTGACTGACCTCCTGCTGATACCCGCTTGCCGTCCGGGAGTGTAACGGGATGCATTGCCCTTTCTGCGGCGAGGCGGATACCAAAGTGATCGACTCGCGCCTGGTTGCCGATGGCGACCAGGTGCGCCGTCGTCGTGAGTGTCTGTCCTGCCGCGAACGCTTCACCACCTTTGAAGGGGCGGAGCTGATTATGCCCCGGGTGGTCAAACAGGACGGCTCGCGGGTTCCCTTCGATGAGGACAGGATGCGCGAGGGCCTGATGAAGGCCCTCGAAAAGCGTCCTGTGGATATTGAGGCCATTGAGGCCGCCATCAATCGGATCAAGTTCCGGCTGCGTTCCACCGGTGAACGGGAAGTGAAATCCCTGATGATCGGTGAGGAGGTCATGTACGAACTGCGCCAGCTCGATAAGGTGGCTTACGTTCGTTTTGCTTCCGTGTACCGCAGCTTCCAGGACATCAATGAATTCAAGGACGAGATCGAGCGGCTGAGCCACTCCGGTGACGTGGGCGATGAATCCCCCGTGACCGTGGCGGCACGGGCGCTGAAGGAATCCGTGGATAAATAGTCCGGAAACGGGTGCCCGCCTTGACCAACGCTTCCGATACCCGATACATGGCCCTGGCGCTGCAGCTTGCCGAACGCGGTCTGTACAGCGCACACCCCAACCCCAGGGTTGGCTGCGTGGTGGTCAGTGAGGGCGACATTGTGGGCTGTGGCTGGCACCGACGGGCCGGCGAGGCTCACGCGGAGGTGAACGCGCTCGCCGAGGCGGGGGCGCGTGCGCGCGGGGCAAGCGTGTATGTGACCCTGGAGCCCTGCAGCCATCATGGGCGCACGCCGCCCTGTGCCCAGGCGCTGGTTGATGCCGGTGTTGCGCGGGTGGTGGTGGCCACCGGGGATCCGAATCCGGCGGTAGCCGGCCAGGGGCTGGCGCTGCTGGAAGCGGCGGGCATCGAAACGCTCAGCGGCGTGCTGGAGGAACCGGCGCGGGCGCTGAACGCGGGTTTTCTGCGGCGCATGGCCGGTGGCGCACCCTGGGTCCGGCTCAAGGTGGCCGCCAGCCTTGATGGGCGTACCGCCATGGCCTCCGGTGAAAGCCAGTGGATCACGGGACCTGACGCCCGCTCGGACGTCCAGCGGCTGCGTGCCCGCTCCGGTGCCATCATCACCGGTTCCGGGACGGTTCTGGACGACGACCCGTCGCTGACGGTGCGCCCTGAAGAGCTGGGGGAGCTCGGAGACAAAACGCTGCCGCCGCAGCAGCCTCTGCGTGTGGTGCTTGACCCGCGTTTGCTTACGGCCCCTGACGCCCGTGTGGTGACGGGGGAGGGGCAATGCCTGGTGGTGAGCACTGCGGCGGCTCTGGAGGAAAGCCGGGCCAGGCCCCTGCGTGACGGTGGTGCCGAAGTGGTTACCGTGGACCCCGATGGCAGTGGCCGACCGGCGCTGGCGGCGGTCCTGGGGCTTCTGGCTGCGCGTGGGATCAATGACGTGCTCATTGAGGCGGGTGCCACGCTGGCGGGCGCGGCCCTGGAAGCGGATGTGATTGACGAATTCTGGCTGTACCTGGCACCAACAATGCTGGGCAGTCGGGCGAAACCCATGGCGGAGCTGGCGCTGGATCGGATGGCGCAACAGCACCGGATGGAGGTATGGGACCGGCGGGTGGTCGGCGCGGATCAGCGACTGATCCTGAAACCCGCGGTGTCCGGCCATTAAGAGACAGCGAACAGGGTGCAGAATGGCGCTGAACAGTATTGAGGAAATCCTTCAGGACATCCGCGAGGGTCGGATGGTCATCCTGATGGACGACGAGGACCGGGAGAATGAAGGTGATGTGATCATGGCCGCCGAGTGCGTCCAGCCCGAGCACGTGACCTTCATGGCCACTGAGGCGCGCGGCCTGATCTGCATGCCCATGGCCCGCGAGCGCTGTGAGCGCCTTAACCTGCCGCTGATGGTACAGCGCAACAGTTCCGGGTTCGGCACCAAGTTCACGGTCTCAATTGAGGCGGCCAAGGGAGTGACTACGGGGATTTCCGCCGCTGACCGGGCCCGCACCGTGCAGGTGGCTGCATCCCGGGGTGCCAGGGCGGAGGATATTGTGAGCCCGGGCCACATCTTCCCGCTGATGGCGCAGCCCGGAGGCGTGCTGTCTCGGGCGGGTCACACCGAGGCGGCCTGCGACCTGGCCAGTATGGCCGGATTCGAGTCGGCCGGTGTGATCTGTGAGGTGATGAACGATGACGGCACCATGGCACGCCGCCCCCAGCTGGAGGAGTTCGCGGAACGCCACGGACTGAAAATCGGCACCATTGCGGACCTGATCCACTACCGCACCATGAACGAACGCACTGTTGAGTGCGTTGATCACTACGAGATGGCGACGGAATACGGGGTATTCCGACTGCACACCTATCGCGATTCCATTCAGGGTGAGACCCATCTGGCACTGACCATGGGTGAGGTGGACCCGGAGAAGCCAACGCTGGTCCGGGTCCACATCACGGACACCCTGCGGGATCTTCTGCACGCCAACTATCCGGGATCGCCACGCTGGCCGCTGCACGAGGCCATGCGCAAGGTGGCCGAGGAAGGCTCAGGGGTGATCGTGCTTCTGAACAACGGCCAGGACAGCTATGCACTGGAGGAGCGCATTCGAGGCTTTTTTGAGGCCCACTCGGATGGCAAGCCATCCACGGACTCCTCAGGCAGTTCCGGTGTCTACCTGACCGTGGGTACCGGTTCCCAGATCCTGCGTGAACTCGGGGTGAGCCGGATGCGGCTGATGAGCGCCCCCATCAAGTTCTCGGGGATTTCCGGATTTGATCTGGAGGTTGTGGAATACCTCCCCTACGATGACGGGAACGGCCAGTAAGGTTGAGACCCGCTACGGAGACAGCAATGACAGACATCAAGACCATTGAGGGTGACTTCACCGACTGCCGCGGGGACTACGCGCTGGTGGTGGGTCGCTTCAACGGGTTCGTGGTTGAGAGCCTGGTGGAGGCGGCTACGGACACCCTGATCCGGCATGGCATCAGCCGGGACAGTATCACCATCTACCGCGTACCGGGCGCGTACGAGATTCCGGTGGCGGCCCAGAAAGTGGCCCGGAGCGGGCGCCATGATGCGGTGATCGCACTGGGCGCGGTGATCCGGGGTGGCACACCCCATTTTGACTACGTGGCCGGGGAAAGTTCCTCCGGTGTGGGCAGTGTGAGTCTGGACACAGGGCTGCCGGTCATTTTCGGCGTACTGACCCTGGACACCATCGAGCAGGCCATTGAGCGCGCCGGCACCAAGGCCGGTAACAAGGGCGCCGACGCTGCCATGACGGCACTGGAAATGGTCAGCCTGTTCCGGAGGATTGACGCGCAATGAGTGAAGGCGGTCAGCCAGAGAGCAACCAGGGCAAGTCACGCCCGGCGGATCGCCGCAAGGCGCGCTCGCTGGCGCTTCAGGCCCTGTATCAGCGCCACTTCTCCGACAGCCCGATCAGCCAGATCGAGGCGGAGTTCGTGACCGACAACGACATGGAGAAGATCGACGGGGCCTACTTCCGGGAGCTGCTGCAGGGCGTGGATCGTTCCCGCAGTGACCTGGACCGTCAGTTCGAGCCCCTGCTGGACCGTCCGGTCAGTGATCTTGACCCCATTGAGCTGGCCATCCTGCGCATCGGCACCTTCGAGCTGATGAACCGCATTGATGTGCCCTACCGTGTGGTGGTCAACGAAGGTATTGAGTTGGCCAAGCGCTTCGGCGGGACCGACGGCCACAAGTACATCAACGGCATACTGGATCGCCTCAGTCCGCGCCTGCGCCCGGCGGAAACACGCTCGCGGCGGGCCTGATCCCGCCCGGTTCCACCATGGATGAATTCAGCCTGATCGACCGGTTCTGGAAGCCCCTGGGTGACGCGGTCACCCACAGTGAGGTGATTGAGGGCATCGGCAATGACGGCGCGGTTGTACGCTGCCCGCCCGGTCAGGATCAGGTGATGACCATGGATACCCTGGTGGAGGGCGTCCACTTTCCCAGTGATATGCCGCCCCATGCCCTGGGCTGGCGTGCTCTGGCCGTGAACCTCAGCGATCTCGCCGCCATGGGTGCCCAGCCTCTGTGCTTTACGCTCTCGGTGACACTGCCGGAAGCCAGTACTTCCTGGCTGGCCGCATTTGCGGACGGCATGAAGGCGCTGGCGGTGCGCGAGAACATCCAGCTGGTGGGCGGGGATACCACACGTGGCCCATTGAGCATCACGGTGCAGGCCCAGGGGCTTCTGCCGGCCGGGTCAGCCGTGCGCCGTGGTAATGCCCAGCCCGGTGACCGGATCTGCGTCAGCGGCAGTCTGGGAGAGGCCGGTGAGGCGCTCAACTGGTTGGACGAATCGGATACTCCGGATCCGGCGGTGGACACCGCGCTCCAGCGCTACCGGTACCCGGAACCCCGCCTGGCTCTCGGGCAGTGGCTGCGTGAGGCCGGCTCTGCAGCCGTGGACGTGAGTGACGGTCTGCTGGCGGATCTCGGGCATCTTCTGCTTGACCGGGGCGCCCGGCTGGACTGGCAGGCCCTGCCGGTTTCCGATGGACTGGTCTCCCTGCGGGGTCTGGAAGGGGCCCGGCGGTTGGCTGCGTCTGCAGGGGACGACTATGAGCTGCTGTTTGTCTGGCCGGGCGGTGGACCTGCACCGTCAGGGCCGAAGGGCAGTGCGTTGCCACTGACCGTGATCGGGACCGTGACAGAAGGCGCTGGCGTGACGCTCAATGGCCCTGAGGGCAGCATCCAGCTGGAGGAGCAGGGTTACACCCATTTCGGAGGGCACCATGACTGATACTGCGGTTAATCCGCGCGCACTGCTGCGGGATCCCGGTCACTGCCTGGCGTTGGGTCTGGGCTCCGGATGCACCCGGAAGGCGCCCGGAACCTGGGGAACCCTGGCGGGTCTGCTGCTCTACTCGCTGATCGTCTGGATGCCCTGGCCGGTTTACCTGGGCGTTCTGGTGTTGACCTTCGTGGCCGGGATCTACCTCTGCGAGCGTACGGCGAAAGCGCTGGGCGTGCATGACCATCCAGCCATTGTCTGGGACGAGTTCGTGGGCATCTGGCTGGCGCTGGCACTGCAGCCGACCGCGCTGGTCTGGCTGCTGTTCGCGTTTGTGGCCTTCCGCTTCTTCGACATCATCAAGCCCTGGCCCATCGGCTGGCTGGACCGTCGTGCCCCCGGTGGGGTCGGCATCATGGTCGACGACGTGGTGGCCGGCGCCTATGCCCTGGTGCTGATGGCGCTGCTCCAGTGGGGATTCTGAAGTGCTGCTTCAGTGCCGGGTCTCTGACTGCTGTTCCGGCAGCATCCGCACGACGCTCAGGAACCGGCGCAGTCCTACCTCGGCACGCTCACGGGTCGCGTAGGGGCCGCTGTCAAAACCTTCCCGGGTGGTGAAGTACCAGCGGTTGCCGACGCAGAAAAAACGGCTGCTGCGGAACGGGATGGGGGTGCGCTCTTCACCCGCCCTCGGTTTCGGCTCCATGGTTGCCCCCTTAAATACCATGTGGTTGTCGTTGTTTTCGGCCGCGTCTTTCCGGGTACTCACTGATCACCCCTCGCCGTCAGTATAGACAGATTTAAACCCAATTTGACAATCCGTCACGAATCGCCACCCACAGCGGGATACGGTTACATGATGTTACTGGATTGTGATTGGCAGGACTGCCTTAAGTCTACCGTTTATTTGTCCATTCCGGCCATAACATTGGCTTCAATTGCTTCCACGGCGGTCTCGATCAGCTCGGCGAGCTGTTCACCGTCCGGTACCAGGTCCGGGCAGGTGGTGAGATTGACGTGGACGGCGCCCGCGTAGCTCTGCGCCAGAATGGCCAGGCCGGCACCATGGAACAGGGGCGCCGAGTTGATCTGGTGTACCAGTCGGGCGCCCTTCAGGTAGAGGGGCACCTGGGGACCGGGGACATTGGTGATGGGTAAATTGAAGGCAGGCTGGTAGTGCTGGGCCAGATGGAATTCGCTGTAGAGCCGGGTCGACAGGGCCACCAGGGTGGAGGGCAGGCGTTCCGTCAGCCGGTCCGCCGCGATGGCTTCCCGGTAGTTCTCCGAGGTTCGGGTGTTATCGCGGATACGGGCCACCCGGCGTGCCGGGTCGGGTTCATCCGTGGCCAGGCTCACCAGCATGGCGGACATCTGGTTGCCCGTGGGCTGGCGGAGGCTGCGTGAGCGCACGGATACCGGTGTAAGCGCCACCAGGCTCTCCCGGGTGTCGATGCCGTGGCTGACCATGTAGCGGTTCAGGGCTTCCGCACAGATTCCGAGGACCAGGTCATTGAGACTGATATCCGGCCCGATAGCGGCCTTGAGCGTCTTGAGGCGCGCCAGATCAATGGAGGTGTTGTGCAGGCGGCGGCGTTCCGTCAGGTTGCGGTTGAAGGGCGTGCGCGGTGCGCCCAGAACATCCCTGGCGGCGCGGAGCCGGCCAATGGGGTGCTCCAGGAGGTCGCGCAGGGCCGCTGTCATGGTGGACTGTGTCAGGGTCATGAACTGGAAGGGCTTGCGCAGCAGGTTCAGGGAGGCCCGGGTCAGAAGCTGCTCCGGCCGTGGCGCGGGCTCCGGCTGCCACGCCGGCGGTCGTGTCTTGGTCGGGGTGTCGGGGGTGTATTCCAGGAGCTTGCCCATCACCTCTTCGCCACTGAAGGCATCGACAGCGGCATGATGCACCCGGACCACCAGGGCGAAGCCATCCACCGGGAGCAGGGAATCCCGGCCGAATCCATCGATCCAGGTCACCTGCCACAGGGGGCGCGTCCGTGGCAGAAGGGTGGCCAGGCGTTCCCCGGCCAGGTCCATGAGGGCGTCATAGCCGCCGCCCTGGAGATCCACGGATTCCAGGTGCCGGTTGATGTCGAAATCCGGGTCGTCAATCCAGTACGGGCGGTCCAGGTTGAATGGCAGGGTCATCAGCTTCTGGCGGAAGAACCCCGCCAGGTGCAGGCGGTGGTTCAGGTAATCCCGGAAGTCATCGAAGGTCAGGGCCTTTTCCCGTTCCGAGGCATCAAAGATGTAGACGCCCCCAATGTGCATTGGCGTGGTTTCGGATTCGAGAAAGAGAAAGGACGCGTCCAGTTCGTTCAGCTGATGCATCAGGGAAATCCGCTCTGCTCCGTGATGGGTGATGTCCGTTTCAGGCCGGATCGAGCCAGGGGTCGAAGTAGTCCGGTCGGGAGAGGTGCTCCCAGAACCAGTTGATGGCCTTGCCCTGGTCTCCGCGCCGGCGGGCCATGCAAAGTATCACTGGCGGGCGCTTGGTGGCTACGTCCAGCGCGACGAGTTCCCCGGACGCCAGGGCCGTTTCCACCTGAGGGCGGGGTAGCCAGCCAATCCCGAGCCCGGCTTTCTGGGCCTCGATCTTGTGGGCCATGCTGGAGACTGTAAGAGAGCGCTGACGGGCAAAAATGCCCGCCGAGCCGGCAGGCAGCTGGCGGGAACTGTCCGCTGCCACAACGGCGGGCCAGGCGCTCAGAGCCTCCTCGGAAAACGGGCCGGTTTCCTTCGCCAGGGGATGATTCTTTGCCACCGCATAGACAAAGGGCACCTGCCCGATATCCCGGTGCTCAAAGCTGCCGGGAGGCTGGATCTCCCGGGAAGCACCGGCGATCAGGTCCGCCCGGCCGGTGTGCAGGGCATCCCAGGGGCCGTTGAAGACCTCGTCCATCAGGTGGATCTCCACCGGCACGCCCAGTTCATTGAAAGCGCTTACGGCGGGGAACAGTGAGGCCATGGGCAGCAGTGCATCCACCGCAATGGTCACGCTTGTCTCCCAGCCCTCAGCCACGCGCCGGGTGGTGCGTGCCAGTGTGTTGGCGGCCTCCAGAAGCTGCCGGCCTTCCTCCAGCAGGTAGTGGCCGGCATTGGTCAGGGTTGCCCGGTGGCCGGAGCGGTCAAACAGCAGCACATCCAGGTCTTCCTCCAGCTTGTGCACCGTGTAGCTGATGGCGGAGGGCACCCGGTGCATCTCCTCGGCGGCAGCGGCAAAGCTGCCCTTGCGGGCGATGGCGTCGAGCACGCGCAGGGCGTCTATGGTGATGGGAAATGCCATGGTCAGAAAAACTGAAAGGGTTGGCCAGATTTGGTTGCTTGTTGTGAGCGCCAGTCTAACGCAATCTGACGTCAGGCGTATTCATTCCCTGAACGTTTCTGAAAGAAGGAGGTCCCATGGGGCTGCTGATCAATGGGCAGTGGCATGACCAGTGGTACGACACCGCTAAGAGCGGCGGTGCCTTTGTGCGCGAGAGCGCCCAGTTCCGCAACTGGGTAACACCGGACGGCAGTGCGGGGCCCACAGGCGACGCCGGCTTTGCCGCCGAGCCCGGGCGCTATCACCTCTATGTGGCGCTGGCATGCCCTTGGGCGCACCGCACGCTGGTTTTCCGCAAGCTCAAGGGGCTGGAGGACATGATTCCGGTGTCCATTGTGCATCCGGACATGCTGGAGAACGGCTGGGAGTTCCGGCCGGATGAGCCTTTCCATCGTGATCATGAGAACGGTGCCCGTTTCATGCACGAGATCTATACTCGGGATACGCCGGATTACACCGGCCGGGTCACGATTCCATGCCTGTGGGACACGCACCAGAAGCGGATCGTGAGCAACGAATCCGCTGACCTGATCCGGATGTTCAACAGTGCCTTTGACGGCCAGGGCGCACGGGCGCTGGACTTCCACCCGGTGTCGCTGCGCGAGGAGATCGAGGCCGTGAACGAGCGGGTGTACAACAGCGTCAACAATGGCGTCTACCGGGCCGGCTTTGCCACCGCCCAGGACAAGTACGAGCAGGCGTTCACGGAGGTTTTTGATGCCCTGGACTGGCTCGACGGGGTTCTGGCCGGGCAGCGGTACCTGGTGGGTAACCGCCTGACGGAAGCGGACTGGCGCCTGTTCACGACCCTGGTGCGTTTTGACGCGGTCTACTACAGCCACTTCAAGTGCAACCGCCAACAGCTGCGTGACTTCCCGAACCTGCAGGGCTATCTGCAGGATCTTTACCAGATCCCGGGCGTTTCAGAGACGGTGAACATCGACCAGATCAAGCGTCATTACTACCGCAGCCAGAGAACCATCAATCCGACCCAGATTGTGCCGGCCGGGCCGGAACTGGAGCTGGAGCGGCCCCATGGGCGGGGGCATCTGGGTCCAGACTTTCCGGAAGCCTGTGCCAGCGCCTCAGTCTGAGCGCTGAACCGCCAGATCCACCAGGTGGTACATGGCCTGGCGGTGAGGGGAACCGGGCAGGGTTTCAAGGCATTGCCGGGCCTTTTCCGCTTCCTCGGCCGCGCGCCCGCGGCAGTACTCGATGGCGCCGCTGTTGTGGACAGCCGCAAGCACCGGGCCGAGCTGGTCCGGGCCGCCGCTGCGAATGGCCTGGCGCACGGTTGCCGCATCCTCGGGCGTGCCCTTTGCCATGGCGTGGATCAGGGGCAGGGTGGTCTTGCCCTCGGCAAGGTCGTCACCCACATTCTTGCCCATGGTTTCGGCGCTGCCCTCGTAGTCCAGAACGTCGTCCACGATCTGAAAGGCCATGCCCAGGTGCTGGCCGTAATCCCGCAGCGCGGTTTCAGTGGCTCCGTCCGCCTGCGCCAGAACGGCGGCGGAGTGGGAGGCCGCCTGGAACAGCATGGCGGTCTTGCTGTGAATGACGTTGCGGTAGTCCGTTTCGGAAAGATCCGGGTTGCGGACATTGGTCAGCTGCAGCACCTCGCCTTCGGCGATGACGCCGGTGGCCTCGGACAGCAGGTCCATCACCCGCATGTTCTCCAGGCGCACCATCATCTGGAAAGCACGGGCGTAGAGGAAATCGCCGACCAGGACGCTGGGGGCATTGCCCCAGCGGGCGTTGGCCGTTTCCCGACCCCGGCGCAGTTCGGAGGTGTCGACCACGTCGTCGTGCAGCAGGGTGGCGGTATGCAGGAACTCGATCACTGCCGCCAGGGTCGCCTGGCGCTGCCCGCCGTTACCCAGGGCGCCGGCGCTGAGCAGGACCAGCAGGGGGCGCAGGCGCTTGCCACCACTGTCCACAATGTAGTGGCCGATGTGCTCGACCAGTGGCACACGGGAATTCAGCTGATCGTGGATCTGCGCGTTGACGCGCTCAAAGTCGTCCCGGACGGGGGCGTAGATCGCATCCAGACTCATAGGCATTCGGGCAGTTGTCGGGCGGCGCCCCAGCGGCTGCCGGGACATGCAGGAGCCGTACATTATGGGGCGCGCCCGGGGCTGTCAACTTGAACGGTCAGCTCCCCGCCCCTGTTACCAGCGCCAGCAGGGTATAGCCCACTACGGCAATGCCGCCGGCGAGGACGGTCAGTGGGATCTGGGTGCGCACATGGTCCATCAGGTCCGCACCCGTGGCCAGTGAGGACAGCACCGTGGTGTCCGATATGGGCGAGCACTGGTCCCCGAAGACAGCGCCTCCAATCACAGCGCTGAAGCAGAGTGTGACGAAGAACGGCTCCGGCGCAATGTGCCAGGCCAGGGGCATGGCGATGGGGATCATGACCGCGTAGGTGCCCCAGGAAGTGCCGGTCGCGAAGGCGATCACCAGGCAGAGGCCGAACAGCAGTGCGGGCATGAGTGCCGCGGGTATGCTGTCGCCAACGGTGGAGACCAGGAAGTCGGCGGTGCCAACGGCGTCGGTGACGTCCTTGAGGGATACGGCCAGCCCCAGGATGATGGCGCCGATGGTGACGCCCTTGCAGCCATCCACGAACCCACCCATGACCTCGTCAAAGGGCATACCCTTGACCAGGGCGATCACAATGGCGGTGATCACGGCGAGGATGAACGCTTCGGCCACCAGAAGAAGCGGATCCTGGTCGCCTCCGGTCCAGCCGAGCAGGAAGTAGGTCACAAAGTAGGGGATGATGGCAACGCCCAGAAGGACCCCGATTGGTGCCAGGAAGTCTAACAGGCCGGTACGGTAGCCTTCCGGAACGCGGTTATCGGTAAGCTCCCTGGAGGTCAGTGGGCTGGCGCCGTCGCGGTCGAGCTTGCCGGTATCCCGGGCCCGGCTCATGGCTTCGCGCATCCGCCTGCCGGGTGAAAAGGGCAGCCGGTCCAGTGCGAAGAGCAGTGTGATGAGCAGGGCGGCGATGGCGTAGAAATTGTAGGGCAGGGCCTGGAAGAAGAACTGGATGCCATCCTCGCTGCTGTCGAAGAGTGGGATGGTGCCGGCCAGAAGGCCGCCCACATAGATGGGCCAGACGTTGAATGGGATCAGGGTGGCCGCGGGCGAGGCCGTTGAGTCCGTGATGTAGGACAGCTCTTCGTGGGAGACGCGGTGTTTATCCGCAAGCGGTCGCGCCGTGGTGCCGGTCAGCACGGTTGAGATGGTGCCGCCCTGGTGGAAGATGAGCCCCATGATCCATGTGAACAGGCGGGCACTGACCGGGCCGCGGACCATCCGTTCCCCGGCCCAGCCGGCGAAGCGGGCAGCGCCGCCAGTCCGGGTCCATATGCCGATGAGACCGCCCAGGGCCCACAGGTAGACCAGCAGGATGAGGGCGTAGCTCTCCGTACCGATAGAGGGGATCAGGAAAGCGTCGATGACGTTCACCTGCCCGGCAATGAGTCCGCCGGCAATGATGCCGATGGCAAGGGCGCTGATGACCTCGCGCAGCCAGAAGGCGAGCACAATCGCGAGTGCGGGCGGTACCAGAGACCAGAACCCGAAGTGCTCCGCGTCGCCCGGGTGGGATTGGCCCACCAGGTAGAGGCCAGTGCCGCCCAGTGCAATCCCGGCAAGGGCGGCGATCACGCGTCTGTTCGGCCCTGTAACGGGGCTGCTTTCGTGACGGTTTCCGTTCATGTTCCGGTCTCCCTGATTCTGCATGCTGCCTGGCCGGAGCATAACGCACCCGGTTGCTCACCACGAGGGTTGTTGTGCTTGTCTCCGGGGGCGGATTTCTCTATAATCCGCAGCCCTGTAACTCATCCCAATACCTGCCGCTCCCTGCTATAGGGTTGCCAGAGTGCTTCCCTTAGAACCAGGTCAAAGAGCAGGGATGGGTCATCGACGGAGAAGGCGCATGTACGCAGTGTTTGTCAGCGGTGGTAAGCAGCACCGCGTTCGCGAAGGCGAAAAGATCAAGCTCGAGAAGATCGAGACCGAGACCGGCGGTACGGTTGAATTCGACCGTGTTCTGCTGGCGGGCGAAGGGGACGATGTGAAGATCGGCACCCCGGACCTGGAAGGCGCGAAAGTGACCGGCGAAGTGGTCAGTCACGGTCGTCACGACAAGATCCAGATCATCAAGTTCCGCCGCCGGAAGCACTCCATGAAGCAGATGGGGCACCGGCAGTGGTACACTGAAGTCAAGATTACCGGTATCAAGGCTTAAGGGGGCAGCATGGCTCACAAAAAGGCAGCAGGCAGTACCAAGAACGGACGCGATTCCGAGTCGAAACGACTGGGTGTGAAGGCGTTCGGTGGCCAGGCGGTCAAGCCCGGCAGCATCATTGTTCGCCAGCGCGGCTCCAGCTTCCATGCCGGCCAGGGCGTGGCCATTGGCAAGGACTTCACCCTGTTTGCCCTGGACGAGGGCGTGGTGCGGTTCGATGTGAAGGGGCCCCGTAACCGTAAGTATGTGAGCGTCGAATCCGCGGGCTGAACCGCGCTTCCGGACGCTGAACGACCCCGTGCCGACGTGCTGTCCGCTGCTGGCTGAGCCAGTGGCGGTCGCCGACCCGGTACGGGGTTTTTTGATTCGAGGCATTCCATGCAGTTCGTAGACGAAGTCACCATTGTGGTCCAGGCCGGGAAGGGTGGTAATGGCTGCCTGAGCTTCCGCCGTGAGAAGTTCGTGCCCAAGGGTGGGCCGGACGGAGGCGACGGTGGTGACGGCGGTTCTGTTCTCCTGCGGGCACACGGCGACCTCAACACCCTTGCGGATTACCGCTATCAGCGTAAGTTCCGCGCCGGTACCGGCGAGGATGGCCGTGGCAGCAACTGCTCCGGCCGTAAGGGTGAGGACCGGGTTCTGGATGTGCCCGTGGGCACAACCGTGGTCGACTGCGATACGGACGAGATCCTGGGCGACCTGACCGAGGCGGGTCAGAGCCTGCTGGTGGCTCAGGGCGGCTTTCACGGGCTCGGTAATACCCGCTACAAGTCGAGCGTGAACCGGGCGCCGCGCCAGACCACCTCCGGCTCGCCGGGTGAGGCCCGGGAGATCCGCCTGGAGATGAAGGTGCTGGCGGACGTGGGCCTGGTCGGCCTGCCCAATGCCGGCAAGTCCACACTGATCCGCGCCATGTCCGCGGCCAAGCCACGGGTCGCGGACTATCCCTTCACGACCCTGGTGCCCAACCTGGGCGTGGTATCCGTGGCGGCGCACCAGAGTTTTGTGGTGGCGGATATTCCGGGGCTGATCGAGGGCGCCTCCGAGGGCGCTGGCTTGGGGATCCGATTCCTGCGTCACCTGGTACGCACCCGGCTTCTGCTGCACTTGGTGGACCCGATGCCCTGGGATGACGCGGATCCCGTGGATTCCGTCCATACCATCACCCGTGAGCTGGAGCGTTTCAGTCCGGCTCTGGCCGAGCGTGAGCGCTGGCTGGTCATCAACAAGTCGGACTCCCTTCCCGATGCCGAGGAGGAAGTGGAGCGCATGCGCAAGGCGCTGGACTGGCAGGGCCCGGTTTTCCTGGTATCGGCGCTCAGTGGTGACGGAATCCAGGCTCTCTCCCAGGCGATCATGCGCTGGCTTGAGGAGCGCGACGAACTTGAGCGGGATGATCCGGAGTTCGCGCGGGCCGAGGCCGAGCTGCGTGAACGTGTGGATGAGGAAGCCAGGGAGCACATCCAGTCGCTGCGTAGCCCCCGACAGGATGATGACGACGATGATGACGACGACGAGGACGATGATCACGATGTCGAGGTGGTCTACGTGCGCTGAGGCTGCGCGCCATGACTGAGCGCCAGCGTATTGTTGAGGCCCGGCGGCTGGTGGTGAAAATCGGCAGCGCGCTGCTGACCGACGACGGTCGCGGTCTTTCCCAGAGCATTCTGACCCAGTGGGTGGACCAGCTCATGGTCTGGAAGCGCGCTGGCGTGGAAATCGTGCTGGTCTCGTCCGGTTCCGTGGCCGAGGGCATGAGCCGCCTTGGATGGCTGCAGCGGCCCGAGCATGTGCATGAACTGCAGGCGGCTGCGGCAGTGGGGCAGATGGGTCTGGTGCAGGCCTGGGAAGCCCAGTTCCAGCGCTACGGCAGCCATACCGCCCAGATTCTTCTCACCCATGATGACCTTTCCGACCGCAAGCGTTACCTGAACGCGCGGAGTACGCTCAGGACGCTGTTGCCCATGGGCGTTGTGCCCGTTGTGAATGAGAATGACACCGTTGTCACCGATGAGTTCCGTTTTGGTGACAACGACACTCTGGGCGCGCTGGTTGCCAATCTGGTGGAAGCGGATGGCCTGATTCTCCTGACGGATCAGGAGGGTCTCTATGACAGCGATCCACGCCGCAATCCTGACGCCGCGCTGATTCCGGAGGCGCATGCCAGCGATGAGCGTCTGGACGCCATGGTCGCCGGCGGGGGGCGGGGTGCGCTCGGTAGCGGGGGTATGGCGACCAAGGTTCGCGCGGCCCGCCTTGCGGCCCGCTCCGGCGCCTTCACGCTGATCGCGGGTGGACGCATGGAGGCGGTCCTGACCCGGGCCCGGGCCGGTGAGCCGGTAGGCACCCTTCTGGTTCCGGACCAGGAGCGGCTGGATGCCCGTAAGCAGTGGATGGCGGGGCATCTGCGCACGCGTGGGCGGCTGGTTCTGGACGCAGGGGCTGTGCGGGTGCTCACTGAAGGCGGGCGGAGTCTTCTACCGGTCGGGGTGCGTCGGGTAGAGGGTGCATTCCGGCGTGGCGAAATGGTTTCCTGTGTGGATGAACAGGGCCGGGAGGTCGCGCGTGGGCTGGTCAGCTATGATGCGGCTGAAGCCCGGCAACTGGTGGGATGCCCCAGTGAGCAGATTGCCGAGCGGCTGGGTTACCTTCAGGAGGAGGAGCTGATACACCGGGATAACATGGTTCTGGTGTAAACCGGCTTTCCCGCCCCCTGAAACAGACAGACCCCGCCGAGGCGGGGTCTGTCTGCTGGACGGCAACCCGGTGCCGATCAGGCGGACTGAAGCGCCTTGATGCGGGCGTTGAGGCGGCTCTTGTGGCGGGCCACCTTGTTCTTGGCGAAGATGCCCTTGTTTACGCTGCTGTCGAGCACGGGTTCCATTTGACGGAACGCTTCCCGTGCACCTTCCGCGTTGCCCTTGTTCAGCTCGGTCTCGACCTTCTTGATGAAGGTACGGGCGCGTGAGCGCTGGCCAGCGTTGTGCTTGCGCTGGATCTCGTTGAGGCGGGCACGCTTTCTTGCTTGCGGAGAGTTAGCCACCGTTTGACTCCTCGAATTCGGGTTACCAATGGGTCTGAAATGACGCGGAATAATGCCGCGCAGATGGCCTGTTGTCAAGGACAGGGCGGTGGTGCTGTCGTCATCCGGCGGGCGGGGTGGTAGTATCCGGCGTTTTCACCCGGGATCACCAGGCATGACTCAGGAGCCGCAGACAGAGCCAGCATCGCAGAGCGATGAGACGCCGCCGGCCGGTCGCTCCCGTGGCCTGCTGGGGTCCTCCGGCATCTTCGCCGTTTTCACCATGTTTTCCCGGGTCCTGGGGCTGGCCCGGGACATTGTGATCGCGCGCTACTTCGGGGCCGGCCCGGACGCGGACGCTTTCTTTGTGGCGTTCAAGATTCCCAACTTCCTGCGTCGGCTTTTCGGTGAGGGTGCCTTCAACCAGGCGTTTGTGCCGGTGCTCTCCGAATACCGCCAGAAGTATGACACCCGGTCGGTGCACTCACTGGTCAATACCGTGGCCGGGTCATTGGGGTTTGTGCTGCTGGTGCTGTCCGTGCTGGCGGTACTGGGCTCGCCCTGGATCACAGCGGCGTTTGCGCCTGGCTTCATCGGGGACGAAGTGCGCTACCCGCTGGCGGTGGAAATGCTGCGCATCACCTTCCCCTATCTGATGCTGATCTCGCTTACGGCCTTCTGCAGCAGCACACTGAACAGCTACGACATTTTCGGGGTCCAGGCGTTCACGCCCGTGATCCTGAACCTGAGCATGATCGCCAGCGCCATCTGGCTGACCCCCTATATGCAGGAGCCGGTGCTGGCACTGGCCTGGGGGGTGCTGATCGCCGGTGTTCTGCAGCTGCTGTTCCAGCTGCCGTTTCTGGCCCGCCTCAATCTGCTGCCGCGGCCAAGAATCGATTATAGGCATGAAGGCGTTATCCAGATCATGAAGCTCATGGCACCCGCGCTGTTCGGGGTCTCGGTCAGCCAGATCAACCTGCTACTGGATACCATACTGGCCTCAATGCTGGAGACGGGCAGTGTGTCCTGGCTCTATTACTCGGATCGCCTTTCAGAGTTGCCGCTGGGGATCTTTGGTGTCGCTATCGGCACCGTGATCCTGCCGAATCTCTCCCGCAAACACGCGGACGAGTCCATGGATGCCTTTTCACGCACTCTGGATTGGGCGCTGCGCAGCGTGCTGCTACTGGGTATCCCGGCAGGCTTGGCGTTGTGCCTGCTGGCGGAGCCGTTGGTCGCAACCCTCTTCCATTACGGCGAAACCACAGCGCGGGATGTGTTCATGTCGGCGCAGAGCCTGCGGGCCTATGCCCTGGCGCTGATTGCCTTCATGCTGGTTAAGGTTCTGGCGCCCGGTTTCTTTTCCCGGCAGGACATGCGGACCCCGGTCCGGATCGCGGTGATCGCCATGACCTCCAATATGGTCTTCAACCTCATCCTGGTCTGGCCGCTGGCACACGCCGGGCTGGCGCTGGCAACGGCACTCTCCGCCTGGATGAACGGCAGCCTGCTGCTGCGGGGGCTGTACCGCGAAGGCGTCTTCCGGCCCCAGCCAGGCTGGGGGCGCTTCGCGCTGCAGCTGCTGGCGGCCAACGCTGTCATGGGTGGGCTGCTGTTCGCCTTCGCGCCGGCGGCTGCGCAGTGGCTGGACTTTGATCTGCTCACGCGCATCGCCTTCACTGCCGCTCTGGTGACCGGTGGGGTCCTGGCCTACTTCGCCGTGCTCCTGATCTGCGGCGTGCGGCTGCGGCATTTCCGTATGCATTGAGGCCTGTTGCAACGGCGGGCATTGGGCCCGGTCCCACCATTGCGGTATAATCCGCGGTCCCCGAAAATCAGGAGGAGCCCCGCATGCGGCTGATCCGAGGGCTGCACAATCTCAAGCGCTGGGCGGAACGCAGTGACAACCCCCTTGCGAATGGGTGTGTCGCCACCATAGGCAACTTTGACGGTATCCATCGTGGTCACCAGGTAATCATTGACCAGGTGCGGGACCGGGCCCATCAGCTGGGCGTTCCCTCGGTGGTAATGGTGTTCGAGCCCCAGCCGCGGGAGTTCTTTGGCGGTGCCGATGCGCCGCCACGGCTGATGCGTTTCCGGGAAAAAGTGGAAATGCTGCTCTCCCATGATGTGGATATTGTGGTCTGCCTGCAGTTCCGCTCCCGGCTGCGCAATCTCTCGGCCATGGACTTCATCGAGCAGGTCCTGATGGAAGGGCTGAACGTGCAGCACCTGGTGGTGGGCGATGATTTCCGCTTCGGCTGTGACCGCAGGGGCGATTTCCGGCTTCTGCAACAGGTTGGTGCCGAGCGGGGTTTTGAAGTGGAGCATACCCAGACCATACGGGTGGGGGGCGAACGTATCAGCTCCACCCGTCTGCGGCAGGCGCTGGGTGAAAACCGGCTGGCGGATGCCCACGAACTGCTGGGGCGGCCCTATTCGCTCTCCGGCAGGGTGGTTTACGGCAAGGCCCTGGGGCGTGAACTCGGGGTGCCCACGGCCAATATCCTGCTCAGCGGGCGCAAACCGCCGCTACGGGGGGTGTATGTGGTGACGGTCGAGATGCCCGGTGGGCATGTTGAGCGGGGGCTTGCGAACATCGGCATGCGCCCGACGGTCAATGGGCAGTACCCGTCGCTGGAGGTGCACCTGCTGGATTTCTCCGCCAACCTCTACGGTCGGCGGTTACGGGTGACCTTCCTTTACCATCTGCGGGACGAGGTCAAGTTCGATTCCGTGGACGAGCTGGAAAAACGGATTCACGAGGACATCAACCAGGGGCGTGACTGGCTGGCGAACAACCGCCCGGTACCGACCAATGTGGAACGCTGACCGAAACGACAGACTCCGGGAACCTTCATGAGCGATTACAAAGACACGCTGAACCTGCCAAAGACGGATTTCCCCATGCGTGGGAACCTCTCCAAGCGCGAGCCGGAAATGCTTGAGCGCTGGAACCGTCTGGACCTCTACGGCACGCTGCGCCAGCGCCGTGCGGGCGCCGAGCGCTTCGTGCTGCACGACGGCCCGCCCTACGCCAACGGCAGCATCCACATTGGTCATGCGGTCAACAAGATCCTCAAGGACATGGTGGTCAAGTCCCGCAACCTCATGGGCTATGATGCCCCTTATGTGCCGGGCTGGGACTGTCACGGGCTGCCCATTGAGCACAAGGTTGAGCAGGACATCGGCAAGGCCGGCGACAAGGTGGACTACAAGACGTTCCGCCAGGCCTGCCGCGATTACGCCGCCGAGCAGCTGGACAACCAGCGTCAGGACTTCATCCGCCTGGGGGTAATGGGGGACTGGTATAACCCCTATCTGACCATGGACCCGAAGGTGGAAGCGGACATCGTCCGTTCCCTGGGCCGTATCATCGACAACGGGCACCTGGAGCGGGGCTTCAAACCCGTCTACTGGAGTGTGGTCGGCCAGTCCGCGCTTGCTGAGGCCGAAGTGGAATACCAGGAGAAGACCTCCATCCAGATTGACGTCCGTTTCCCGGCTGTCGATCCGGGTAGGGTGGCTTCCGCGTTTGGTGAAAACGGACTGGATGCTCCGGTATCACTGGTGATCTGGACCACGACCCCCTGGACCATTCCCGCGAACCAGGCGGTGGCCGTTAACGAGGAACTGGAATACAGCCTGATCCGTGCCGACGCTGGTCGTGGCGCCGAATACCTCGTGGTAGCCGAAGAGCTGCGCGAGACGGTGACCGAGCGCTGGAGCCTGCAGAACGCCGAGGTGGTGGCACGCTGCCGTGGCGCGGCGCTCACCGGGGTGATGCTGCAGCACCCGCTCTATGAACGCCAGGTACCTGTTGTGCTCGGGCATCATGTTTCCACGGATGCGGGTACCGGCCTCGTTCATACCGCACCGGACCACGGCCCCGATGACTTCGAGATCGGGCGCGAGAACGGCATCGGCACACTTAACCTGGTCAAGGCGGACGGCACCTACGCCGAAGCGGCGGGTGAGTTCGCGGGCATCCACATCTACAAGGCGGATACGCCGGTCTGTGAAGCGTTGGCGCGCGAGGGCTGCCTGCTGTTCCAGGAGTCCTTCAAACACAGTTACCCGCACTGCTGGCGGACCAAGACGCCGCTCATCTACCGGGCCACGCCCCAGTGGTTCATCAGCATGGACCGCAACGGGCTCAAGCAAGGCGCTCTGGAGGCCATTCCCGGTGTGCGCTGGATTCCGTCCTGGGGGCAGCAGCGCATCGAGGGCATGATCGAGCAATCCCCGGACTGGTGCATCTCACGCCAGCGTACCTGGGGGGTGCCAATCACGCTGTTCGTCCATAAGGACACCTATGAACTTCATCCGCGCACCCCGGAGCTGATCGAGGCGGCCGCGAAGGCCATCGAGAAGGACGGCATCGACGCCTGGTATGAGCTGGATGCGCGCGAACTGCTTGGCGATGACGCGGACACCTACGAGAAGGTGACGGACACACTGGACGTCTGGTTTGACTCGGGTGTGACCCACGCCTCGGTGCTGGACCGGCGCGAGGACCTAAACCGCTACCCCGCGGACCTGTACCTGGAAGGCTCGGACCAGCACCGCGGCTGGTTCCAGTCCTCGCTGAAGACCGGCATTGCCATCAAGAAGATGGCCCCCTACAAGGAAGTGCTGACGCACGGTTTCACCGTGGACGAGAAGGGCTACAAGATGTCCAAGTCCATGGGCAACGTGATCGCGCCCCAGAAGGTGATGGACGAGCTGGGCGCGGATATTCTGCGGCTCTGGGTCGCGGCGACGGACTACAGCGCCGAGATGTCAGTCTCCCAGGACATCCTCAAGCGCACGGCAGACGCGTACCGGCGTATCCGCAATACCTCGCGCTTCCTGCTGGCCAATCTGGACGGGTTCGACCCGGCCACAAACAGTGTGGCCTTTGATGACATGGTGGCGCTGGACCGCTGGATGGTGGACCGGGCGCGGCGCCTTCAGGAGGAGGTGATCGACGCCTACAACCGCTACAGCTTCCTGCAGGTGTACCAGAAGGTACACAACTTCTGCATCCTGGATCTGGGCGGTTTCTACCTGGACATCATCAAGGACCGCCAATACACCACCCAGCCGGACAGCCTGGAGCGGCGTTCCTGCCAGACAGCGCTCTATCACGTGGCCGAGGCCCTCTCGCGCTGGATCGCGCCCATCCTGACCTTTACGGCGGATGAGATCTGGCAGCATATCCCCGGGGAGCGCGATGAGAGCGTGCACTGGGCCACCTGGCACGAAGGGCTGGAAGCGCTGCCTGCGGACGCGCCGATCAAGCAGGATGAGTGGGATACGCTCATCGAGGTGCGCAGCGCCGTGAACAAGCAGCTTGAAGCGGCCCGGAATGAAGGCACGATCAAGGGCTCGCTCAGCGGCGAGGTCACCCTCTACGCGGACGGCGGGCTTAAGGAACTGCTGGAGCGCCTGGGTGACGAGCTGCGTTTCGTGATGATTACGTCCGAGGCCCGTGTCGCGCCGCTGGCCGAGGCGGGTGATGCCCCGGAGACGGACGTGGAAGGGCTCAAGGTGGCGGTGGTCGCCGCCGGCCATACCAAGTGCGAACGCTGCTGGCACCATCGCCCGGATGTGGGCGAGCACAGCGAGTACCCGGATCTATGCGGCCGCTGCATCAGCAACATCAGCGGCGATGGCGAAAAACGGCGGTTTGCGTAACGGTATGCTGACACCGTTGGCCCGTAACGGGCTTATCATCGCGGCCTTCATCGTGATCGCGGACCTGACCACCAAGGCCGCCGCCACGGCCATGCTGGATTACGGTGAGGCCAACGTGGTTCTGCCGTTCTTCAATCTGACGCTGCTGCACAACACTGGCGCGGCCTTCAGTTTCCTCTCGGAGGGGGCCGGCTGGCAGCGCTGGCTTTTCATATCGCTCGCGGTCGTCATCTCGGGGGTGCTGGTGGTGTGGCTGACACGGCTGAAGCGGCACGAGACCTGGCTCGGCATCGCGCTGGCGTTCGTGCTTGGCGGCGCTGTCGGCAACCTCTACGATCGCGTGGTGCACGGCTATGTGGTGGATTTTTTCCATTTCCACTGGGCCGGCTACCATTTCCCCGCCTTTAACGTGGCGGACAGTTTCATTACCGTTGGCGCCATTATGCTGCTGCTGGATCTGTTTATAAGCGGCGAGCAGGGCGACAGCGGGTCACAGCAAAAGGGCAACAGGCAATGAGCGTAATCGGACCGGACAGCCAGGTGACCCTGCATTTCGCGTTGCGGCTGGAAGACGGCTCGGACGTGGATTCCACCTTTGAGAAAGAGCCGGCCACGCTGACCGTGGGCGATGGTAACCTGCCGGAGGCGTTCGAGCGCTGCCTGCACGGCCTGAAAGCAGGCGACCGGCAGACCTTCTCAGTACCGCCTGAAGACGCCTTTGGCCAGCCCAACCCGAACAACGTCCAGACCTTCAAGCGCCGCGAGTTCAGCCCCGAGTTGCCGCTGGAAGAGGGCATGGTGCTCTCCTTCGCGGATGCGGCCAAGGCGGAAGTGCCCGGTGTCATCAAGGCGTTTGATGATGATACCGTTGAGGTAGATTTTAACCACCCACTCTCGGGCAAGACACTTGAGTTTGAAGTCTCGATTGTGGATGTCCAGTAAGCACCGGGAATCATGACCATGCAGATCAAGCTCGCCAATCCCCGTGGATTCTGTGCCGGCGTTGACCGCGCCATCGAGATCGTCAATCGGGCGCTCGATGTCTACGGCGCCCCTATCTACGTGCGGCATGAAGTCGTCCACAACAAGTTCGTAGTGGACAACCTGCGCGAGCGTGGCGCCGTATTCGTGGACGAGCTGCACCAGGTGCCCGACGATGCCTGGGTGATCTTCAGCGCCCACGGCGTCTCCCAGGCTGTTCAGCAGGAAGCCCAGGACCGCGGGCTGCAGGTTTTTGATGCCACCTGCCCGCTGGTGACCAAGGTGCATATGGAGGTCATGACCTACAGCCGGGAAGGCCGTGAATGCATCCTCATCGGCCATGCCGGCCACCCCGAGGTGGAAGGCACCATGGGCCAGTACGACCGCAGCAATGGCGGTGACATCTACCTGGTGGAAAGCGAGGCCGATGTCGAGAAGCTGCAGGTGAAGAACCCTGAAAAGCTGGCCTTCGTGACCCAGACAACACTTTCCATGGACGACACCGCACGCGTGATCGATGCCTTGCAGACCCGTTTCCCGGCCATCCAGGGTCCGCGAAAGGACGACATCTGCTACGCCACCCAGAACCGTCAGGACGCGGTGAAAATGCTCGCCGCCGAGTGCGACCTGATGCTGGTGGTGGGCTCGCCCAACAGTTCCAACTCCAACCGCCTGCGCGAGCTGTCTGAACGTATGGATACGCCCGCCTACCTGATTGATGCGGCTGACCAGATTGAAGCCTCATGGCTTGAAAACGTGGGCGCCGTGGGCGTGACGGCCGGGGCCTCCGCGCCTGAGGTCCTGGTTGAAGAGGTCGTGGCGCGCCTGCGCGAGTTCGGTGGTGAGACTCCTGACGAGCTCGAAGGCGAACAGGAGAACGTGGTGTTCAGCATGCCCAAGGCGCTGCGGATTCCCGCCAAAGAAGTGGAAGCCTGAGTCCAGGCTTCCACATTCCCTGCCGGTGTGATTCCTTTCACATCGTTTTACCGCTCATCCCCTGATCCGTTCCGCTCGTCGGCCACCGGCTGACATTTCCGTAACCCACGCTATTCTGAACATTGAGTCATTGAACCGTGTCCATCGATTGGACGAGGCGCGTCATGAGGCGTATTGGAATGGAAAATTCTGTCCGCACAGCAGGGCTAACCCAGAGAGGGTTCACGCTGGTTGAACTGATGATCGTGATCGTGTTGTTGGCTGTGATTGCGGCGGTTGCGGTGCCCGGGTTCCAGACCCTCGTTGAGAACAATCAGGTGACATCAAGCACCAACCGTCTTGTGGGCGCACTAAATTTTGCGCGGTCGCAGGCGCTGCGCGAAGGGCAGCAGGTAACGCTCCAGCCAACCAGTGGTGATTGGGATCAGGGATTCCAGGTTGTCATGGGTGGTAATACGCTTCGCCAGTTCCAGGGATCTGAAACCCGAATGGCGATCTCCGGTAACGCGGTAACCTTCCGGGGGAATGGTCTGGCAACAAGTAACGAAACGCTACGGCTTTGTGGAGACAGTGGAGGCAATGATCGGCGCATTGATATCAGCCGCGGCGGTCAGGTGACAACCACCGAGGAGGACTGCCCATGAAAACGGGATCTCTGGCAGAAGGACGTTCCGAGAGAGGGCTCTCTTTGGTTGAGGTGCTTGTTGCGGTCGTGATTCTGGCGATCGGACTCCTTGGAATTGCCAGCACCCAGTTGGTGGCGTTGGAGCAGACCAACCTGGCGCATAAACGAACAACCGCGACCATGCTTGTTTCGGAAATGGCGGATCGGGTCAGGGCCAACAATGGCGATATACCAGCCAGTGTGCCGGCGGATCTCCAGCGCCGCATGGATGATGTGCTGGGTACCGATGCGGATATGGATATGGAAATGAATGACGACATGCTGGAAGTAACTCTGGAATGGAAGGAACGGGACCGTTTCGAGGACGACGGCGAGCGGGATGAATCCTTCACCATGCAGGCGAGGATGAACAATGACTGACGGTTACGGTAACCAGCGTGGCCTCTCGGTGGTGGAGCTGATGGTAGCCCTGTTGCTTGCCAGCTTTCTCACTATGGGGATGGTCTACATCTTTACGAGTAACAGCGATACATTCCGCTTGAACGAAGCCAGTGCACGGGTTCAGGAGTCCGGACGTATGGCTATGGATATTCTCGGGCGGGCTATCCGGAACGCGGGGTACTGGGGGTGTATGGATCCACCGGAAAATCTGACTTGTCCCGACGGTGGTGATGGGGATCAGCCGTTTTCATGCATGCTGAACAATAATGTCGAAGATATCGATTCCATGTTCACAACCCTTGGGGGTGATGACAACGTTGGCGGTAGCAATGGTTTCGGGGCCGTCGCTGGATCCGATGTCATACGCTTTGGCGGTGTGCAGGGCAATGCATTATTAACAGCTACGACGCAGACACCCGTCAACTCGGCCACGATTTTTTCTGGCCAGAATCCGCAGGCCCTGGTCAACGACGGTGACATCCTGATCATCAGTAATTGCCAGGCAGCGGATGTTTTTCAGGTGAGTAACACGCGGAACAACGGGTTTACGGTTAATACAGGTACTGGCAGCCCCGGCAACGACCGACAGAACCAGTCGGCCTATTCCCAGGGGGCCAAGTTCTTCCGGCCGAGCAGAGTTGCATACTACATACGGGATGATGATGGGCGACGTTCGCTTGCTTTCAACACCCTGGATATGCAGGCCGATGGCAATGGCACCGTTGGGCAGTACTCCACATCCAGAGAGGAGGAGCTCGTCAGCAATATATGGGGTATGCAGATCCAGTATGGTCGGGACACGTCGGGAGACGGGAGTGTTGACCAGTGGAGTGATCCGGGCAGCGCTTCGGATGCTCAGCAGGCGTTGGCCGTGCGTTACAGCTTTCTCGTGCGTTCCCGCAATGAGGATGTGGTCGAGGAGCCTCAGACCTATTGCTATCCCGGATGGCTGGACTGCGAGAGCAACCCCGGGCTGAGAACCACGGCGGGTGACCGGCATCTTTACAGGGTCTACACCAGCGTCAGTACGCTGCGCAACAGGGTAGGAGGGTGATATGTATCGTCAGCAGGAGTATGGCAGCGCGCTGTTACTGGCTCTGATTCTGCTGCTGGTTCTGTCTCTTCTCGCGATTTCCGGAATGGAGGGCAGCCTGATGCAGGAGCGCATGAGCACGGCGCAGCGTGAAGGGGTGATGGCGCTGGAGATTGCCGAGTCCGGGGCTCAGGACGCCGAAACCTGGATCGAGGAGGACGTTGTGACCCTCACGGAGTTCGATGGAAGTGACGGGCTTTACGATGCGACAGAAGACGGCGAGCAATCTCCGGATCCCCATAGCGCGGATATCTGGGCCAGTGATTCTACACAGACGCGAACCGCCGATTCGGTTGAGGGGGTGACGCCCCGGTATTTCATTGAATATATGGGCGAAGGGTTTGCGCCTGAAGAGTTAACCGACGGCAATATTGGCGGTTACCAACATGATAGTGGAGGTTCCGATACCCATGCTTTCCGCATTGTTGTGCGGGCCGAAGGCCCCTCCGGTCGGGGGCAGCGCATGATTGAAGTCTTCTATACACGCCAGATCTGAGGGTAGCGGGGTAGTCATCATGAATACGGGCAAATTACGGACGGTTATCGTCGCGTTGGGCGCAATGGCAACGGCAACGATTGCATCCGCTGACGATGTCACACTTTCCGATACGCCATTGTTTATTGCGTCAACGGCGGATCCCAACCTGATGTTCATCCTTGATGACAGCGGCTCCATGAGGTGGGGCTTTATGCCGGATGAGCTTGATGGTGGTAATAATTTTGGGTCACTCGACTGTACTGGTAGGCGATATAATTACGCAGGCCAGACTTACCGCCTTTGTGATGTTGACGAGGATGCCAGGTATCTCGCGTCTCCAAGCACCAATGACCTGTACTTTGACCCTGATGCGACGTATCCCCCGCCTCTGAAGCCCGATGGCTCTTCCTATCCGGATGCCGACTACACCAATGCCTGGGTGGATGGGTACGCGGCCGCCCGAACGGATAACCCTGTGACGGTTGACCTTGGAACACGGTATGCCGCCCTTATGGATCCCTATTTCCACGGCGGTGGTTTCATGCTGGCCGATGGTACCGATCCCAATGGATACCTTGATGAGGCTTTCTATTACGAGCTTCAGGATGGTTCGGGGTGCGATACACTGATACCACCTGACAGTTGCTTCAGTGCCAGAAAACATCCGAGTACTGACGAGGAAAAACAGGCTTTTGCGAACTGGTACGCGTACTACCGTACTCGTGAACTGTCATCCAGGCTGGGCATTACCGAGGCTTTCATCGATCAGCCGGAAAGCATGAGGATTGGCTATGACACGATTAACTCCAGCTGGGTTGAGCGTGGGGTCCGGCCGTTCAGCGGAGAGGACCGGACTGAGTTTTTCGAATGGCTGCAAACGCATAATGCGGGTGGCGGCACTCCCCTGAGGAATGCACTTGATACGATCGGGGGGTATTACGAAAGTGAATCCGATGAAGGGCCGTGGGCAGACGAACCAGGGGTAGAGGATGGGCAATCTGCTGACACCTTCATCGAGTGTCGTCAGAGCGCGGCGATTCTGATGACCGATGGCTATTACAGCGGCGGCAACCCCGGAGTGGGGAATGTGGATGGCTCGAACGGAGACGGTATAAGTGGTCCGGACAGCGAGACGTATACCTATGAATCCGGGTCACCCTATGCGGACGAGCACAGCAATACCCTGGCGGATGTGGCGATGGAGTATTGGGTCAGGGACCTGCAACCCAGCGTCGCTAACCGGGTGCCGACGACAGAGGATAATCCGGCATTCTGGCAGCATATGAGTACCTACGGTATTGGACTCGGCGTTACCGGCAGCATCACTGAAAGTGATGTCTCGGAGGCAATCAGTAATGATGAGAACCTCGAGTGGCCGGACCCTGCTGACAGTGATTCCGCCAAGATTGATGATCTCCTTCATGCCGGCATCAACAGTAGAGGCGGTTCGTTCAGTGCGACCGAGCCCAAGCGGTTCGCCAATGACTTATCCAAGCTTCTCAGCGACTACATTGACATGACGGGGTCTTCCTCCGGTGTCACTTTTGACACCGCAACTCTCGAAGAGGACTCGCTGATTTTCGGTGCCCGTTTTGATTCCCTGAACTGGAGTGGGGATCTCGACGCCCGCCCGCTTGAAACTGATGACAACCTGGATAATCCCCAGGTCGGGGAGCCGGTCTGGTCCGCGGCGGATAAGTTGGATGCCATGGATTGGCAGGAGCGGGAAATCATGACGGCTGTAGGCGGGACCGGTGTGGCCTTTGAATGGGACCAGTCGGTGCTCTCGGATGAACAGGTTGGTGACCTGCGATTTGGCTCCGGCACGAGCGCGGAACGGGATACTCGGGCGCAGAACCGGTTGGACTACCTGAAAGGTGACCGCTCCATGGAGGGGAGTGGCACTGGCGATTTCAGGGAAAGGGACTCAAGGCTTGGTGATATTGTCAACTCAACGCCGGTGCGCGTTTCTGAGCCCGCATCCGGATGGCCGGACAATGATGAATTCGGCGAAGACGGTAACCGCTATTCGGATTTCCGCTCTGATAAAAAAGATCGCACGCCGGTCATCTACGCGGGAGCCAATGACGGCATGCTGCACGGGTTCAGGGCCACTGAGAACGGCGGTGACGAGATGTTTGCGTTCATGCCATCGGCGATTTTCTCGGATGAGCCTGGCAATGGTCTCCACCATCTAACATCGCAGGATTACCGCCATGACTATTACGTTGACCTGGCACCGTTGGTATCCGATGCGTTTATTAAAGGAAAGGACAGTAACGGAGACATCACCGGTTCCGCGGACTGGCGCACGGTCCTTATTGGCGGTTCCCGTTTTGGCGGAAGAGCCATATTCGCGCTTGACGTGACCGATCCGGATTCCATTTCGGAGGCCACGGCTGCGGAGACGGTACTCTGGGAATTCACTCATGAAGATGATCCCAGGATGGGGTACATCACCGAACCGCCAATCATTGCCAAGGCCCCCTGGGGTAATAACGACATGCGTTGGACGGCGTTCTTCGGTAATGGCTACAACCCGGAGGAGGATGCGACCGGGTTCTTCATGCTGGATCTTGAGGGTGGCCTGGATGGAACCTGGACTGAAGACGATGACTATGAGTTTGTTTCCTTCGAGACAGGCACCGATGCAACGGGTCTTTCCCCGGTCGCCGTCTACGATAAGGATGGTGACAGCATCGCGGACAGGATCTACGGCGGTGATCTTGCAGGCAATCTCTGGGTAGCAAAGTCCGGCAGCAAGGGATTTGAGTCGGCCTACACCGAGGGGCAGGGTAAGAATGAAACGGCATTACCCCTGTACGAAGGTGCTGCAATTGATGGGGATGATCAGCCCATAACAGCGGCTCCCCTGGTGATTCCCAACGCCCTTTCGAACGAGGGGGGAGAGCCTGACCTCTACGTTCTGTTTGGTACCGGGCAGTATCTGAACAACGATGACCTTGGGGATAAGAGCCTTCAGAGCCTTTACGCTGTTCGCGATATCGGCACCTCTGAAGTTCAGCGGAGTGATCTTGCGCCCAGGGAGCTCCAGGAGGATACCGATGCGTCGGATGGGGCAGAAGTGCTGTTCTCCGAGGCAGTGGACGAGACCAATCTGGACAGTGGCTGGTATGTGGACCTGAAGGTTGCGGACCAGGATCCGGAAGGGGAGCGCCTGACGTTGTCACCGCAGGTCCGGGGCGAATACATTTTCGTGAATTCCACCATACCCTCCGATAACCCCTGCGTTGCCGGCGGGCAAACACGGGTCATGGCGTTTGGGCTTCGCGGTCTGACTCCGGAAAGGCCACTCTTCGAGGCCTATGATGGAAAGGTAACGGCGTATCGGAAAGTGGATGGCATTGCCAGTCAGTCCGCATTCCTGGGGGATTATCGATTTACACCCCTTTCCACGGGCGAAGTGGACGTTGAGGAAACCGATATCCCGGATGATGATGAGCGGCTTGGCCGGCAGGGCTGGCAGGAGATGATTGAATGAATTGGTATACGAGTGCTAACGGTAGGATCAGAAACGGGCGGCTTGGTCTGATTACAGGTGTCCTGACTCTTGCTCTGGGGCTAGCTTTCGGCACAGCCACTGCTCAGTCTGATCGGTTGTCTCCCGCGACGAACGACTCGGGGAGTCGTGTCCAGGGGGCGATCAGCGCTGTGGACTGGAAGGACCATACGATTGTGTTGGAAGGTCGTCAGTTTACGATACCCCGTGAACTGAAGGTTGATGGGGTGGATCTGGATCGAGAGAAGGTTCTTCAGCGCTTAACCGTGGGCTCGACGATTACCGTCATCCACAAGAATGATTACAGTAATACCGTTAGCCGTATCCGGACGAGGTTAAAATGACTGAGTGGGAAGGATATCAGCGGAACGCTGCGTCGAGGTCGCGTGGTTTCACGCTTGTCGAGCTGATGATCGTTGTCGCCATCATCGGCATCATCGCCGCCATTGCCTTCCCCACCTACCAGGACCATGTGGAGCGCACGCGGCGTACCACGGCCCAGGGGGACCTGATGGAGTTGGCGCAGTGGATGGAGCGCCGTTATAGCGAGAACTTCAGTTACCTGAACGATGATGACAGCGCACCCACGCTTCCCTTCAGTCACTCACCGCGTGAGTATGATTCCGGGGATGCGTTCTATGACATCAGCTTCAGTGGCAGTGTTACCCAGAATTCCTTCACGCTCCAGGCCCAGCCAAAGAACGGGCAGAGTGGCGACGACTGCGGTACGCTGACCCTGGATAACCAGGGTAACCGTGGTGCTGGGGGTAGTGACTGCTGGTGAATGCGCTCAGGGGCAGGTGACGGGTTTCCCGGCGCTGCCCTGAACGATCCCATCTCCAGAGTGGTCCTGAGCGTAGCGTAAGCGCCCGCCCATATTGATGATGAGCTGTCCGGCATTTTTCTCGTCACCGCTTTCCGGACACCAGGTCAGATTGCCGAGGGTTCCGCGGACCATGCCGTTCGGGCGGTACTGGAAATAGCCCCGGTTGCCCACTCTTACTGTCCATGAGCCGGATTCCGATGGTTCCTTGATGCGCAGTGATTGCCGGCCGGCCGTGAGCGCGCGCTGGTTTTCAGGATCCGCAAAGACATGCACCGGTTTCTGCCAGTCCCCGGTGCATTCATTGCTGTCATCCAGGGGGCAGATGGTCACGATGGTGCCCTGGCTGACGGCCTGGGTTCGGGCAAGATGGAACAGCCCCACCATGCTCTGCATCTGGGTCCGGCGGGCGGTGTTCTCAAAGAGCTTCTTCAGGCCGGGGACCATGGTGGTGGTCACAATGGCCAGTACCGCAATGACGATGATCAGTTCAAGCAGCGTCACGCCGCGTTCCGTGCGTCTCATCCCTGAGTCCTCTTCTGTCTGGTCCGTTCAATCCCTGTTCGGATGAGCGGATTCTAGGCAAAGAGGGCCCTGGAGGGCAACGAACGGATTCGCGGAAGTGCTACTCCATGCCCAGTTTCTTGAGCTTGTAACGCAGGGCCCGGAAGCTGATCCCCAGCCAGCGCGCGGCTGCCGTCTTGTTGCCTTCGGTCTGGGCCAGAGCTTTCTCGATGGTGGTGCGCTCGATGGATTCCAGGTAGGACTCCAGGTCCATGCCGCTCTCCCCAGGCTCCGGAATGCCCGCACTCTCCTCCGGGGCCAACCCTGTTGAGGGGGCACTATTGAGCTGGAGGTCCTCGCCCCGGATCACATCCTCCTCGCTCAGGGTGAAGGCCCGCTCCAGGCAGTTCTCCAGCTCCCGTACGTTGCCCGGGAACGGGTGGGCCTGCAGGGCGGTTACCGCGTCGTCGCTGAGCTGGGCCGGTGGCAGATCGTAGTCCCGTGCCAGGCGTTCCAGGATGTGCCGGGCCAGTATCGGGATATCAGCGGTACGCTCGCGCAGGGAAGGCACCCTCAGTTCAATCACGTTGATCCGATAGAACAGGTCCTGACGGAAGAGGCCGTCCTCCACCAGCGCGGCCAGATTGCGGTGCGTGGCGCTGAGGATACGCACGTCCACGGCAACCTCCTCCTTGGCCCCGACAGGCCGGATGCGCTTCTCCTGAATGGCCCGCAGCAGTTTCACCTGCATGGGCAGCGGCAGGTCCGCGACCTCATCCAGAAACAGGGTGCCCTGATGCGCAGCCTGGAAGAGCCCCTCACGGTTCTCGGTAGCGCCGGTAAAGCTGCCCTTGCGGTGGCCAAAGAACTCGCTCTCCATCAGTTCCTGGGGAATGGCGCCGCAGTTGACGGGCACGAAAGCATGCTCCCGGCGGGGCCCGTGTTCATGGATCAGCCGGGCCACCAGTTCCTTGCCGCTACCGGACTCGCCGCTGATGTAGACCGGGGCCTGGCTGCGCGCGACCTTGCGGGCCTGGCGCCGGAGTGTGTCAATTTCCGGCGACTCGCCGAGCAACAGCTCCTCGTCTCCGGCGCCAGTGGTTCCCCGGTCCTCGCCTGCGTTTTCCGGGGGCAGTCGCAGCGCACTTTCCACCAGCTCCCGCAGGCGCGGCAGTTCCACGGGCTTGGAGACAAAATCGAAGGCGCCGGTCTTGAGCGCCGTTATCGCGGAATCCATGCTGCCATAGGCGGTGATCACCGCTACCGGTATGTCCGGGCACTGGCTCTGTATCCAGTCGACCAGGTCAATGCCGTTGCCATCCGGCAGGCTCATGTCGGTCAGGCACAGGTGGAAGACCTGGTTGGCGAGCAGGTCACGCGCTTCACCCAGGGTGGCGGCGGTGGTGCACTCAACAGCCATCCGGCTGAGTGTAATATCAAGCAGTTCCCGGATGTCCGGCTCGTCGTCGACAATCAGGGCCCTGTAATCGGTCATGGTTCATTCCCTGTCAGGTTGGCGCCCGAGGCACTGAAATCCAGAGCGCGGCGCCCCGGGTGGGCAAAGGTGATGCGGAAACAGCATCCGGTCTCGCCGCTCTCCAGCAGGAAGAGCCGGGCCTGGTTGGCCTCGCACAGTTCCCGTGCCAGATAGAGTCCCAGGCCGGTGCCTTCCTGTTCGGTGGTGTGGAACGGTTCGAACAGCGAGGCCTGTTGGGTCTCATCCAGCCCCGGGCCGTAATCCTGCACATCAATATAGGCCCTCTGACCGTCCTCGGTCACGCCGGTCCGCACCGTGAGCTGGAGGCGGCCGGTTCGCTGACGGCTGTAGCGCAGGCCATTATCAATCAGGTTGGTCAGTGCCTGTTGCAGCTGTGAGGGATCAAAACGGGCTGACCCCGGAACGCCGGAGAGTTTCAGGTCGATCAGTACCGGCTCCTGGACCGTCTCCACATAGTCGTTGACCACCCCGGCCAGCCACTCGCCCAGATCCATCAGACGGACACTGGTCGAGCGTCGGCGTGAGAGCTCCAGCACATTCTCGATGATGGCATTCACGCGTTCGCTGTGGCGCTGGATGATGCCGGCCATCCGGCGGTCGCCATCATCCGCGGTATCGGATTCGCCGAGAAGCTGGGCCGCGTGGCTGATCGCACCCAGGGGGTTGCGGATCTCATGGGCAATGCCGGCGGTGAGTCGCCCCAGGGAGGCCAGTTTCAGCTGTTGGGCCTGCTGGACGATCTTGCCCGTGTCTTCCAGAAAGATCAGGACCAGATGCTCCAGTGGGCTGTCCAGACGCATGAAATTCGCCTGAACGCTGGGCGTGTCGTTGCGGGCCTGGAATGGTGGTGTGCGTTCGCCAGGCTGCTCAAGCCATTGATCAAGGCGCTGCTTGAGCGCCTGGGGCAGGGTGGTCAGTCTTGGGGCTGCCGTGCGTTCTCCCAGCAGCAGCTCGCCGGAAGCGGCGTTGGCCATCCGGAGGGCCCCATTGGGCTCCGCGACCAGGATGCCGGTATGCATGCGCTGGATGATCTGGTGGTTGAGCTGTTCCAGCTCCTCAATGCTGCGGGCCCGTTCCGAGGCCAGCTGTTCACTGGAGGCCAGGCGGCGGGTGATGTTCTGGAGCAGGAAGGCGGCGGCAAAGTAGATAAGCCCCATGACGCCGGCCCGGACGATGTCATCCACACCGGACAGTCCCTGCAGCAGGAGCAGCGCGGCTGTAACCAGCGATGCCAGCGTGGCCAGTGCGGCGTAGAAGATGCCGACCCGGCCGGGAACCAGGATATTGCCCGCTGCCACGCTGATGATACCCAGGTTCACGATGCCGCTGCTGATGCCGCCGCTGAAGAAGGCGAGCAGGTGGATCATCAGTATGTCCGCCAGGATGGAGACTGTGATGTGCCAGGGGCGGAGCGCATAGCCGGCCAGCAGCAGCATGCCCGTGACGATGTTCATCGCCAGGTAGGTGAGGGCCGTGGCCTGGAACAGCCATTCGTTGTGCAGTCTGGTGCCGACCAGATCCGTCTCAAGCAGCAGCAGCGCCACCAGCAGCAGGCTGATGACGATCCGGTAGTAGTTGTAGATGCGGAAAAGACGGGCCCGCTGGTCCTTCCGCGCTGCCTGTGGCGACGCCTCCATGGAGACTCCGTGTGAGTGGAACGTCAAAATGGATTCAGGTGGTTATAATAGCGTCCCAGCGTCCATGGTGACAGGAGACAGGGGAATGACAGCGGGTTTGCGGGTCGTGATGGCCCAGTTCAATGCCACGGTCGGGGATATCCCCGGTAATGCCGAAGGGATGCTTTCAATGGCCCATGACGCGGTTCAGTCGCATGGGGCGGACATTGTGGTTTTCCCGGAGCTGGCGCTGACGGGCTATCCCCCGGAAGACCTGCTGCTGCGGCCGAGTCTGGGGACCAGGGTGGAGCGCGCACTGGAACACATTGCGGAGGCCATGCCGGAGGCCATCCTGATCTTTGGCGCTCCCCGGGTTACGGATGAGGGCCTGGTCAATGCGGCCATGGTGCTGGACTCCGGCCAGGTGCTCGGGCAGGCCGCAAAGCAGTACCTGCCCAACCAGGATGTGTTTGACGAGAAGCGGTGGTTCGTTCCGGGAACGGCCACCAGTGTGTTTGAGCTGCGGGGGCTGCCGGTTGCCATCACCATCTGTGAGGATATCTGGCACGATCAGCCGGCGGTTGCGGCGGCTGATCGCGGAGCCCGTCTGCTCATCAATCTGAATGCCTCCCCCTACCATTTGGAACGCCAGCCGGAGCGGCGGGAGCGGCTGGCCACACTGGCCCGTGCGCACAATCTGGGGATCATCTACGTGAACCTTGTGGGTGGCCAGGATGAACTGGTCTTTGATGGCGGTTCACTGGCTTTTGACGGTTACGGCCGAGAGTGCGCCCGGGCGCCGCGCTTTGATGAGGCGCTGCATCCGGTGCAGCTGGATGGTGATGGAAACCTGGCGGAGACGGAGCTGGCACCGGAACCCGATGAGGATGCTCTGGTCTACCGGGCCCTGTGCGTGGGGCTGCGCGACTACATCGGCAAGAACGGTTTCCCCTCGGTGGTGCTCGGCCTTTCCGGGGGGATTGATTCCGCCCTGACGCTGGTGGTGGCGGTCGATGCACTGGGCGCGGACCGGGTATCCGCGGTGATGATGCCGTTCCGGTACACCTCGGGTATGAGTCTGGAGGATGCCGAGCGCATGGCGGATGGTCTGGGTGTTGAGTACCGGGTGCTGTCCATTGAATCCATCTACGATGCTTTCATGGGGGCACTGGCCGAACCTTTTGGCGACCGCGCCGTGGATACCACCGAGGAGAATCTGCAGGCCCGGATCCGTGGCACCCTGCTGATGAGCCTTTCCAACAAGTTCGGCAGCATTGTTCTGACCACCGGCAACAAGAGCGAGCTTGCCGTGGGCTACTCCACCCTCTACGGCGACATGGCCGGTGGCTTCAGTGTGCTCAAGGACGTGTCCAAGACACTGGTCTACCGGCTTTCACGCTGGCGTAACCGGGCAGAGGAGGCGATTCCGCAGCGGATCATCGAGCGTCCGCCGTCGGCAGAGCTGGCACCGGATCAGAAGGATGAGGACAGCCTGCCGCCCTACGAGGTGCTGGATCGGATCCTTGAGCGCTATGTGGAGCAGGATGTCAGCGCGGAGGGCATCATCGCCGAGGGGTATGACCGGGAGGATGTGCTGCGGGCGGTCCGGCTGGTGGATATCAACGAGTACAAGCGCCGCCAGGCCCCCATTGGCACCCGCATCACGCGGCGTGCTTTCGGGCGGGATCGGCGCTATCCGATCACCAATCGGTGGCAGGCGGGCGACTGAAGCCCGTCACTCCTCGTCTTCCGGGCCGCCCATGAGCCCGAAGGTCAGTACGCTGGTCAGGGAGCGGTCCCGGATACCGAAAGTCTGGCGGGTGAAGCGTCCGTCATCGTTCAGCGCCGGGTTGTCCGGGAAGTTCTGGGCGAGCACGCGTGCGGTGTCCTTGCGTTCCTGATTCAGGCCCAGGCGGGCGTACATCTCGGCCATGATGACCAGCGCCTCTTCCACCGCCGGCGTTCGGTTGTATTCCTCAACCACGGTTCGTGCGCGGTTCAGTGCCGCGATATAGGCTTGCCGCTTGATGTAGTACTGCGCTGCCGCCAGCTCCTGCCCGGCCATCCGGTTACGGATGGCGATCATGCGCTGGCGGGCGTCGGCGGTGTACTGGCTTTCCGGATAGCGGCTGACCAGCTGTGAGAAATCCTCGAAGGCCTGGAGCTGCTGTCCGGGATCGCGGGCGTCTACTTCAATGGGGAAGTAGCGTGCGGCCAGCCCCAGGTCCATGTAATAGGAAGCTATGCCGCGCATGTAGAGCGCGTAGTCCGCGTTCTCGCTCTGGGGGTTCAGCCGCAGGAAACGGTCTGCCGCGCTGCGCGCACCCTGGAGGTCGAGGTTCTGGTAGCGGGCATAGATCAGGTCCAGCTGGGCCTGTTCCGCATACCGTCCGAAGGGGTAGTAGGTCTCCAGTGCCTCCAGGTTCTGTTGGGCGGACTCGAAGTTGCCGGCGTTCATGGAACTGCGGGCCTGTTCGTAGTACTCCTCCTCGGGCAGTGTTTCCTCCCCGGTGCTGGCACAGCCGGCCAGAAGCAGGGCGGTGAGCACGGGAGCGAGAATCCGGCCCGCAGTGCGCTGGATGGAACCTTCGGAATGGGGCAGCGACCGGCGCGTCATGCGATTACCTGTATACTGTGATGTAAAAGGGTGTGAGTTGACGGCCATTGTAACGGCCGGGATCATGATTCGGAACCAGCAGAGGGCAGGACAGCACAATCCATGACAAGCGGCACAGAACGCATCGAGGCAAGCTTCAGTGTACCGCCGGAACTCAGCGACCAGCGGTTGGACCAGGCCGTGGCACGGCTGATGCCGGAGCATTCACGCTCGCGCATCCAGGGGTGGGTGCGCTCCGGCGAGCTCACGGTCAACGGCGAGAAACGCCGGCCGCGGGATCGGGTACTGGTGGACGACCGGGTGGACGTAGCAGCACAAGCGGAGGCTGAGGTCACCTGGGAAGCGGAGGCCATCGATCTGGACATCATCCATGAGGATGAGCATCTGATCGTGCTGAACAAGCCGGCGGGTCTGGTGGTTCACCCCGCTGCCGGCCACGAGGCGGGGACCCTGGTCAACGCGCTTCTCCATCATGCCCCGGAACTGGAGCGTATTCCCCGGGCGGGGATCGTGCACCGGCTGGACAAGGACACCAGCGGGATCATGGTGGTGGCCCGTAGCCTGGAGGCGCACACATCCCTGGTGGCGCAGCTGCAGGAACGGCGTATGGGGCGCGAATACCAGGCCGTCTGTCTCGGGGAACTGACCGGCGGTGGCCGGATTGAGCAGCCCATCGGTCGCCATCCCCAGCAGCGCAAGAAAATGGCCGTGGTGCCCGATGGCCGCCCGGCGGTCACACATTACCGGCTGGTCAGGCGCATGGCCGGGTTCAGCCACATCCGCTGCCAGCTGGAGAGCGGGCGGACCCATCAGATCCGGGTCCACATGGCACACATCCGTCATCCGCTGCTCGGTGACCCGGTCTATGGAAGCCGTATGCGCTATCCCAGAGGGACGGATGAGGAGCTTCGGTCCGCGCTGGACGGGTTCCGCCGCCAGGCCCTGCATGCGGCCCGCCTTGAGCTGGCGCATCCGGCCACCGACGAGTTCTGCGAGTGGGAGGCGCCGCTGCCCGCGGATTTCCGTCAGCTTCTGGATGCCCTGTCTGCTTTTGAGGAAAGGCGGTCCGCTTCATGATCACGGAGTCTGACGAAAGCGTCTTCGTTCCGGACTGGCCCGCACCTGCCGGGATTCGATCCCTGGTCACCACGCGCCGCGGTGGTTTCAGTAGTGGTCCCTGGCGCAGCTTCAATCTCGGTTTTCATGTGAACGACGACGCGGGGGCCGTGCACGCCAACCGGGCAAAGCTGACCCGAGTCAGCGGGCTGGCTCCAGGGGCTGTTCACTGGCTTGAACAGGTTCATGGCAACCGGGTGGTGCGTGTCCCCGCCATGGAACAGACGCCGGTGGCGGATGCGGCCTGGACGGACCAGCCGGGTCAGGCCTGTGTGGTCATGACAGCGGACTGCCTCCCGGTGCTGTTCTGCGATGATCGAGGATCCCGTGTTGCCGTGGCCCATGCCGGCTGGCGGGGACTGGCGGATGGTGTACTGGAGGCAGCCCTGGGTGTTTTCCCGGAACCGTCGCGGGTTCTGGCGTACCTGGGGCCCGCCATCGGGCCCTCCGCCTTTGAGGTGGGCGATGAGGTCCGTGCCACCTTCATCGCGGAGGACCCGGAAGCCGGTCTCCATTTCCACCCGGCTTCCCCGCTGGGTGAAACCTGGTATGCGGACCTCTACGGCCTTGCCAGGCAGCGGCTTGAGACTGCCGGAGTCAAGCGCGTTTTTGGAGGCTGCGCCTGTACCTACTGGGATGAGGCGGATTTCTTTTCCTACCGTCGTGACGGCACCACAGGCCGCATGGCATCCCTGATCTGGCTTGACAACGCTTGAAGAGCCAGTAAAAGCCCCAATATCTCCCCACAAAGCCAAAATGAGCAACCGTTGGTGAAGGCACCACACGGTTCCTGGAACAGTGGGAGAATGAATCGATGCGAATCGACAAGATGACGAGCCGGCTCCAGAACGCACTGGCGGATGCCCAGTCACTGGCGGTCGGGAACGACAACAACACCATTGAGCCCCTGCACCTGATGCAGGCGCTGCTTGACCAGAAGGACGGCGGCACCCGCGGGCTGCTGCAGCAGCTGAGTGTGGACCCCAACCGCTTCCGCCAGTCCGTGGCCGAGGGCATCGATGGCCTGGCGCGTGTCAAGGACAACCAGGGCGATGTCCAGATGGGCCAGGAGCTGGGCCGTCTGCTCAACATGACGGACAAGCTCGCCCAGCAGCGTGGCGATGGCTATATCTCGAGCGAGCTTTTCCTGCTCGCCGCAACCGAGGACAAGGGCCCCCTGGGCAAGGTCTTCCGGGAATTCGGCGTTACCAAGGACTCGATGGCCCAGGCCATCGACAGCATGCGTGGAGGTGAGACCGTGGACGACCCCTCAGCAGAGGAAAATCGTGAGGCTCTGGACAAGTATACCTCGGATCTCACCGCCCGGGCCCGGGACGGTAAGCTGGATCCGGTGATCGGCCGGGATGATGAGATCCGGCGGACGATCCAGGTACTGCAGCGCCGCCAGAAAAACAACCCGGTTCTGATCGGCGAGCCCGGTGTGGGCAAGACTGCCATCATCGAAGGGCTGGCCCAGCGGATCGTGGACGGCGAGGTGCCCGATGGGCTCAGGGACAAACGGGTTCTGGCCCTGGATCTGGGCGCACTGCTTGCAGGTGCCAAGTATCGCGGCGACTTTGAGGAACGCCTCAAGGCGGTGCTGAACGAGCTCGGCAAGGAAGAAGGGCAGGTGATCCTGTTCATTGACGAGCTCCACACCATGGTTGGTGCGGGCAAGACCGAAGGTTCCATGGATGCGGGCAATATGCTCAAGCCGGCGCTGGCCAGGGGCGAGCTCCACTGCGTGGGGGCGACCACCCTGGACGAATACCGTGAGAACATCGAGAAGGATGCCGCCCTGGAGCGCCGTTTCCAGAAGGTGATGGTTAACGAGCCCACCGAGGAGGACACCATCGCCATCCTGCGTGGGCTCAAGGAGCGCTATGAAGTCCATCACGGCGTGGAGGTGACCGACGGCGCCATCATTGCCGCGGCCAAGCTTTCCAATCGCTATATCACGGACCGCAAGCTGCCGGACAAGGCCATCGACCTGGTGGACGAGGCGGCCAGTCAGATCCGGATCGAGATGGATTCCAAGCCGGAATCCCTGGACCGGCTCGAGCGGCGCCTGATCCAGCTCAAGATCGAGCGCGAAGCGCTCAAGAAGGAGAAGGATGAGGCCTCGAAGAAACGCCTGGATGAGCTTTCGGAACAGATCGCGGATCTCGAGAAGGAGTACGCGGATCTGGAGGAGGTCTGGAACACCGAGAAGGCCTCTCTCCATGGCGCCCAGAGGGTGAAGGAGCAACTGGAAGAGGCGCGCATCGAGCTGGACAACGCCCGCCGTACCGGGGATCTCCAGCGCATGTCCGAGATCCAGTATGGCCAGATCCCGGAGCTGGAGCGCCAGCTTGACCGGGCGAGCCAGGCGGAGATGATGGAGATGTCGCTGCTGCGCAACCGGGTGACGGACGAGGAGATCGCCGAGGTTGTCGGCAAGTGGACTGGCATCCCGGTTTCCAAGATGCTCGAGGGCGAGAAGGACAAGCTCCTGCGTATGGAGCAGAGCCTGCATGAGCGGGTGATCGGGCAGGATGAGGCCATCAGTGCCGTGGCCAACGCGGTGCGCCGTTCGCGTGCCGGTCTGTCGGATCCGCACCGCCCCAATGGCTCCTTCCTGTTCCTTGGTCCCACCGGGGTGGGTAAGACCGAGCTCTGCAAGGCACTGGCGAACTTCCTGTTCGATACCGAGGAAGCCATGGTGCGCATCGATATGTCGGAATTCATGGAGAAGCATTCCGTGGCACGGCTCATTGGTGCACCGCCGGGTTACGTCGGCTATGAACAGGGCGGCTATCTGACCGAGGCGGTACGGCGCCGGCCCTACTCAGTGCTGCTGCTGGATGAGGTTGAAAAGGCGCATGGCGATGTCTTCAACATCCTGCTCCAGGTCCTGGATGATGGCCGCCTGACCGATGGCCAGGGGCGTACGGTGGATTTCCGCAACACCGTGATCGTGATGACCTCGAACCTGGGCTCGGACATCATCCAGACCATGGCCGGCGAAGGCCAGTACGAGCAGATGAAGAGCTCAGTGATGGATGTGGTGAGCAGCCACTTCCGGCCCGAGTTCATTAACCGGGTCGACGATGTGGTGGTCTTCCATCCGCTCGACGAGGAGCAGATCGAGGGCATTGCCCAGATCCAGATCGACCAGCTCAATGCGCGTCTGGCTGAGCAGGAGCTGAGTCTGAGCCTCTCCGAGGAGGCGATGAAGAAGATCGCCGGTGTGGGTTATGACCCGGTCTATGGCGCACGGCCGCTCAAGCGGGCCATTCAGCGCTACATCGAGAATCCGCTTTCCCAGCAGCTGCTGGAGGGCGAATTCCAGCCGGGCACCACCATCCAGGCGAATGTGGAAGGCGATGCCTTCCGCTTTACTGCGGACTGAGGCTTGAGGCCTCAGTCGCAGTTCTCGTCACGGATTTTTTCGTAACGTTCGCGTTCCGCTTCCTTTTCCTCCGGGGAAAGGTAGCGGCGCTCCCCATCCTCCATAACCTGGACCCGGGCGTTCTGCTCCAGGGTCTTCAGTGCCTGGCGGGCCGCTTCACAGTTCTGCTCGCGGATCGCCTCTCTTTCCTGCTGCTCTTTCCCGTCCTGCGTTTCGCCATCAGCAGCCGCTTCCTGCGACTGCTCGCTGTCCGTACCGGCGTTCCCGCCTTCCGCGTCGGCCTGCCTTGAGCCGGTATCAATGGTGTTGGTGCTGCCCGTGGAAACCGGTTCAGCGTCGACCCCGGCAGGTGGGTTGGAGCCGAAGCTGGTCTCGCCGGCCTCGTTGGTCCAGCGGTAGATTTCAGCGCTCGCCGGCAGGGCAATGCAGAGGGCGGCAAGCAGGAAAAGCGGGCGGAAAATGCGCATGGCGGAGCTCCGTGGTGTGGATCAATCTTACTCCCGAATCTAGCCCATTACAGGCTGATCGCAAAATGTGCCGTCACGCAGGGTCTTACGGTTGACACTCCGGCACACCCTGTCAGAATTGACGGTGCCTGTAGGCGGTTGAATTGCATGGCGGCAATCCCGGTAGTGTAATTCCTCGGCATCCACACCACTCAACCCGCTGTACACCTTTACCCTCAGGGTGCAGTTGCCCCGGAGCCAACCTCCTCGCGGGGCGGTGTGGAACAGAGCCCGATTCGGCTTTCACAAGAAGCGTTTCCCCAGGGCACAGGCAGTGGAAGAGACATTGAACATTGATTGCTGTGTAAGAGGGTGATCCAACGTGGAATTACTGTCTGGTGCCGAAATGCTCATCCGGTCCCTCAAGGACCAGGGTGTTGAATACATATACGGATACCCGGGCGGGGCTGCGCTGCACATCTACGATGCGCTGTTCCGTCAGGACGATGTCAAACACATCCTTGTGCGCCATGAGCAGGCCGCCACGCATATGGCGGATGGCTATGCGCGCGCCACCGGTGAACCCGGCGTGGTTCTCGTGACCTCCGGTCCGGGCGCCACCAACACTATTACCGGTATCGCAACCGCCTCCATGGATTCCATTCCCATGGTCGTGCTCTGTGGCCAGGTTGCTTCCCATCTCATTGGTGAGGATGCCTTCCAGGAGACCGACATGATCGGCGTCTCCCGGCCGATCGTGAAGCACAACATGACGGTCCGGCATCCCTCCGAGATTCCCCAGCTTGTCAAAAAGGCGTTCTATCTCGCCAAGAGTGGTCGGCCGGGGCCGGTGGTGATTGATATTCCCAAGGACATGACCGCACCGAACGGGCGCTTTGAGTACGAGTACCCGGAAAAGGTGAGCATGCGCTCCTACAACCCTGCAGTGCGTGGCCATGCCGGTCAGATCCGTCGAGCCGTGGACATGATGATGAATGCCCGCCGTCCGGTCATCTATGCCGGTGGTGGCGTGGTCCTGGGCAAGGCCTCACAGCAGCTGACGGACCTGGCCCATGAGCTCGGGTTCCCGGTAACCAATACCATCATGGGGCTGGGTGGCTTTCCGGCTACCGATGAGCAGTCGCTGGGGTGGCTGGGCATGCATGGCAGCTACGAATCCAATATGGCCATGCATCATTCCGACCTGGTGCTGGCGATCGGGGCCCGGTTTGATGACCGGGTGACCAATGCCACGGACAAGTTCTGTCCCGGTGCCCGCATCGTTCATGTGGACATTGATCCGGCCTCCATCTCCAAGACGGTCCAGGCGGACGTTCCCATTGTGGGCCCTGTCGACTCGGTGCTTGAGGAGATGCTCTCGCTGGTGCGTGAAAGCGAGGAGCAGCCCGACCAGGAGGCGCTTGGGGCGTGGTGGAAGCAGATCCGGGAATGGGGCCAGTACCGTTCGCGCTACCATTACGAGCAGAACGGCGACAACATCATGCCCCAGGAGGCGATCCAGGCCCTCTATCGCGTTACCAAAGGGGATGCCTACGTCACCTCGGATGTTGGTCAGCACCAGATGTTCGCTGCCCAGTTCTATCCGTTCGACAAACCCAACCGCTGGATCAACTCCGGCGGGCTGGGGACCATGGGCTTCGGGTTCCCGGCGGCCATGGGCATCAAGCTGCACATGCCCGAACAGGAGGTGGTGTGCGTGACCGGTGAGGGCAGCATCCAGATGAACATCCAGGAGCTGTCCACCTGCAAGCAGTACCACCTGCCGGTGAAGATCATCAATCTGAACAACCAGGCCCTGGGCATGGTCAAGCAGTGGCAGGACATGAATTACGAGTCGCGTTACGCGCACTCGTACATGGAGTCGCTGCCCAACTTTGAGAAGCTGTTCGAGGCCTATGGCCATGTCGCGTTCACGGTAACCCGGCGCGAGGATCTTGAGCCCGTGCTCGAGAAAGCCTTCGCCATGAAGGATCAGCTCGTCTTCGTCGATATCTACGTGGACCCCTACGAGCACGTTTACCCGATGCAGGTGGCCGGCGGCTCGATGAAGGACATGTGGCTCAGCAAGACGGAGAGGGTCTGATATTATGCGGCGAATCATATCGATCCTGATGGAGAACGAGCCCGGCGCCCTCTCGCGTGTGGTCGGGCTGTTCTCCCAGCGTAACTACAACATCGAAAGTCTGGCGGTGGCGCCGACGGAAGACCCGACGCTGTCACGGCTGACGCTGACCACCGAGGGCTCGGACAAGGTCATTGAGCAGATCACCAAGCAGCTCAACAAGCTGATCGAGGTGGTCAAGCTGGTCGATCTCACCGAGGGCAGCCATGTGGAGCGCGAGCTGATGCTGATCAAGCTGCGCGCCACAGGGGCCCAGCGGGCCGAGATCAAGCGTACGGTCGACATCTTCCGCGGTCAGATCGTGGACGTGACCAGCACCGTCTACACGGTGCAGCTGACCGGTGATGGCGAGAAACTCGATGCCTTCATCCAGGCGGTTGGCACCATGGGCGTTCTGGAAGTGGTGCGCTCCGGCGTCTCCGGTATCGCCCGCGGTGAGAAAGTGCTGTCGCTCTGAATCGCCAACTCCATTTAAAGACACTCTGAACAGGGGAACGTAATGCAGGTCTACTACGATAAAGACTGTGATCTTTCCATCATCAAGGGCATGAAAGTGGCCATCATCGGCTACGGCTCCCAGGGGCACGCCCACGCCAACAACCTGAAGGAATCCGGCGTCAGCAACGTGGTTGTTGGTCTGCGTCAGGGCTCCTCTTCCTGGAAGAAGGCGGAAGAAGCCGGCCTGAAAGTGCAGGCCATCGAGGATGCCGTGAACGGCGCGGACGTGGTCATGGTCCTGACTCCGGACGAGCACCAGAAGGCCCTGTACGAGCAGCAGATCGAGCCGAACATCGGCAAGGGCGCCGCGCTGGCATTCGCTCATGGCTTCAATATCCATTACAACCAGATCGAGCCGCGTGCGGATCTGGACGTCATCATGATCGCGCCCAAGGGCCCCGGCCATACCGTCCGCAGCCAGTATGTTGAAGGCAGTGGCGTCCCCTCGCTGATCGCGGTTAAACAGGACGCCACTGGTAAGGCCAAGGACACTGCGCTTTCCTATGCTTCGGCTAACGGCGGAGGTCGTGCCGGCATCATCGAGACCAGCTTCCAGGAAGAGACTGAAACCGACCTCTTCGGTGAGCAGATGGTACTGTGTGGCGGTACCAGCGCGTTGATCCAGGCCGGCTTCGAGACCCTGGTGGAAGCGGGCTATGCGCCGGAAATGGCGTACTTCGAGTGCCTGCACGAGCTCAAGCTCATTGTGGATCTGCTCTATCAGGGCGGCATTGCGGACATGCGCTACTCCATCTCCAATACCGCTGAGTATGGCGATGTGACCCGTGGCCCGCGCATCATCAATGAGGACACCAAGAAAGAAATGCGCAAGTGCCTGGACGAGATCCAGAGCGGTGAATTTGCGCGTGAATTCATTCTTGAGAACCAGGCAGGTCAGCCCACGCTCAAGGCCAAGCGCCGTATTGCCGAGCAGCACCAGATCACCGAAGTGGGTGATCGGCTGCGTGGCATGATGCCGTGGCTGCAGAAAAGCCGCCTGGTCGGCAACGAGTGAGATTGTGTTGCAGTGCCCGGCAGTATTGAAGGGAGAAGTGGCCTGATGGCGGAACCTGAGCAGGACGTGTCGCCCCCGGCCGAGGCCGGAGAGGAGGAGGTTGAGGGCGCCGAAGTGGTGGAGGAAGAGGTTGTGGGTGGGTCCCGTGTGCGTAAGCGCGGGATCTACCTTCTTCCCAACCTGTTCACCACGGCGTCGCTGTTCTCGGGGTTCTATGCCATTGTGGCGGCCTCTAACAGTGACTTCGCGATGGCCTCCGTCGCCATTTTTGTCTCCATGGTCCTGGATGGCCTGGACGGTCGCGTCGCGCGGCTGACCAATACCCAGAGCCGTTTCGGGGAGGAGTACGACAGCCTGGCGGATATGGTCGCCTTTGGCGTGGCTCCCGGGCTGGTCGCCTTCTTCTGGGTGCTTAACGACCTGGACAAACTGGGCTGGGTTGTGACCTTCATCTATGTGGCGGGGTCGGCGCTCAGGCTGGCCCGCTTCAACACCCAGATCGGGTCCGTGGACAAGCGCTATTTCGTGGGGCTCCCGAGCCCCTCGGCGGCGGCAGTGGTCGCGGGCATGGTCTGGTGCCTTCATGGGCTGGAGCAGTCATGGTGGCTGGAGGTGCTGGCGGTCGTTCTTGTCGCGGGCGCAGGCACGCTCATGGTGAGCAATGTGCTGTACTACTCCGGCAAGGATCTGGATCTCAAGGGGCGGGTGCCTTTTGCGGCCATACTGCTGGTGGTGCTGGCCTTCGCGGTAGTCGCCATTGAGCCGCCTGTCATCCTGTTCCTCGCGTTCCTGGGATATACCCTGTCGGGCCCGGCGTTCTGGCTTTGGCGTCGACTGCGGCGCAGGAAGAGCGCGAGCCAGGGGTGATTGCGCGCCTGTAGCAGCGGCTGTTGGTGTCGATGTTACGGGTTATTCAAAAAACGTGTTGACGCTCACGGCGCA
>NZ_VYJH01000004.1:0-244694 GCF_008709855.1 Halospina sp. K52047b | reverse complement strand
GGCCGCTCTTTTTTTGTCTTTGGAAAAGCCGTTAAACCCAAAGATCCCCGACCGGTGTCTCCGGTGAGAATCGGTGAGCAACCTGGGCCTGGAAGAGTTCGGCGGTGGCCAGGGCGTCCGTAAGGGCGTGATGGCCGCGGTAGAAGGGCAGGTTGTAGCGCGCCCGGCTCTCGTGCAGCCGGATCGACAGCGGCTGCGCGCCGAGCCACTTGCGCATGCGCGCCCGCAGCGACTGCCGGCACCAGCGCGACTCCAGCACCATGGTATCGAGCATGGGGCACATCAGGCCCTCGCCCAGGCGCACGCGCACGGATTCATCCAGGAAGCGGCGTTCGATGGGATGGTAATGCACTACCGGCAGATAGCCCGCCATCCGGTTGAGGAGCTCTGGCAGTATGTCCGCAAGATCGGGCGCATCGGCCACCTCGGAGTGGGTGATGTGATGCACCACCACGGACTCTTCCCGCAGCATCCGGCGGGGCCGCACAATGCGGTACCAGCTCTGCGCGGTATGGATCCGTTCCAGCGTGAAAGGCAGAATGCCAACGCTGACAATGCCATGCCGCGTCACGTCCATGCCCGTGGTTTCCAGGTCCATGGCCATCATCGGCACACGCTTGATGGGCGTTTCCGGGTCCAGGGATCCCTGCTCAAAAAACGCCTTAAGATCCGCGTTCCCACACTTGCGGGCACGATCCGCCATGTATTCCGGCCAGCCGGGAGTGGCACCCTTCAGGAAATGTGGAGACAGCATAGGGAGCCTCAGGGCCTGGGGTAACGGAACTGGAGGAAGCTCTGGGCATTGCTCAGCACCTGGAACGCATCCTTGAGATTATGACGTTCGCTGTTGGAGACATCCTCGGGTTCGATGTTGTTGTCCGGCTCGCGCCCGGCCTCCACGTCGTAGAGGTGGTGCCAGATGCGCGCCATGGACATGAATTCCAGCGCATAACGGAGCTTTTCAACCGCATTGGGCGTCAGAAGCTGGGTCTTGGCAATGTCATCCAGCCGCTCAAAGGAATTCTGGGCCCGTGAGCCACAAGCGAGGGCATGGATCCGGATCAGGTCGACAGTGGGCGCCGTCCCCCGCCGCTTGATGTTGATGGACTTATTCTCGTGACCGTTCTTTTCCATCACAAAGGTGCGGAAGAATCCCAGCGGGGGCGTGCGATTGAGCGCGTTGCGCGCCATGGCCGCCAGGAAGCGATCCGCCAGTGGCGCTTTGTTGGCGATCAGCCCCTGGAGGGTCTCAACGAACTCCTCCTCACCGTGCACACAGTCCAGATCGAAGAAGATATTACAGTGCAGCAGCGCCTCCGGCGTGGGATTATCGATCCACTCCGTAAAATAGCGCCGCCAGACGCCCAGAGGCTGCCGCCATTCAGGATTGGTCGCCATAATATCGCCCTTGCAGTAGGCATAGCCACAGGCCGCCAGGCCATCCGAGGCCCGTTTTGCAAGGGTAGCGAAATAGTCGCCGTGCTTTTCCGGATCATAGTCGTCACTCAGAACCATGGCGTTGTCCTGATCCGTGACCACCGTCTGTTCGTCCCGGGCCATGGAGCCGAGCACCATGAAGGCATAGGGCACCGGGGGCGGGCCCAGTTCCTCCTCGGCCAGCTCCAGGATGCGCCGGGCGAAGCTGCGCCCGATGGCCGCCAGCGCGGTACCGATCACCTTGGAATCGGAGCCATCACGTACCATGCGGGTAAAGGCGACGGAGACCTCATGACGGAGCCCAGCCAGACCACGGAGGGTGGTCTGGTTGAGAATGCTGCCGACCAGATAGAGGCTGCTCTGGGTTTCATACCGGATGATGTCGGAAAGATGCAGAAGCCCGATGGGCCGCCGGCGATGCAGCACCGGCAGATGCTGGACGTTGTTACGCAGGATGCTGAGCATCGCCTCCTGCACGGTTTCATCCGACTGGATCGAGATCAGTGTACCGCTGTGCAGCTGACTCACGGGGGTTTCTCCTGAAAGCCCCTCGGCCACCAGCCGCACCCGCAGGTCAGCATCGGTGAGGATGCCCCTGAGGGCCCACTGACGCCCATCAGCCCCCGTGTAGATCACCGAGTCCGCATCCACAGCGGGCTCCACCACCAGTGCCGCAGAGACATTCTCCCCGGTCATACGGGCAGCCGCATCCTGCGCCGTGGTATCCGTCTCGAGCAGCAGGGGCAGGCGGTTCACCAGCTTGCGCACCCGCGTGCTCATCAGGTCGTTACTCTTGTGCTGGGCCTCAACCGTGGACTGCAGGCGAGGTTTTTCCACTTCCACGAACTCGGCAAAGGCGTCGTCCGTTTCGCAGAGCTGATAGAAAACCGAATCCGGTATGAAATAGATGAGGGTGTCTTCCATGGCCCGCGCCGGGAAGCGCACCCTGTTATTCCGCAGAAGGTTGAAGTGCCCGAAGATATCGCCTTCGCCCAGGCGGTTGTAGAGGTCGTTGTTGCGACGATAGATCTCCACCGCGCCGCTTCGGATGTAACACAGGTCGTGGAGTTCGCGGTCGGCCTCCAGGATCATGGAGCCCGCCTTGAAATAGGCCACATCAACAGACCCGGCAACGTCATCAATAAGGTTATCATCCAGGCCGTCGAACGGCGGGAAGCGGGCCATGTGGTCGCGGATCTCAAGCAGCTCGGTATTCATGACGGCCTCATCGGAACGGTGACAGCCTCAGCATGGTGCAGGCCCGGGGTCGGCGCAATCCGCATCGGCCGCAATCAGGCTTCGAGCATGGCGTCCGCCGGTTCCTGTTCATCCCGGGCCAGAGGCTGGTTGCGCGCTTCCGACTCAGGGGCGAGCGGCTGAACCATACGGGCATCCCCGGGCGTCACCCGAAGCCGTAGCCGCTGTTCACGCACCTGGCCCGCTACAGCACCTTGCACCACCAGCGTCCAATAGTGATGACAGCGCCATTCGGTCTCGCTGAGGTCCGGCCTTGGCTCCGTGCCGGTCAGTGACCCCGGCGGCTCGAAGCGGAAAGTCAGGCAATTTGACTCGGTGAAGGCCGGCCGGGTCTCCCACCAGACCCAGTCACGACGGTGGGAGACCGTCTGGTGGCCGGCTTTCTCGCAGAGTCGGGTGCAGACCAGGGTGACCTCGGGGTCCGCCGGGAAGGCAGTGCCGTCCTCAGGGTAGAGCCGGCCGCCCACGTCGCCCCCGAGCGACCCCGGGGCGGGATCCGTTTCCAGCCGGAAAGACAGCGGCTCCGGCGCACGGGGGCGGGCAAGCCAGGCCCGCCAGCCACAGAACGCGGCGGCCGCAAGGGTCACAATCGCCGGCACAGGGTTGTATGCCAGTGCCGCAACCCCCATAACTGTGATAAGCAGGGCCATGACCAGCCAGGCGCGGTAAAGGCGCTGCTCGGGAGTGTGCGACAAATCCTCTTCTCCTGGGGCGGGTAACACGCTGTCACTATGCCATACCGATGGTTCCCGCTGAACGGGGGTCGAGATTCCCTGCCAAAGCGTCTATTCTAGGGTCAGGTCCCAGTGAACGACCTGACCCGACTCCAAGGGAGGTGCCCGTGACCGATCTCATGCACGACGCCATCACCATTGCCCATGCCGGTATTCTCGGGGAATACGACGTACCACCGACAGCCGTTGTGCTCGGCGATGGTAACAACGTCCAGCTCGTACTCGGCGGACTGCCGGAGGATGCGGAAAACGAGGAATGGCAGAACGCCCTTCGAACGGTACGTGAGGAAATGGACGCTCCGGCGGTCATGCTCTATTTCTCCGCCTGGACCACCATCCAGCGCGACGGCGAGGACGAATCCCTGGATACGCTGATCGTCCAGATCGGTACTCCCGGCTGCCTGTACTTCCGTGCCTATGAACAGATCCGCGAGCCGCGTATGGGGGTCGTCACCGGTCTGAGGGAGCTGACCCATCTGCGCGATGAGGCGGACCCCGGCAAGGACACCCCCATGCAGCCAAGCCTGGGCGATGTTTTCGCGCCGGCCACGGAGTCCTTCCGTGAATCCAGCACCTATCTGGACATCATCGATACGGTAACGGAAAAACTCGACGAGAAGGCGCCATTTGCCGGCGACAGCCGCACCCACCTCCACTGACGCACCCGCGAAGGCTGCTACCCGCACCCGGCGCCCTTCAGGGCCCCGGGTGCCTGCATCCTGCTCCAGGTCCCTTCACTTTTTGAATGATAATGTTTATCATTCGATCATCGCTTCGCGGATTACCCCTTAGAGGGGCTGGCAACGCTTATGAGTCTTTCCACACCCACTACCGGGGAACTGCTTGCCCCGATAACCGAACTCCTCGCAATGGGTGGCCCTGTGATGGGCGTACTCCTGGCCATTTCCGTGCTCGGGCTGGGCACGGCGCTCTACACGCTGGTGATAAGCCTGTTGCAGGCGCCCCGGCTCAACCGCCGCATCCGGGATGGCGTCGACCAATGGTGTGACGGCGAGGACGATGCCGCCCGTCGCAGTCTCAGCGGCCAGCGCAACCCGCTCGCCGGGCTTCTGGCATTCGTCATGCACCGCCGCAGCCAGGGCGAGACGGAAAGCAGCCTGCGCGATGAAGTCGCCCGCCGCGCCCAGCGCCTCCTTCTGCCCTTTGAATCGCCCCTGAAGATCCTGGAAGTGATCGCCGCGCTGGCACCTCTGATCGGCCTGCTCGGCACCGTGATGGGCATGATGACGGCCTTTGACGCCATGGCGAACGCTCAGGGCCAGGCGGACCCCGCCGAACTCAGCGGCGGTATCTACGAGGCCCTGTCCACGACCGCAACGGGCCTGGCCATCGCCATTCCCTTCGCTGCCATTGCCGCCTGGATGGAGTTCCGGATGCGGCGCATGCAGCAACACATCAACGACCTGCTGGTCCGGATCTTCCGGCGCGAAGTGCCGGGCAACCAGCCCCGCGAGGCGGTTACCGCCACCGGGGCCCAGCAGCACAGCGACGACCACAGGCAGGAAAACACCCAGCGCCATGCAATGGCTTGAGCCCCGACCCAGCCGGCGTGTGCCCATCCGGCTCACGCCGCTGATCGATGTGGTCTTCATTCTGCTGCTGTTCTTCATGCTCACCTCCCGCATGGAGCCGGTCGGCCTGCTGCAGCTGGATACACCGGCCCCGGATTCCGGCGGCGAGGCATCGGACGACACACCCGCCCGACTCCACCTGACAGAGGAAGGACTCAAGTGGAATGGCGAGACGCTGGATGAACCGGCGCTGACGGAGCGAATCCAGAACTTCGGGGGCGAACGCATCGAGATCAGCACCGATGATGACGTGGCCCTGGGCCGTTTCACCCACTGGCTGGGCGTGGCCGATGACGCCGGTGTCAGCGCCAGCTGGGAGCGTGACGCAGGCAAAACCCCGGACGCCCCATGAAACAGCAACAACCGTTTTTCCCCGAATCCGACAATGACCCCTCGCTGACCGAGAAGCTTGAGGAAGGGTTGCTGCCGCTGATCAACGTGGTTTTCCTGCTGCTTCTGTTCTTCCTGATCGTGGGGATCGTCCTCCAGGACCAGCTTCCCGCGCTTCCGGATACCGCCAACGGCCGCGATGAACGCCGCCCGGACATGGATCTGGTGGTGGAAGCGGACGGCAACCTGCGCTTCGAGGGCTCGCCCATTGAGCGGAGCGCACTGGGCGAAAAACTGCCCGATTACGACGAATCCGACCGGCTGCGGCTGGGCGTGGACGAGCAGCTTTCCATGGCGGAGCTTGAAAGCCTGTTCCAGACCCTGGACGAGGCCGGTCACCCCCAGGTCATCCTGCTGACGGACCCGGGCCAATGACACCGGAACGCACCCGCTCGCTCATTGCCATTGTCTCCATCAGCCTTGCGGTGATCCTGCACCTGGCGGTGCTGTTCCGCTGGCCCGTGGACAGGCCCGAAATGCCAGGCCCGGACACCGGCAAGCGCGGAATCGTGGTCAACACCCAGGCACCGCCGCCCTCGCAGAAGGAAAGCACCTCGTCCGAATCCGAAACAACCGAGGAATCGGAACCCAGGGAACCAGAACCAGAACCAGAACCAGAACCAGAACCTGAGCCTGAGCCTGAGCCTGAGCCTGAGCCTGAGCCTGAGCCTGAGCCTGAGCCTGAGCCTGAGCCTGAGCCTGAGCCTGAGCCTGAAAAGAGTGTTGAGCCGGTCGAGCCGCCCGACAACCCCGTGGAGCAGGAATCCAGCTCAAAGAATGGCCGCACGCCGGAAGCCAGCAATGAGACCCAGAATGTCACCATCGGCGGTGGCGACCAGGCCGAGGAGGACGCCTACCTGGCGGAACTCCAGCGCCACCTGGCACAGCACTATGAATACCCCCGGCGCGCCCGGCGCCTGGGTCAGGAGGGCACCGTCAGCCTGACCATCGGGTTCAACCGTGATGGCTCACTCAACCGCACGGAACTGGTGGACAAAAGCGGGTACGGCATCCTGGATGAAGCCGCGGTGGAGATGCTGCAACGGGCGGAACCCCTGCCACGGGTTCCCGATAAGATCGAGGGCGACACCTTCCGGCTGCAGCTCCCGATCCGTTTCCAGATGCGGTGAACCAGGAGCGGCCGAAGCCGCTCCCGGCAGGGCTCACTCAGTTGAGCGTCTGGTACACCAGGCCGGAGACACTGGACTGTTCGGAGTCGGTGACCACCTGGTAGGTGTCACCGCTGCCCCAGAACTTCCACCAGGGGCGTTCCTCGTAGGTCTCGGTCTGGAAGTTGACGGACACCCCGGACACACTGAACCCATTGTTGGCGTAGGTCAGCGTATTGCCGGACTCGGTGTTGATCACCTGGCTGTGATCCACCTTCTCTCCCATCAGTACCGGATAGTGGTTGTAGTAGAGCCCGGAGGGCGCACTGACGCTGGTGCGCTTGCCGTCCAGTGCCACATTGCTCACGCAGCTTTTGTAGCTGCCCACCTGGGTACCGCCGCAGGTGGAATGCAGCGCCACAACACCATCGTCGATGCCCGGCAGGAAGGGCCCGGTCAGCCCCCCGTAATTGCTGCCTCCGCCCACGAATCGCAGCCGCGGCACGCTGTTGGGTGAGGTCGCAATATTGCGTGCCACTGCGGGCTGCAGGTCCCTCAGGACACCAAGGTTTTCCGGGGTTGGCGTGGTGCCCAGGTAGGCGGTCACGGCCAGCTTGGCCAACTCATCCCCGAAACTGTCCGCATAGGCCGCATTCACTGCCAGGTCCGCCAGTTCGGAGCCACCCCCGGCGCCGGCAAAGTCCAGCGCCGCGATCACGTTGAGCGGCTCAAGACCCGCATTGCTCAACCAGCGCGCCTGGTTGTCCAGCACATAGCGCCCTACCAGATCCCCGGTGGAATGGGTCACGACAATGCAGCCCTCACTGCACAGCCCCTGCTGGGAAATCTCCACCAGCTGGTTGAACGCACGTTCAGCCGTACGACCCTCAACGCGCTCGTGACTGCCCCAGTCAATCCGCGCCTCCGCACGTGATGCCCAGAACGCCTGCCAGTAGGCATCGCCATTCTGCTCAATCTCCTGCTGGCTCGTCGGGTTCTCCGCAATGTCATCACCCTGGAGCCCATGGATCAGGATCACGTTCTTGCCGGCAAGCTGGGCCTGCGCGCCGCCGGCAAACGCCAGCGCCATGCCCAGTGCCGTAATCTTCAGGCCTTTCATGATGTTTCTCCTTTCCGGATCTTTCGTCTTGTTGTTGTACTGCATAACCCTTTTGTTGTTGTGCCTTCCCTGTACCCGGCGAGCCTATGGCTCGATTTCCTCAGCGGCATTGCGCAGGAACTCGAGTCGGGCCTCGCGCATGGGATCCTGGTAGTCCTCCTGGCTGTAACGCTCAAACGGAGCGCCCTCAACGTCGTGACGCTCTTCCCCGGTGGGGCCGAAACGTGTGCGGTCCCCCGGCCTCGCCGGCAGCTGGCGCAGACTCAGATCGCCCAGCTGGTAGGGGCCTTCATCGCCTTTCGCTTCCAGAGCCTGGCGGTGAATGCGAAGCTCCGCCGTGTCCTCCAGGGAAGAGAGCCGGGTTTCGTGCTCCACGTGCACCAGGGGCTTGCCGGATTCTGTATAGAGGTTGCCCGCGATGGCGTAATCGCCACTGGTTTCAACGGCCACTTCAACCGGGATCACCAGGTGGGCGCCTTCCACCCGGCTTGCGCCCACGCCAATAATATCCCCCACGGGCGCGTGGTAGCGCAGCGGCGCCACCGCATCCACCGGCTCACCCCGGAAGTCACCGGAGACCATCAGCATCAGCTCCATGGGCCACTCTTCCACGCTCGAGGTGCCTGGGGACACGCTCAGGCGTTGAGCCCCGGAACCGGCTTCCAGGGACTCGCGGTGGAGAATATCGCCCGCCTCATTCCGCAGAGTGACCTCATCCAGGGAAATCCCGGAGGCGCCGTTACCGCCAACACTCACCTGTCCGGTAATGGGCTCGCCATGTTCGAAATGGAGCCGATCCAGGCTCAGGCTGATGGTGGCGCGCTCACCGTCGTCGGTGGCAACCGGCACGCGAACCGGGCTGTAGCCGTTGTAGCGGTAGTCCGAAACGGCCTGTTCATCGATGGGGAAGGAATAGGGAGGGTATCGGGAACCCGCTTCGTACTGGTCGGCAATGCGGGCAAACTCGCCTTCCAGACGCCGGGCGACGGGCGAACCGGATTCCGGTTCGGCTGAACCGCCCGGCTCCGGCACGGACGAAGGGCTGGGCTCCGGAGGTTGCGTGACCGCGACCGGCTCCGGAGCGGATTCCGGCATGGCCGTGGTAACGGCGTACAGCCCCGCAATCACGGCCAACAGAACCGCCAGTGCCACACCACTGGCCACAAGCCATCGCCCCATACCGTTCTCTCTGTCTGTTGTTGTTATTAACGGGCCTTAATTCCAGACCCTAAAACGGTATGGCCAGCGTGGCTAACAGACTTTTGCATTATGGGACAGGGATCACGTTCCGGCCATCAGCCACAGGGGCACTGGGGAAGAGAAGTTCCGTCAGATACTGAAGGCGGCCCGGAACCCGCTGACCCATTCGGGTACACCCTCGGTGGCGGGTTTACGGATCACCCTGGCGCCGGGCAGATGCAGACGGGCATCCGGGTCCACCACGCTGACCGGCACCCCGGGCTCCACGAACTGGACCAGCGAGGCGGCCGGGTAAACGTTCAGTGATGACCCCACCACCAGCAGGTGATCGGCGCGACTGACCAGTTGCGCTGCTGTTTCCATGGCCGGCACCGCCTCGCCGAACCAGACCACGTTCGGGCGCATGGGATGGCCCCGACTGCAGGTGAGATCCGGGCTCAGATCCTGCTCCCCCAGTTCGAGCACCTCCTCCGGATCCACGGCACTGCGGGCCTCCATGATGCTGCCATGGAGATGCAGCACATGGGAGGAGCCGGCGCGCTCATGGAGGTTGTCCACGTTCTGGGTCACCACACTGACCCGGCAGCGGTTCTCAAGATTCACCAGCGCCTCGTGGGCCGCGTTGGGGCGGGCCGCCAGGACCTGATGGCGACGCTGGTTGTAGAAATCCCGCACCAGTTCCGGATTGCGCGCCCAGGCCTCGGGAGTGGCCACATCCTCAAGATCCACCTGTTCCCAGAGCCCGCCCGCGTCCCGGAAGGTGGACAGGCCGCTCTCGGCGCTGATGCCCGCGCCGGTCAGAACCACAACGTGCTCGCTCAGCCGGAAGGATGAGTCAGTGCCTCTGCGCCACATGGGACCTCCTGTTGCATTACACCCCGTTGGACCAGCACCAATGATGCCTGAGCCAGCGCCCTGGTAAAGCCCTGTCACGGGTAATTCGCATGAGCAAATTCCGGTTCCCGTGCTATCTTGAGCAGTATCAATTTTCCCTCAGAGGTATCAGGCATGCGGCAGAATCTTCCAGTTACCGACAGAGAAGTACCGGTACAGGAAGACCGGCCCCTGATTTCCGCGACCAATGACCGGGGCGTGATCGAGTACGTCAATGAGGCCTTCATTGAGGTCAGCGGCTTCCCGGAAGATGAACTGCTCGGCCAGCCCCACAACCTCATCCGGCATCCGGACATGCCGCCAATGGTCTTCGAGCACATGTGGGGCCACCTCAAGGCGGGCAAGCCCTGGATGGGGCTGGTCAAGAACCGCTGCAAGAACGGCGACTTCTACTGGGTCAGTGCCTATGTGACCCCCATCCGCCGTGATGGCCGGATCGTCGGATACGAATCGGTGCGTGCCAAACCGGAACGCGAGTGGGTGGAGCGGGCAAGCCGGGTCTATGCCCGGCTCAATGCGGGCAAACGGGCTGCACCGCTCACACTGGAGCTCAGGGCGGTCTGCATGCAGAACCTGCCGCTGGTCCTTGTGGCAGGCGCTTCACTGGTACCGCTGGGGCTTGGGCTCGGAGCCGGGGTTGTTGCCGGTGCCACCCTGGCAGGACTTGCCGCTGGTGCGGCCTGGAATCGTCAGCGCCTGCAGGAGCGCCTGAAGCAGACCCTGGCACTGCGACCTGACGCCTTTGCCGATCCGCTCGTAGCCACCACCTATTCGCCCCGGGGCAGCGGCCTGCGCGAGCTGGATATGCTGATGATCAGCGAAAAGGCCAGGCTGATCACCGTCCTCGAGCGGATGGAAAACTTTGCCAGCCAGTTGTCCGCCAAGGCGGCCCAGGGGCATCAGCTGATGCAGACCAGCCGCGACCAGATCCGCAACCAGCGTGGTGAGACGGACCAGACCGCCTCGGCCATCAACGAGATGACCGCCTCCATCAGTGAGGTCTCCCAGAGTGTCGGCCAGGCGGCGCAGCAGGCGGATGAGGCCAACACCGCCACCGGCGAGATCACGCGCATCGCGGGCGAGAACTCCCGCGTTATCGGAGAGCTGACCGGCAGTGTCGATAACGTCGCCCAGACCGTGAACCAGCTGGGCGAGGCCACGGATGAGATCGGCTCCGCCGCCCAGCTGATCACCGACATCGCGGACCAGACCAACCTGCTGGCGCTGAACGCGGCCATTGAAGCCGCCCGTGCGGGCGAGGCCGGACGCGGCTTTGCCGTGGTCGCGGATGAAGTGCGCAACCTGGCCAGCCGCACCCGCGAATCCACGGACCGCATCCACCAGATCATCGACAACTTCAAGCAACAGGTCCAGGCCTCCCTGGAAGCCACGGAGAACAGCCGCAGCATGGCCCAGCAGGGGCTTGATGCGGTTCAGGATACCGAGACCAAAGTCCAGGAGGTGGCGGGTTACATCGACACCATCGCTTCCCAGACCATGCAGATGGCCTCCGCGGTTGAAGAGCAGAGCCAGGTGGCGGACCAGATCAATCAACAGATCACACGCATCGCCGAGCTGGCGGACCAGACCACCGGGCAGGCGGACCAGACCGCGGAGGTCAGCTCCGACGTGGAAGGGCTGGCCGAGGATCTGCACGTACTGGTGGACCGCTTCCGATCGGGTCAGGACAGGAGCAGGTAGGCCCCCGGCATCGGTTCCCACAGGCGCGGGAAGCGCCCATAATGGAATCGTCTGATGGGAGGCTCAACCGATGACAACTGTATTCAGAGTGGTCACACTGGCGGTACTGCTGGCGATGGTCACAGGCTGCGCCCGTTATGCCGTTACGGATTACGACAGCAACGCCGGTTTCGACCGCTACAGCAGCTACCGCTTTGCCGAGCGTGATGAGAACGCCATTCAGGGCCTGGACGCCGCGCGCATCGAACGGGCCCTGGAACAGGCACTGACCGGAGAAGGCTTCACCCGGGCGGATGTGGAGCCGGACGTGCTCGTGCGTTACCGGATTGAGGACGAGGTAAGGACTGAATCACGGGGGCCCAGCCTGGGCCTTGGCTTTGGATTCGGGCGCAGCCCCTTCACCTTTGGCGTGGCCCACAGCCCGGTTCAGACCCGCGAAATACGCGAAGGCCAGCTGGTGGTGGAGATGGTGGATCCCACCATTGATCAGGTGGTCTGGGAAGGAAGGGGCCGGCGTTACCTGAGTGAAAACCAGGATCGGGAAGAGCGTACCAAGCTGATTGACCAGGTTATTGAGGCCATGTTCGAACAGTATCCGCCTCAGCCCTGATCGCCCCCAGCCGCTCCATCAGGTCCTCGACGCCACCCAGGGCCATGGGGCGGGCCAGCAGGAACCCCTGGATCCAGTCACAGCTGGCGTTCTCCAGGATCGCCCGCTGTGCCTCCGTCTCCACACCCTCAGCGATCACCCCAATGCCAAGGGTATGGGACAGCTGGATGATGCCCTCCAGAAGGTGACGATCCCGCTCGTTACCCGCAATCGGGTCCACAAAACTCTTATCGATCTTGAGAATATCCGGAGCGAATTCACGCAGGTAGTTCAGGCTGGAGTAACGCACGCCGAAATCATCGATGGCGATCTTCGCGCCGATGCTGCGCAACCCCGCGAACAGCCGGCGGGAATAGGCCGGCTCCTCCATCAGCGAACTCTCCGTCAGCTCAAGCTCCAGCATGCCTTCCGGTACATTCCAGGCCTCCATCAGCCGCCGCGTTTCCGTCAGCAGGTGTTCATCCTGCAGCTGCCGCGCCGACACATTGACCGCCAGCACGAAATGATCCGGCAGCCCGCGCCCGCGCCAGTCGTGGATGCAACGGCAGGCCTGTTCGATCACCCGCACCCCCACATCCACGATCAGGCCGGTCTCCTCGAGAAGGGGAATGAACTCCCCTGGTGAGATCATGCCGTGCTCGGGATGCTGCCAGCGCAGAAGGCACTCGGCACCGTCCATGCGGGTACCCTGGACATTGAACTGGGGCTGATAGTGCAGCTCAAACTCCTGGTTCTCCACTGCCCTGTGGATGTCCGCCTCGAGCCGAAGGCGTTCGGTGGTGGCAGGATTGTCACTCTCGTCGAAGTAGGACCAGTTGTTGCGACCCTGGCGCTTGGCACTGTACATGGCCACATCCGCACTGCGGGTGAGACTTTCCGCATCGCCGCCATCCCGCGGGAACAGCGCCACGCCAACACTGAGGGTCAGGAAGGAATCCTCCCCCTGGAGCCGGTAGGGCCGCGAGAGATCATTGATGATCGCGCGCACGATGGTTTCGCGCTGTTCGGTATCCTGACGACGGGAAAGCAGGACCGCGAACTCATCCCCACCCAGCCGGGCCAGAAAACCCCGCCCCTCGACGACGCTCTGGAGCCGCCGGGCCACCTGGCGCAGCAGTTCGTCACCCGCGCTGTGACCCAGTGAGTCATTGATGTACTTGAAGCGGTCCAGATCCAGAAACAGCAGGGAAAACGTCAGGTTGTTGCAGGTGGCGTCCTGACACTGCTGCTCCAGCCGTTCATGGAAAAGATAACGGTTGGGCAGTCCGGTGAGACGGTCGTAGTAAGCGGCTTCGTAAAGGGCTTCCTGCTGATGGTGCTGCTCCGTGATGTTCTCAGCTACCCCGACCATCCGGACCAGTTCACCCTGTTCGTCACAGATCGGGTAGGCACGGTCCTCAAGCCACAGCCAGGTGCCATCCGCATGCTGGACACGGTACTGCTGTGTGATGCTCTGGCAGCTGCGGATGATGTGTTCCAGCGTGCTGGTAACCCGCTCGCTGTCCTGGGGATGGACGCTTCGAAGCCACAGGTGTCGATCCTCAAGCAGGTGTTGCGCGGGCAATCCCCAGATGGATTCGACCGCCGGAGACACATAGCTCAGGCGCTGATGCACAGGATCCCAGATCCAGAATACCTCCGGGATATGTTCTGCCATCTCCTGGAACCGCGCCTCGCGCTCCACCGCCTCACGGCTTATACCAGCAATGGCCGCGTACAGACTCCGCATGGCCAGGTAAAGGAGCACCCCTGTCAGGGCAATGTAGAGCACCCCTTTCCAGGTCTGCAGGTTTCTGGCTGTTTCAGGATCCTTTACCAGGGTGGCCAGCCAAAGGTCACTGAACAGGATCCAGCTGGTTCCAAACAGGACATACAGGACCACGATCAACAGCGGCCCCCGCTGCAGAAGCAGGGGCCAGTGGTAACGGATGTCATTACTCCGGTTAAGGGGTCCGGACCGCTTTGCCATCAACGCTCTCCAGCGTCATTGCTCACTCGATACCAGGTCTCAGGTCCACCCAGGAGGGGTCATGGTCCGAGGCTCGCCAGGGTTCCTGCGCGGAGACGGTCAGCGACTCCGGCAACCCATTGCGTTCTTCCCTGCTGTAGTGGAGCAGCGGCGGTTCATCGGCATTGATAGGCTGGATGCCGGCCGCCTCCACGGTAACCTCTGATTCTCCTGCCAGTAGAATATAGTCCAGTGTTCCCGACTGTGCCCGGTAGATGTAACTGCTGGCCGGGTTTTCATGACGATCCAGAAGAATATTGCGGTATCCGGCCTGCTCCAGCAGCGACAGGGGGGTCTCCCGCGCATAGGCGTTGAGATCGCCCACCAGAACAACGTTTGGCGCTTCCATCGGTTCCCTGAGCTGCTCCAGCCACTGGAGCAGGCGGCGGGTTGCCGCATTCCGGTGGGCGCTCCAGCAGCCCTCACCATCCCCCTGCGCCGCGTTGCGGCCACTGGCTTCACCGCAGCGCTTGCTTTTGAAGTGGTTGACCACCACGAGAAACACAGCACCGGATGCGTGATGACGAAAGCGCTGGGCTACGGGCGGGCGACTGCCCTGGTTGAAGGGAGGCGAGCGCAGAACCTCCGGCTCGCCCACAGGCCCAACCCGTTCGCTGCGCCAGGCGAGGCCCACGGCGATGGCATCATCACCCGGCCGCCGCTGCGGGCGTGCATACTCCCAGCTGCCCTCAAGATCGGCCGTGAGGGAGGCGATGGCACTGCCTTCCCCGGTACCATCGTTCTCCAGCTCCACCAGCCCGATGATGTCCGCCGCCAGCCCATCCAGTGCCGTCACCAGGCGCTGGTGCTGGGCCTGCCACGCCGCCGCGGATTCCGCGCCACGGGCAGAGGGGAAACCGCCGCCCCTGCCATCACCGTTGAAATAGTTCTGCAGGTTGAAGCCCGCCACCCGGATGATGCCGTCCTCCGGCCGTTCGAGCGGCTCCGGTGGGGGATTCAGCGTCCGGACCGTCGGTGCCGTTGTGGGCTGGAGCCGCCAGTCGCCATAGCGGTAATCGAGAACCCCCTCCACATCCTTCAGCGCGTCCCCCACGCGCAGCCGCCGGTCGGCTTCGTAGTGACGCAGCACCCACTCCGGAAGGGCGGAGAACTGGCTACGGCTCCCGTCATCCAGCAGCAGGCTGCGTTCCTGGTTGCGCTCGGCCACCTGCCGTACCGCCTCACCGGGTTCCGCAACCTGGGTAGGCTGGAACAGGCGCCCGTCCGCCAGGGTGATCACGCCGTAACGCGCCAGCCCATAGAGTCCGGTAATGGTGGCCCCGTGCTCCAGGCGGATCCTCATCCCCTCGCGCGCCTCCTTCCCCTCGCTGTCCAAGGGAAGGGACAACGGCGCGGCTTCGGGCAGCCCCGGGTCGCCGCAACGGGCCTCGATGCGGGCCTCGGAAAGCTGGGTCATGCCGTGGTATTCCCCGGCTTCACCACGCACCCGAAGCCGCTCTCCCGGTGACACATCCGCTCCGGGCGCGTAAATGAACAGGCCTCGGGACGCCGGCCCCTGAGCGGACGCCCGCGTCTCCTGCTGGATGAAGTACCCACCCAGTTCCTCACGGGCGCTGAAATCCGCCGTGACAATGCCTTCCGTCAGCACGGTGCGACCGTCCAGTGGCGTGACCGCTGCCGTGCCCTGGATACGCTCCACCGCTGTAACCGCTCCGTGGCAGCCCGTTTCACCCGCCGCCGGCAATGGCCAGAACCAATAGCTGAGAGCGAACCAGAGCGCTATGGCCACTAACACCAGCCATACCGGCACCCACCTGAGGCTGTACATCGACGTGTTCCCTCCCGCTGTAACCTGTGGACAACCCCTATGGGTGAACCCAGCTCCCCACAGTAGACTAACAGAAGGTCGATCACGGATGCCGTTCAGGATTTTAGTCCTCCAAGGCACAATGATGCCGATCGGATGCTAAAATACCGCGTGCACAAATATGAGCAGGCAAATTAATGGATGGTAGGATGGCAGGCAGCCAGCCCAAGCGGAGTGCCGATAACATGAATAACCGTCAGTTCCCCTTCAGTGTCGCCCGCATTGCCCGTCGCTGGCGCAAGCTGCTCGACGAGCGTCTCAAGGATCTCGGTGTCACACAGGCACGCTGGAGCACCATGGTCGCCCTCCACCGTGGCGGCGAAGGGGTAACCCAGCGGGAGCTGGCGGAGTTGATGTCCATTGAGAACCCCACGCTGGTACGGCTGCTCGACAACCTGGAATCCCAGAAGCTGATTGAGCGTCGCCCCTGTGAGCAGGACCGCCGGGCCCGCCGGCTGCACCTGACCGACCGCGGTGAATCCTTCATCCAGAAGCTTGATGAACGGGCCGAAGGCCTCCGTGAGCAGCTGCTGAGTGGCATCAGTGACGACGAGCTGGCAACATGTCTTGATGTGTTTGAACGCATCCTGGCCAACGCCGAAGCCGCGAGTACGGATCAGCAGGATCTTGCTGTCACTGACGAATCGAAATAGTCTCCCCCGGACCCTTGGCGCACTCTGCCTGTGGGCGTTCACGATCGTGCCGCCCGCCAACGGGCAGGTTCATGAGTGGCAGCCCGGCGACACCATCATCGGCAAACCCACCTGGGTCACCACAGCCTACGAGGACACTTTCGCCGGCATCGGCGAGAACCGTGGTTTCGGTTTTCTCGAGATGGTGCGCGCCAATCCGGACGTGGACCCCTGGCTGCCCGGGGACGGCACCCGCATAAGGCTCCCTTCCCGCCGGATTCTGCCCTCGGGCCCCCACGAGGACATTGTCATCAATCTTGCCGAGTTCCGGCTCTATCATTTCCGGGACGACCAGGTGGTGACCTACCCGGTGGGCATTGGCAACTCCAGCACGCCCTCACCACTGACCCGGACCAGTGTGCGCATGCGCCTGGAATCCCCTGCCTGGTACCCACCCGAGTCCATCCAGGAGGAGGCTGCCGAGGAGGGCCGCAAACTGCCGGCAGAGATCCCGCCAGGCCCCTCCAACCCCCTCGGGCCCTTTGCCCTCCAGCTGGAGGAGGACGGCTACCTGATCCACGGCACCAACAAGCGCTTCGGGGTTGGCCAGCGGGTGAGTCACGGCTGCATCCGGATGTTCAATGACGACATCGAAGAACTGGTCTGGGCCACGCCCAAGGGCAGTGACGTGCGGATTGTTGACGAGCCCGTGAAGGCGGCCGTTCAGGGCAATACCATATGGCTGCAGGTTCACGGGCAGAAAGAAACCCTCAGTGAGGCGGACCGCGACCGGCTGTGGCGGCAAGCGGAAACAGCCCTGGAAGGGATCCGGAGGAATGAGCCCAGGGTTGAAATCTACCGCGGCCGGGTGGAGGACGCCGTTGAGCGGGCCAGCGGGCTTGCGGTCCGGGTCGGCATGGTTGTGGACAAGGCGCCGGGATGGCGCTACTGGCGCTCCAGCAGGTAGTCCAGGCTGGCGCCGTAGTCCGGGGCAAAGACTTCCAGGAAATACGCCACTTCAGGCAGCGCCTCGGCTTCCAGCCGCGAGCGGATCTGCCTGGCCGCCTGCTCGAACTCCCGGTTGCCCGCCCGCAGCTCCGCCTCGCACTTGAGCAGAGCGGCCAGCCGGTCCGCCGCCTTGATCAGCTCCGCCGTGCTGTCACTCCAGCTGCTTTCTTCCAGGTAGGGCGCCAGCGCCGGGCGCAGTGTCTCCGGCAGCAGGTCCAGCAGTTCCTTCTGGGCCCGGTGCTCAACGTCCGCAAAGGCCTCGCGCATGACGCTGGAGTAGTACTTCACCGGTGTCGGCATGTCACCGGTGATCACCTCCGAGGCATCGTGATAGAGAGCGGCCGCGGCAATGGCGTCGGCGTTGACGTTCCCGTCGTAGTGCGTGTTGCGGATGGTTGCCAGAGCGTGGGCCAGGACCGAGACCTCCCAGGAATGCGTGGCCACATCCTCCTCAATGGCGTTGCGCATCAGCCCCCAGCGTCGGATCCAGCGCAGGCGGCCAAGGTAGGCGAAGAAGGGACTGGTGCGGCGTGCCATGATCCGGTAACTCCATCAAGCGGTGGTCGTTCACGGCGCCATTATACGGCCATGAAGCTGGCACCGGGCAACGCCGGCGCGAACGTGTTAGTGTTCTGGCGACAACACTCAGGAGGTAAACCGTGGACATTGGCGACATGCGCCGCGATTTTGAAAGCGAGGGGCTGGAGCATGAGCAGCTGGACGACTGCCCCTTCCGCCAGTTCGAACACTGGTTCGCCCAGGCACAGGAGGCGGGCATCGAGGACGCCAATGCCCTGACACTGGCTACCGCGGATGCCCAGGGCTGGCCCACGGCCCGCACCGTTCTGCTCAAGTACTTCGATGCCGCCGGCTTCGTGTTCTACACCAACTACGGCAGCCGCAAGGCCAGGGCGTTGGAAGAGAATCCACGCGCGGCCATGCTTTTCCCCTGGGTGGTGCTCAACCGGCAGGTGACCATTGAGGGCGCTGTGGAGAAGGTGAGCCGGCAGGAGTCACTGAAGTACTTCACCTCGCGCCCCGAGGGCAGCCAGCTGGGTGCCTGGGTCTCCCATCAGAGCGCGGTGATCGAATCCCGCCAGGCGCTGGAGGCAAAGCTCCAGAGCATGAAGCAACGCTTCCGCCAGGGGCGAATCCCGCTGCCGGATTTCTGGGGTGGCTACCGGGTGATCCCCGAACGCATCGAGTTCTGGCAGGGCCGGCCCAGCCGGCTGCATGATCGTTTCGAGTATCGCCGGGAAGGTGATGGATGGCGGATCCAGCGTCTTCAGCCGTAGCGCCACCGCAGCTTTTCAGTGGGCCGCCCGGCAATGGTGAGCAAGTCTCGCTGAATGCCGCGGAAAAGGCTCGACTCGACGCCATGGCGGACGCCGGACGCCGGAGCACCTACGCGACGGCCCGCCTGCTATGGCGCCAGGGGGCCCGGCACTTCACCCGGACCCATGGACTGGCCTGCCCGGATTTCAGCCAGCTCCCGGCCGGCGGTGCCATCACCCCCGCTGATGCCGGCTTCAGGAGCAGCCTCTGCCACACCCAGACCCTGGTGCTGGCGGCATTCAACCCGGGGCCCATCGGGGTGGATGCCGAGCCGGTGGATCGCCAACCGCCCTGGCAGCCGCTCGCCCGGCGCTGGTTTGCGGGCTCTGAAATGGATTGGCTTCGGGCGCAGGACCAGCCTGAAGACGCCTTCCTGACGCTCTGGACCCTGAAGGAGGCCTGGATCAAGGCCACCGGGCGGGGCATTGCCGGCAACCTGCAGGCACTGGTGTTCGACCCTGAGCGCAACCGGGTTGTTCTTGACCGGCCGGGTCCAGCCTGGCGCATAGCCACCACCACGGTTCAGGGCCACCGGCTGTGCGTGGCCTGGCAGGGGCATGCAATGCCCGAATGGCGACATGACGGGGTAATCCGTGACGCGCACTGGCACTTACACAGGGTGGGTTCAGCATGAAGAATGTGACGGAACGCAGTGACGGGCGCTGCCCCTGGTGCGGCGATGCGCCGGATTACATCGAGTACCACGACCGGGTCTGGGGCCGTCCTGTAACGGACCGGAATGAGCTGTTCGAAAAACTCTGCCTGGATGGCCAGCAGGCCGGGCTGAGCTGGCTGACGATCCTGCGCAAGCAGTCAGGCTACCGGCAGCGGTTCGAGGCATTCCAGCCCGAGCGTCTGGCCGGCTGGGGCGAGCCGGAGATCGAGGTGGCTCTCTCGGACACCGGCATTGTCCGCAATCGCCGCAAGGTTGAGGCCATTGTCGGCAACGCCCGGGCACTTCTGGCCATGGAACAGGATGGCGAGGCCTTCAGTGCCTTCCTGTGGTCGTTCGTGAACCATCAGCCGATCATCAACGAATTCCATGATGTGCAGGAAATTCCGGATGAAACCGCGGAGTCCAGGGCCATGTCCCGGGCGCTGAAAAAACGGGGCTTCCGCTTCGTCGGCCCTACCATCTGCTATGCCTTCATGCAGGCGGTCGGCATGGTCAATGACCACCTCCTGGGGTGCCCGGTCCGGGAGGAAACCGTCGCCCAGAGCCGCGGGGTGGCGCTGTGATCACGGAATTCGTGGCCGTCGCGGCCGGCAGCGCGCTGGGCGGGCTCTGCCGCTTCCACCTGACGGGCTGGATTGACCGGCGCACCCACACGCCACTGTCCTTCGGCACCCTCGCGGTGAACACCCTTGGGGCCTTTCTCCTCGGGCTTCTGGCCGGCACGCTCGGGGGGACAGCAGACCAGCCCGTGGCTGCTGCCCTGGCCATGACGGGCTTCTGCGGGAGCTTCACAACCGTGTCTTCCTGGTCACTGCAGACGCTGACCCTGGCCCGCACGCACCGGGCCGGGACAGCGCTCGTGAACCTGGCCGCCACACTGGTGGCCGGGCTGGGGGCGGTCATTCTGGGACTGGCAATGACAGGAGGCGGGGCGTGAACCAAGGGATCACCAGCCTCTGGGTCGCACTGGGTACAGCACTGGGCGGGATTCTGCGCTACGGAGTTGATGGATTCATGGCCCCCGGGGCCACGTTCCCCTGGAGCACCCTTGTCGTGAATACCGTCGGCTCCCTTCTCATTGGCTGGGTTGCCGCGCGTGCCACCACGCCCTCATCACGGTTCGCGCACGCCGACATCCATGCTTTCCTGGTCCCGGGGGTCTGCGCCGGGTTCACCACATTCTCGGTATTCAGCCACGAGACCCTTATCCTGCTGCGCTCAGGCGCCGTAGCGGCGGGGATTGCCAACATGACGGTCACTGTCGTGCTGATGCTGGTCGCCGCCGCTGTGGGTCTGGCAGCAGGCCGGCGGAACATGACAGATCACACAGACTGAGGGCACGGGCAAACCAGATACCACCACGCCATCGTATCTCTCGATACACCACAGGGCATGATGGGACCCGGTTATGCGTATTCAGCTACCCGCTCTCCGCGACGCGGCACAACGTGTCGAGTACACCGAAATCCGTTCACTGGAAGGCCAGTTCTACATGATCCGTGTGCTGCTAGACGGTCAGCAGCGGGTTCTTTCGGACGACCATAACACCACCATGCTCCTTCCCAGCATCCCCGCCGCCAATGAACTGCTCGACGAGGCGGGCATTGCCACCCGGGAACTGGTCCATGATTCGGCCTACAACGAAATGGTCGGTCTGGATGAGGTGGGCATTGATCCTCTGCGCATCCCCACAGGGAGATACCGCTGATGCTTGCAATACGCCCGCTTGCATTCACCTTCGGTCTAGCGGGGCTGATCCCCTTCGTAGCCACGCTTGCCATCATGGTGTTTTCCACCCATCACGGCCCGCTGGGCACCCAGCTCTTCTACCTGTACAGCGCGGGGATACTGGCGTTCCTCAGCGGCGTCTACTGGCCTGTAAGCATGCAGATGGGGGAGCACAGCTATCCGCTGTCCCCCATCCACGCCATGTTCCTGAGTCAGGTGTTCTTCGTTTCCGCGGGGCTGACGCTGCTGCTGGACTGGCACTTACAGGCACTGATCTTCCCGGTCCTGTACATCCTTCTGTGCCTTGCGGACTGGTTTACCCTGCCCGGCTACTGGCCGCGCTGGTACCTCAATCTCCGGCTTATGCTGACAACGGGGGTGGTGGCGTGCCAGGCAGCGGCTGCCACCTGGCTCTACCTGGTGAACTGAAGCTGGGATTCAGTTGCCGGCCACATCCGCAAACAGGGCGGCATGCTCACGCAGCTTGCTGAGTGCGCCCTTTTCGATCTGGCGCACCCGCTCACGGCTGATGCCCAGCTCCTCGGAGATCACCTGAAGCGTTTCCGGCTCGTCCCGGTTGATCCCGAATCGCCGACCCAGGATATCCGCTTCGCGTTCACGCAGCAGGTGGAACAGATCCTTCAGCAGGCGCGCCTGATCCCGTTCCTCCAGAGGCGATTCCCCTTTGTTGCCGCTTTCATCGGCAAGGGTGTCGCCCAGTTCCAGATCCCCTTCACTGGAAATCGGCGTGGCGGTGGAGACCTCCGGACGGGCAAAGCCCAGCAGTTCATCCACGCGCTCCGGCGTGGTTCCGGCCGCCTCCGCCAGCTCATAGCGATCTGGCTGGGAACCGGTTTCGCGCTGGAGACGGGCCTCCACAGCCTGCAGGCGGCGGATCTCATCCACCACATGGTCGGGCGTACGCACCACACGGCGACCGCGCTTGATGGCCCGCTTGACCTCTTCGGAGATCCACCAGTAGGCGTAGGTGGAGAACTTGAAGCCACGGGTCGGATCAAAGCGCTCCACGGCCTTGATCAGGCCTAGGTTGGCCTCCTGGATCAGATCCGGCAAGGGCAGACCCCGGCCCTGCTGGCCCCGGGCGATGTACACCGCCAGCCGAAGGTTGCTCTGGATGAGTTCACGCCGCCACTTTCGCAGGTCCGCCAGATGCTGGCGTGCCTGCTCGCTGAGCGAACCGCTGTGAGCTTCCACCCGGGCAAGCACTTCCCGGATGGTGAGCGCTTCCAGTTCGGGTTCCGCGATTTCCGCGAGCAGACCGCGAAGGGTCTGTTCCAGTGACTGCCCCAGGTCGCGTTCCGCTTCCCTGCCGAGAAGCGAAAAGCGATGGGCATCCCGGAAATAGTGACCGACGACGGAAGCTGGCTCCTGATCGTCGAGCCCTTCCGGCTCGGCTGACGCCGGTTCCTTCCAGGTTTCCGTCGTATCGGCCCTGACGTCGTCAACCAGCTCACGGTCACGCTGTTCCATCGGGTTTAACAGCGTATCCATAGTATTCCCCTGGTTGATGGTTCTATCTGTATATACTGTATGCGGTCGTTTATGGATGACTCAATGCGCCCGCGAGTGTTACAGGGCGGAAGGGCGGGAGCCCCTGTCAGACAGGGGCTCTGAAGCAATAGCAGCGTCTCATCACAGCCATTGAGACAGCCAATCAGGCAGCAACAATGGCGTATTCGTGCTTATGGGGCTCAATCAGCTTACCGTGCAGGGTAGCGATGGCACGCTCGTAGTCACTTTCCTCCACCACAAACTGCATGTCCACCTGGCGCATGCACTGGTGCATGGCCAGCACCGGGATCTCCGCATCCTGCAGGGCGTTGACCGCCGTGGCCAGCAGTCCTGGCACCTGCATGTCACTGCCAATGGCCGACACCATCGCCACCTTGCGGGTGGAGATCTCCGCCGACGGAAAGACTTCTTCCAGCGCTTTCACCAGCCGCTTCACGTTGCGCAGCGAGGTATCCACATAATGCGTGATGGTGTTGGCGTTGGTGTCCTTGCTGATGAAGTGCACCTTGAAGCGCGACAGAATCTCCAGGAACTTGCGGTCCGCCCCGGGCTCGCCGAGCATGTCCTGGTCAAATACCTCGATACCAAAGACGTGCCGCATGCCGGCCACGATCTCAACCTGTGGCTTTTCGCTCACATAGTCGCGGGTGATCAGGGTACCGGTGTGTTCCGGTTCGAAGGTATTCTTCAGCCGCAACGGAATATCCGCCTGGCGCATGCCCTTGGCCGCGCGCGGGTGAATCGCTTCCATACCCAGGTTCGCGAGCTGGTCCGCCACGTCGTAGTTGGTGCGGCCCAACGGCACCACCTTTTCCGCATCCACGATCTTGGGGTCGGCGGAGCTGAGATGGTACTCCTTGTGGATCACCGCCTCCTTCGCTTCGGTCATGCACGCGATCCGGGAGAAGGTCATCTCGCTGTAGCCGCGGTCGAAGGTGCGCATCAGCCCTTCCTTGCACTGCGCGTAACCGGTCACGATCGCCAGCTCGCGGCTCAGGTCGATCTTGTCGAACGCCTGGGAGACCTTCTCATCCAGCGGCAGGGTTTCGGTATCACGCCAGCCCGTCAGGTCCACCAGCCGGGCGTTGTAGCCCTCATTCTGCAGCAGCAGCGTGGTGTTGAAGGCACTGTGGGCCTCACCGATGCCGGCGAGCATCTCGCGCACCGTCAGCAGATGGTCCTCCAGCTGGAAATGGCCGTAGGAGCACAGCCGCTGCAGGTCGAGCAGGCAGTTGCGCACACCCTCGATGCGCTCAGCGATGAACTGGTCGGCCTGCTGGCTCAGCAGCTCATCCCCAAACAGCTCCTCATTGATCTCGCACAGGTATTTGGAGAGTTTGGTGAGCTCATCCCCCCAGGCCCAGTCGGAGTCGGACTGGGAGAACAGGGCATAGACCCCTGCGTCGCCGCTCTTCTTGTGCTCCAGAAGCCGGTCCGTGACGCCGCCATAGGCGGAGACAACGAAGATGCGATTGTAGACATCGCCTTCCTCGCGGTTGGCGAGAATGATGTTGTCGCGAACGGCGGTATAATCCGACATGGACGTACCACCGATTTTTTCTACCGTATGTTCTGCCATAGTACCGTTCTTAGGTTGATTCTGACTTTGCGCCCCGGAACCGACCGGTTTTCCTGCCAACCAGTGTAGCCGGCACCGGAGCCGTATGCTGTTTCAGTGAGCGTTCACGTCGAAGGGCCCGATCCGGAACAGGATCTCGGAATCGTGCTGCCCACCGAAATGGGCCTCACTGTCAAAGAAAATGGAGTGCTGTGTCTCCGCGCCCAGATCCCGCGCAAAGGAACGGAACAGGCCCCAGGAGGCCTCGTTGTCCTCGGTGATGGTGGTGTCCATGAAGCAGACGTTGCGGCAGGCCGGGCGCTCCACAATGAAGCGCAGCATGCGCTTACCCAGCCCGGTGCCACGGGCTTTCTCATGCACCGCCACCTGCCAGACGAAAACGGTGTCCGGCTTCGTGGGTGGAATGTACGCGGAAATGAACCCCACCAGCTCGCCGTCAAGCTCGGCGGCCACGCCGGTCTCGGCAAAGTGGGAGCACTGGAGAAGGTTGCAGTAGATGGAATTGGGGTCGAGCGGCGGGCATTCGGCAATCAGCCGGTGTAACCGGTAGCCGTCTGTGTCCGTTGGTTGCCGGAGCTCGATTGCCTCCGCCCTGGAGGTCTCGCTGGTCATTCGGTCTGAGTTCACCCAACCATCGGAGCTGTGCCCGCTGTTCTGGCTGAGTGCCTTTGCCGTTGATTTTAGAGGCTTTTTCCAAGCCCTGTATGGGATAATACGTAGTCCATTATAAAGGCTGGCTGGTGAAAATGGAACCAGCCCGGTTTTTAGGGCGCTACAGCACTGTCCAGAATCCCATCATCTTGGCGTAACAGACCTACTTCTAAGACGTCCAGATCCGAAAGGCTGCCTGCGAGGAATCCGACCGGCAGTCACTGCCGCATCCCTTTGCCCATGCCTGCTACCCGGAGCACGGCATCCCCCTGATACTCTGGATTGCTCGGATCCACGGCGGAGATCTCCACGAGAGCCTCTGCACCAACGCCATGATCGGTGGCGATACCGTACACCGGGGTATGAGCCTGGGGATGCTGCTGGGGGCAATACAGCCTGTTGATGGATCACTCAGAAAGGGCCTGGTGCACCATGAGTCGATCAAGGCAGACATCAAAGGGTTTGTGGACATGGCGCTGTCCGGCCAGGGTCACCTGGCCGTCTGACACGCCCGGTAAGCCCCGGGCGTCATCGATGCAGCTACTTCACTTTGAGGGTGCCGGTCATGCCCGCCGCCGCGTGCCCGGCAACATCACAGATGAACTCATAGCTGCCGCTCTCCCCCACGGTGAACGTGATGGATTCGTTCTGATCCGCGCCGATCGTCTCCGTGCCCGCATTCAGTTCAGGCACTGTGAAGTTGTGCCCCATGGCGCCGGTGTTCTCGAAATTGACCGTAACTTCAGCTCCTGCAGGAACCTCGATGGTGGAAGGCTCGAACTGGAACCCGGGTTTCGCCTGGATGGTTACGTCCGCCGACTCCGCAGCCAGGGCGATTACAGGGAAGCCCAGAAGCAGGGCACTCAAATGCTTTCCAAACGTTCGTACTCTCATTAAGAAACCTCCTGATCATGAAACCGGATCGGGAATCTGGCATCCGGTACATGAACGACACTGTAATGAGGCTGGCGTTACTGTGTCCCAAAGCGGGGCAGCCGGGTTACCCCGGCGGCCAAGAGAGCAAAACCGCAGAGGAAGGTGACCATCATGAAGAGGACGACACTCATCACAACAACGCTGTCCGCCGCCATCATCGGCGGCTGCGCGAGCCAGCCGGACATCACAGGCGCCCTCGACGAACCGGAGGTCGTGGCCGTCAAACAGGACCCTGGAAAACTGGTCTACTGGGTCAAACCCGGCCCGCGCATCAATCTCAGCGAAGAAGTCTTCGGCACGCCGGACAACCCGAAACGTGGCGACGTGGAAGCCTATGTCGAAAAGACAGATCTCGGCCCCATCAAACAGTTGCTGCGGGATATGCCGGCGCTGGTGTCAGCCCCGGAAGAAGCACGAGAGACCAATGAAGCCGGCACCCGGTACACCGCCTTCAACCAGCCGGGCCCCTTCGGCAATAACGCCCAGCCCCTGCCCATGGCCGAGGGCAGCAATGGGTATCTTGAGGCGAGGATGGTCAACAATGTCGAGGTGGACCAGCCGGCAGGCCCCTTCAGTGCCGCCGATGAACTGGAACTGGAGACGGAATTCCACGACCCTGACGGCAACCACTACCGCATCGACATGCAGACGCTGGTCCAGCCGCCCATTCCCGGGTACGACACCGGCGGCGGTGTGGTGGTGGATACCGAACTCCACGGGACAACCGGTATCGGCACACCCCTGATGCCCAGAGAGTACACCCATGGTGCCTTCTGGGGCTTCGGTGACCTCTATGTGAATGGTGAGAAGCAGGGCACCTGGATGACGCACCTGATGACCACCGAAATCGTCCGCAAGAACGACTATTCGCTGGCCATTGACGAAGAGCTCCCGCTCCCCGCGGAAAAACGGCCCATCTCGTCACAGCCCCATCACACCCACCTGATCATGCTGCCGGTTGAGCCCTACAAGCCCATGCCGGTCCTTGGTCCGCTGCTGGGGCTGGGCCCGACGGCCCCACGACACGCCCCTGTGGAAACGGCCTATGAACTACCGAATGGCGAAACCCAGCCCTCCTCCGGGAAGTGATATACCGGACTTCCCGGGGAGGGGGTTATGGGAGCTGGACTTCCCTAATTCGGAGAGTCCTTATGCCAGGCTCCGCCGTAACAAAATCCACTGCCGGATGTCTTCGATGTATAACTCGTAATAAAAGCCCTCCATTGCTTTTACACCAACGACAAAGCACCCGGAGATCCCGCATGATGAACCGACGGACCATTATCGCGCCTTTCATGGGCTTGCTTATCGTCACCGCCCATGGCGCGCTGGCCGCGCAGACCGCTCTTTCAGTTATGGCGAGTTGATCGCAACCTATCAGTTCTGATGTCGCCAACAACAAGCACATGACGCAATCACGCAGGCCAAGAGACATCAAACGGGCGATCGGCTGGCGGGGAGCGAGCCTTTGCGGAGTAACATTGGAACTCTTCCTGTGTCGGTATCACTGGAGTCATACCAGAGGGAGGTCTCTCATGATCCTCCGAAATACGCTTTACATCTTCTTGTTCCTCATCATTGGGGCCGTCAGTACGGTGAGCATCGCGGAAACAGACCGGGAGGTGGTCATGTTCTCCATTGACTACTGCCCAAGCTGCGAAGCGGCGAAGCGCTTTTTCAACGAACACGGCATCGTCTACAGCGAGTACAACCTGAATGAATCCGCCAAGGCCAGGACCACATTTGAGCGTCTTGGTGGGCGGGGCACGCCACTGCTTTTTCTTGAGGGCAAGACCATGAACGGTTTTCACCCGCAGCGCTTCCGGCAGTTCTGGCGAAAGGCCACGGGCGAAGACCTTGAAACGAAATGAACCACACCGGAAGGTGGGATATGACTATTCCGGCCTGGGTTATGCAACTGACAGCTGTGGTACTGCTCGGCGGCACTGTGGCCTCACCGCCTGCTGGCGCCCGGACCCTCAACGGCTTCGACCTGTCCGATGCCAGCGTCCCCGCCGACGACGTATTCCGTGGCGGACCGCCCCGGGATGGCATACCGGCGCTCACCAACCCCCATTATGTAAAGGCCGCTGAGGCCACTTTTCTCGAGAGCGGAGACCGGATCCTGGGGGCCAGGCGATCGACTATACTTGTTCCGGCAGGTCCAGCAAGTCGTCACGGGTACAGGCCGAAACAAAGGTGATTATGACAGAGTCCACCCAATTGCCGCCGATTCTTCGCGATAAGCATTGGCACGAGCCCTCCGCTTTCACGCCGGAAAGCCTCCTGCGGGAAGCGCGCCGCCAGAAACAGGCATCGACCTCACCAGTGCCGGAGGTATGCATTCTCGATCCGGACGGCGACATTGTGCGTAGCAAACGCGCCGAAGGGCTGACGCGGCGCCACACGGACTGGGTCTGTTATCACACCGAACTCGACGTGATCTCGCTGGGGGACCGGGAAGTGGGCATCGTGGGATGTGCCGTAGGGTCCGCTTTCGCGGTGCTGGTGGCGGAGGAACTCTTCGCCTGTGGCTGCCGGCTTCTACTGAGCCTCACCTCGGCAGGCCAGCTTACGCCGGTCCAGAAACCACCCTATTTCATCCTGATCGACCGTGCGCTTCGGGATGAGGGAACGAGTTATCATTACTGCCCGCCATCGGATTACAGTCATGCACCGGCCGGCCTTGTAGCTGCGTTCGAACAGGGCTCGGGTGAGCTCCCGGCCCCAGTGATAGCAGGCGCAAGCTGGACCACGGATGCCCCCTTCCGTGAAACCGAAACTGCGATTGAAAAACACCGGGAGGAAGGTCTGCTGGCTGTGGAGATGGAGGCAGCGGCGCTGTATGCCTTTGCTGAGGCGCGCGGGTGTTCGGTCCTTTGCTTCGCGCATGTGACCAACCAGATGGGCCAGGAAGGTGATTTTGAGAAAGGGGACGGAAACGGCGTGAACGATGCACTAGAGCTTATCGAACGGGCCGCCCAGCGGCTTCTTCCCCTTTAACCGCAGCCGCCCGGAAGCTCGCCTTCCAGGCGGCCATCATGCATCCAGGCTGGGGGGATTCAGCTTTTCAGACGCCGACGGTGATACCGCCCCAGCCACTGGATGACTTTCTGTGGCGCGTGGGCCTTCTTCCATTCACCCGCCGCAAACTTCACGCTCTCATTCCAGGTCGGATAGGGGTGGATGGTGCCCAGGATCTTGTTCAGGCCAATCCCGTGTTTCATCGCCAGGATGAACTCGGTCAGCAGTTCACCCCCGTGTTCACCGGCCACGGTTGCGCCCAGGATCCTGTCCTTGCCGCGCCGCGTGATGACCTTGATGAAGCCGTGGTCCTCGCTCTCGGCGATGGCCCGGTCCAGGTCGTCCAGACCGTAGGTGGTGACCTCGTAGTCAATGCCCTGCTCACGGGCCTCAGTTTCATTGAGACCAACCCGGCCGACTTCCGGCGAGGTGAAGGTCACCCAGGGGGTGACCGAGTAATCCACGCTGAAGCGCTTGAACTGGCCGAACAGGGCGTTCACCGCCGCGTGCCAGGCCTGGTGCGCGGCCATGTGGGTGAACTGGTAGGGCCCGGCCACGTCGCCACAGGCGAAGATGTTGGGGAAGACCACGCTCAGGTCATCGTTGGTGGGCAAGGTGCCCTGGGGCCCTGGCTCAATACCCAGGCTCTCCAGACCCAGTCCTTCGGTATTGCCTTTACGGCCCACGGCCACCAGAACCCGGTCGAAGGGGATGCGCACGGTGTCACCCGCATGCTCGCAGTAGACAACCCGCTCACCATCCTCAACCGCAAACCGGCTCGCCCTGTGGTCCAGACGAACATCCACACCTTCATCACGGAAACGCTTCAGCACCAGTTCCGATACATCGGCATCTTCCCGCGGCAGAAGTCGATCGCCCATTTCAATCTGGATGACCTGGGTGCCCAGACGCGAGAAGGCCTGACTCAATTCTGACCCGATGGGGCCGCCTCCGAGCACCACAAGCCGCCCAGGCTGATCCTCCAGTTCCCAGAGATTCTCAGAGGTCAGCGGCGCTACGTCCTCGATACCGGGAATCGGCGGCACGAACGGCTTGCCGCCGGTGGCAATGACCACGGATTTCGCCGTGATCCGGCGCTTGGCGCCATCCTCGTCCACCTCCACTTCCCAGGGGCTGACGAATCGCGCCGAGCCCTGGATGCAGTCCACGCCCAGACTGGTAAAGCGCTCCACCGAATCATGGGGCTCAATGGTTTTGATGACGTTATGGATGCGCTTCATCACATTGGCGAAGGGTACGTTCGGCTCCGCGGCCGTCAGCCCGTAGCGGTCCGCCTCACGCATGTTCTGGGCAACCTTGGCAGAGCGGATCAGCGCCTTGGAGGGCACGCAGCCGGTATTCAGGCAATCACCCCCCATCTTGCCGCGCTCGATGAGTGCCACCCTGGCGTTGACGGTGGCGCCGATGTAGGCGGAGACCAGGCCGGCGCTGCCGCCACCGATCACGACCATGTTGTAGTCAAAGCGCTCGGGCTTGTCATAATGCGCATAGAGCCGCTTCTTCTGGATGCGGCCCACCACGAACTTGGCGATGAGTGGGAAAACCCCCAGCAGCACAAAGGACAGCAGCAGCTCCGGCGAAACGATGTCTCCCATGCGCTCGATCTGCGCGAGCTGGGTGCCGGCATTCACGAAAACCGCGGTGCCCGGCAGCATGGCGAGCTGGCTGACCCAGTAGAAGGTCCAGGTCTTCATACCGGTCAGACCCAACACAATGTTGATCACGAAGAATGGAAAGACCGGAATCAGACGCAGGGTGGCGAGGTAGAAGGCGCCGTCGCGCTGGATGCCATCGTCAATCTTCTTCAGGTAGCTCGCATACCGCTCCCTGAGCGTGTCCCGGAACAGGAACCGTGCCACCAGAAAGGCCAGCGTGGCCCCGACCGTGGAGGCGAAGGAGATCACCAGCAGCCCCCAGCCGAAGCCGAAAAGGGCGCCGCCGGCGAGCGTCATGACAGCGGCGCCCGGGAGGGACAGTGCCGTGACAGCCACATAGACAACGAACAGCAGTGCCAGGCTGAGCAACAGATTGGCTTCAATCAACTCGCTAAGTTGCTCCTGTTGCGCCTTGAGGACCGACAGTTCAAGGAAACGGCCCAGGTCAAAAAGGAAGAAGGCCCCCACCAGCAACGCGATGACGCCTAAAACAATCTTTTTACTGTTGCTCATTCCGAAATCCTTATGGTTATGAATGGCTCGCTTCCGTTGAGACGTCACCCGACGGCTTACGTTACAGCGGTCGCTTCGGTTTGGACACCCAGGCTGCTTTTTGCCACGAATGCCAGCAAAGACTGACAGTCATTCGGCGTTGCCGATCCAGGGCATAGCACGGTGGTCAAAACCAGCCTGGACTGATGGTTTGACGATGTCGAAGTAAGGGGAGGCGTCAAAATCACGTGGCACGAACAGTGAATGATGACGGATTCGGTAGTACTCGCGCAGACACCCCTTGCAGTTTGGGTCGTCATCCTGGCCTTCAGAGCGGGTAGGTAATATTGGATAACGGATGTACTGGAACGCTTGGGCGATGAAAGTGGAGCAGATCGGCTTCGATCAACACATGCAGCTCACCATCACGGGATACCGGTAGCCCTGCGTCCGGCCCGAGATAAAGGGCCGCGTTACACCTCGCGGCCGGAACTGCTCCGGAGCAACGTCACCATGTCTTCGGCAAGCTGTTCAACTGACTCCGCATCCACTTCACGGTGGGCGAAGGTTCTCAGTGCCATGATCTGTGCTTGCCAGAGCCGTGCCAGACGCGCGCAGTCGCTCCCCCGGGGCAGCTCACCCTGGTCCAGAGCATGTTCAAGCAGGGCGGTCAGATCGCTTTCGATCCGATCAAAAAGCTGGTTAACGGTATGACTTAACCCCGGCGTATCCGTTGTCACCTCGAGCAGCGTCTTCACCATCATGCAGGCGGAAACCGGTGCAGACCGCGCCCCCGTGCGGCCTGTCGCTTCCGCTGCAAGGCGACGGAGGTAGGCGGACAAGCCATCCAGAACCCGTTCATGAGCCTCCAACACTTCCTCCATACCCTGAACGAGCTGCTGGTAATAGGTCATCAGTGCCGCCTCGAACAACTGCTCCTTGCTCCCAAAGGCGGCATAGATGCTGCCTGGGCGCATATCCAACGTGGCTTCGAGATCCTTGAGCGAGCAGGCGTGATACCCCTTTTCCCAGAACAGATGGGCGGCCCGCTCCAGCGATATGGCGTAATCGTGTCGCGCAGTGCGTGGCATAACGGAAGGCTTCTTGAGTGTTCACTCAATTATAACTTGAGTGATTGCTCAAAACCAGTTATCGTTCTCCTGTTCTTGAGTGATTACTCAAGCTTACACACAGTCATTACAATGCAGGAGGCTCCATGACCGCTTTCCAGCTTCACGACACCCAGAGCGCACCCTCGGATGCCAAACCCATTCTTGAAGGCTCGCAGAAATCCATGGGCATGATCCCGAACCTGCATGCAGTACTCGCCGAAGCGCCGCAGACGCTCAAGGCCTACGGTACACTGCACGAGCTGTTCACCAACACCAGCCTCAATAACGATGAGATCACCGTGGTCTGGCAGACCATCAACGTTGAGCACGAGTGCACCTATTGCGTGCCGGCCCATACCGCCATTGCCAAGCAGATGGGTGTGTCGGATGACATCTCCCAGGCACTGCGTGATGAAACGCCTCTTCCGGATGAAAAACTGGAAGCACTGAGGACATTCACAAAGCAGGTCATCGCCAAACGCGGTAATGTCGAAAAGACGGACCTGGACGCGTTCTTCAAGGCGGGCTATGGCCAGCAGCAGGTGCTGGAAGTCATCCTCGGGCTCGCGCAGAAGACCATCAGTAACTACGTCAATCACATCGCGGAAACCCCGCTGGATGAGCCGTTCCAGACGTTGGCCTGGAAGCGTTCGTAAACAGCACTGAAGGAGGGCCCCGAATGGCACCCGTACTGGCGTTCGACGTATACGGTACCCTGGTTGATCCATCCGGGATGGTGGACCACCTGCGTCACTTCACCGGTGATGATGCAGACGCCATCTCTGCGCTCTGGCGCCAGAAGCAGGTGGAGTACGCCTTCCGTCGGGGCCTGATGCGACAGTACGCGGATTTCGGGACCTGCACCCGGCAGGCGCTGGAATTCGCGTTCCGCTCAAAAGGGCATACGCTGGACACTTGGACCGGCGATGCCCTGCTGCAGGCCTACCAGAGTCTGCCGGCGTTCAGCGACGCGGTCCACGCCCTGGCAGCTTTGAAACCGCACTACCGCCTGTTCGCCTTTTCCAATGGAACGCCCGATGCAGTGGAGCGGGTGCTCCGGAACGCGGGGGTTCGCGATCACCTTGAGGGCGTCGTCAGTGTGCACGAGCTGGGCACGTTCAAGCCTGACCCGGCCGTGTACAGTCACGCACGCGAGGCCACCGCTGCCGGCTCTGACCCACTCTGGCTGGTCTCCGGTAACCCCTGGGATGTCATCGGCGCGCGTTCGGCCGGCCTCGGTGCAGCCTGGGTCCAGCGCGATCCGGCCACCGTTTTCGATCCCTGGGATATTGAGCCAAGCCTGACGGTGCAGAACCTGGAGGAGCTTGCCGAAAAACTGCCAAGAGACGCCAACCACACGTAACCGGATCGGGCCCGGCATCTGGTTTTGCTCATGCACCGGCGGGCCGTTATGATCCACAATCATGGTAAGTCGCAATGAGCGAAGACATGGAGCAGGCAGCGACGGAAGAACAGCAGTTGGTTGGCCGTCTTCGCCAGCGCGACGCCAGTGCCTACCACGAGGCCGTCCAGCGCTTTTCCGGTTCCATGCTGGCAACGGCGCGCAGCATGCTCGATCCGGCCACGGCGGAGGATGTCGTGCAGGAAACCTGGGTGGCGGTGATTGATGCCATTGATGGCTTCGAGGGGCGCTCGGCGCTCAAGACCTGGCTCTGTACCATCACGGCAAACCGCGCACGCAACAGGCTGCGAAAGAGTAACCGGGAAACACTGACGGATTTCCAGTCCCCGCTGGATCCATCGCTGGAGCGGCGATTCAATGAGGGTGGCAGCTGGGCCCAACCCACACGGCCCTGGGGGTCGGAATCCGCCGATGAGCTGCTGTCCAACGAAGCCCTCAAGGAATGCCTCGATAAGCACTTCGAAGCCCTGCCCGAAACCCAGCGTTCAGTACTGATGATGCGTGAGATCCAGCAGATGGAGGCAGACGATGTCTGCCGGATACTGGGGCTCAGCTCCGCCAACCTCAGGGTCAGCCTGCATCGGGCGCGGCAGAAACTCTTTACCATGATTGAAGGCTTCCGGGAGACGGGGGAATGCTGAAGTGCCACGAAATATCCGCACTGGCGAGTGACTGGCTGGACGGGGAGCTCACTACCGGCCAGAAGATGAAGGTGCGCCTCCACCTGATGATGTGTCGGCATTGCCGAAACCTGGTGGATGGCCTCGCGACAACCCAACGCATTCTGGTTCAGCGGGTCGAATCCGAGGCCGCGATCCCCGACCAATTTCTCCAGCGCACTACGAGCGCTCTGGACGCTCGCCTTTCGGAAAGTGCATCACAGGGACCACCCAACGGCAATATTGCCGTTTCCGACGCGGCCGGCAATGACCCGACTTTCCACCCACTTCAGGAAACGTCCGACGACAAAGTCCTGGCCATTTTCGATGAAATCCGCCAGAAAGAGGGCTACGTGCCCAACCTTTTCAGGGCCTATGCCCATAACCCGGATCTCCTCGAACAGGCCTGGAGCCGGGTGAAGTCGCTGATGTATAACGGCCAGCTGTCGCCGCGGCTGAAAAATGCGATCGCTACCATCGTTTCCCAGGATAATGGCTGTGACTACTGCGTAGCCCACCACAAACGAATGCTGAAGACTCTCGGTGTCGAACCAGGCGACCTATCAACCTTCATGGCGACATCGGAGCCTGTTTTCCTGGGGCCGATGGACGCCGCCCTACTGCAATTCGCCCGTGAGGCGAACCGCAACCCCCATGGCATGCCGCCGGACCTTATCGCCAATGCCCGGGCGGCTGGTGCCAGTGATTACGCCATCATGGAAGCAATCGGCGTGATGGAGCTCTACAGCTCCTTCAACCGCATGCTCGACTCCCTGAACGTGCCGCTGGAACCGGAGATGGCCAGCGAACTCTGAGCCCCGATGCCCCTGTAACAACACTGCCTCCAGCGTGTCTCCTGCCCATCGGACCAGAGTGGTGGGTGCGGGCATCCACCATGCGGCCTGAAACGGAGGTCAAGTGCCAAAAGGCGGGGACAATCTATGGTGAAATGTCGCGACATCACGCTGGTCGCCAGCGACTACGTCGACGGCCGACTCCGCTGGGGCAAGCGGCTGGCCGTGGTTGCGCACCTGATCATGTGTCCCCATTGCCGACGCTTCATGGCCAACTTCCGCGCCGTTGTTACCGTTATACGCGGTCATTGTCCACCACAACCTGACACCCGGCAGATTGAAACGTTTAAGCGGACGGTGGACGAGGCACTCGAGAAACCTGACGCTCGGGACCTGAATGATGATTGAACGGTAAACGTCACCCTGGGACCAATAAAGCGCAGGTTACCGGAACTCGGGGAAGTTCCCGGGACGGTTCAACGACCAGTCATAGTCGATGTATTCGATGGAATCCGTCTGCTCAACCTTCTCCACGATCGCCTCATCCGCCCACTGGCTGATAAAGCCACGGACTGAACCGCCCTCATCGACAAAATCCTGCTCGTACCACTTGAACAGCTCCGTAAGGTGAAGGGTGTCGCCTTCCACCCGGAGATGGCGGTCGGTATTGAACGCCAGACGGGTGTTTTCGGTCATCAGCTCATCGATGTTGTCGCTGGTGTAGATGCTTTCCCGCAGTGGCGGGCAGGCGACCGAGGCGCAATTCACGGTGAAATGAACGCGTGCCTCTTTCCACCCTTTTTCCTCGAACTCCGCCCCCAACAGGATGCCCTTCTCGATCTCGTTCAGGCTGTAATCCCTTCCGTCGATCTCAAACATCTGGCGCTCAAACACATTATCCGTGAAGGGATTGTAGCGGCCGCCGTAATCCCATACGGAGCTGACCAGCTCGCCCTCACCACGTTCGGTCAGGATCTGCTGAATCATGAAGAAGTTATAGGCGTTGTTCCAGAACGCCAGCGCCTGCTCCCGGGTATCCAGGGTCGACACATCAAACGCCGCCAATTGCTCTGACTGGTCATCCAGCAGCCCCTCCGTCTGGTCATCGGCCAGTGCCGCTTCGTAGTCGAACGCGGAAACGAGCCCCCCATTGGCGGTGCGTTTCTCCTGCAGATGGCTGTTCAGCAGTGTCTGATAGTCGTTGGGCACGCTGTTGGTCGCCATCAACCAGTGGGAAGCATTGCTCGGCCAAGCCCAACTCTCCCTCCCCACGGTATTTCTAACCTTCCTGGTTCCCTACCTGGTATCCACCTACACATCCGTTTCGAAGGATCTCCAGCGGACAGAGGAGACACCCGTTCACAAAAGCCAGTCGCACGGCTGAAAGTAAGGCACTATCCTGCCCCGAAACAGTCACCTAAAGGATGGATGTGCCTTTGTTGAGCGTAAACCGCATTCTGCCTGTCATCATTGCGTGGACGATGCTCGTGATCGCTCCTGCATGGGGTGAGGAAGGACGGCGTACGGTTCTGAAGGGCGCCTATATCGAATTCCCGCCTCTGACGTACACCGACGGGCAGGGAAAACCAGCAGGCCCCTACATGGAGGCAACCAACCGCCTCGCGCGCAAAGCCGGTTACAGGATCGAATGGCGAAGCCTTCCCATTGACCGGATCTACCTCTATCTGCGCGAAGGGAAGCTGGACCTATGGCTGGGGTCGCAGGGTGTGCCCGCGCTCTCGAAGTGGACACTGGAGCCGGACTTCTCGTTCCGCGATATACGCCTGCACGCCTATCACCTTGAGGAGACCGGGCCAGTATCCGATGTTACGGACCTGAAGGGCAGCCACCTGATCCAGATCCGGGGGTACACCTACATGAACCAGCTTGACCCCGCGACGGAAGCCGAAGCAACGCAGGTCGACCAGGCCTCAACACACCGGGCAGCCCTGCGTATGCTGAAGGCGGAACGCGGAGACTACCTGCTGGATTTTGAGGCGCCGGTCACCCAGACGCTGGAGAAACTCTCGTTTCCGGAGATTACACATAGCCCCATCACCTCCTGGGGCACGACACTGGTCTTCTCACGGAAGACTGAGGACGCCCGGCGCATCATCCGGGATTTCGAAGGCGCCTGGACCGAGGAGACCCATTCCCTCAGGCATTGAGGACGGACTCGAACACCTCTTCGTGCAGAATGCGATCCTCCTCACTGAACAGCACCCAGCGCAGACGGCGGACGGACTGCAGGCTGCCCGAGCGGGCCAGAATCGTGCGCGACGCCACCTCCGCGGCCTGTTCCATGGGAAAGCCGAAAGCCCCCGTGGAAATCGCCGGGAAAGCAACGGACTCCAGCCCGGCATCCTCAGCCAGCTCAAGTGCCCGCTGATAGCAGCTGGCAAGCAGGGTTGAAGCGGGGTCGTCCACCCCGTGAACCGGACCCAGGCAATGGATGATGTACCGGTTGGGCAGGTTCGGGGCAGACGTCATCACAGCCTCGCCCGTATTGATGGGCGCCAGGGGACGGGTCTCCTCATCCAGCTCCGAGCCTGCTGCCCGATGGATGGCTCCTGCAACACCGCCGCCCATACGCAGTTCCGCGTTGGCCGCGTTCACGATCGCATCCATATCCGACTGATCGGTGATGTCGCCCTGAACCACCTCCACCTCAATACCGTTCGCCTGGAATCCCATCGGGTCTAACCTCTTTCAATCCACTGTCGTTTCATTATTGGAGCGCTCCGCAGGGTGCGTAAAGAGCCACCGGCCGCTAGCGGGAGAAGAGGTTCAGAACGAGGGTCAGTATCACGCTGACAAGGATCATCGAGGTCAGGGGGACGAACACGCGTGTCTGGCCGCTCTCGTAGCGGATGTCACCGGGCAGCCGGCCAAACCAGTTGAGCAGCCAGGGCATGGTGTGAAGCACCACCCCGATCACCACCAGAATGAGGCCGGCCAGTATGAACCAGCGCGCCATGGCGAACCTCCGGAGGATTCACTGAAAGAAAGCGCCTTCTGGGTTATCCTGCGGCTTTTACCGACAGCGTTCAATGCCCATGGAACCGCAACACGCCTTCAGTGACCAGGAGCGCAGGGCGCTCTATCGATGCATCGCCGAGCGCCGCGATATGCGCCATTTCCTGCCGGATCCGGTCCCGGAAGAGGTGCTGATGCGGGTTCTCCAGGCCGCCCATAGGGCGCCCAGCGTCGGGCTTATGCAGCCCTGGCACTTCATCCGCGTAACGGAACCGCAGTTGCGCGAGCGCATCTATGAAATGGTGAACACCGAGCGGGAGCGTACAGCGGAGGCCCTGGGTGAGCGGGGCAACGAGTTCATGAAACTGAAGGTGGAGGGCATCCGCGACTGCGGGGAACTGCTGGTGGTGACCCTGCGGGATGGCCGCGAAAGGCACATCTTCGGCCGCCGCACACTGCCGGAGATGGATCTGGCGTCCGCCTCCTGCGCCATCCAGAACCTGTGGCTGGCCGCCCGCGCGGAAGGCCTGGGCATGGGCTGGGTATCATTGTTCGATCCCCGGGCGCTGGCCGAACTCCTGTCCATTCCGGAGGAAGGTCACCCCATGGCCATCCTCTGCCTCGGGCATGTGGAGGCGTTCTACGAACGCCCGATGCTGGAGATCGAAGGTTGGACCGAAGGGCTCTCCCTGGAGCACTTTCTCTCCGAAAACCAATACCGCGCTGCCGAGGAGGACTCATGAGCAAGGACATACTGCGCACCCCGGAATCCCGCTTCGAGCGCCTGCTCGATTACCCGTTCGAACCCCATTACCGGGATGTGGACGGACTCCGGATGCACTACCTCGACGAGGGCCCAGCGGATGCGGACCCGGTGCTCATGCTCCACGGCGAACCGAGCTGGTCCTACCTGTACCGGCACATGATCCCGGTCTGCGCCGCTGCCGGCCACCGGGTCATCGCCCCGGACCTGATCGGCTTCGGCAAATCCGACAAACCTGCCCGCATCGAGGACTACAGCTACCAGTCCCACATGGATTGGCTGGGTAACCTGATCGAACAGCTGGATCTCAAGCGCATCACCCTGGTCTGCCAGGACTGGGGCTCGCTCCTTGGCCTGCGTTACGCGGCCGAGAACCCGGAACGCTTCCGCGCCATCGTGGTGGGTAACGGCATGCTGCCAACCGGTGACCAGGCGATGCCCAGGGCGTTCCAGCTCTGGAAGACCTTCGCGCTCTATTCGCCGGTGTTCCCGCCCGCGCGCATCGTGGATGTGGGCAGCTTCCGACGGCTCAGCCGCGACGAACGCCGGGCCTACGAGGCGCCGTTCCCCTCGCGCCACTACAAGGCGGGGGCCCGCGCGTTCCCGGCCCTGGTACCGGCATCGCCCAACGATCCGGCAACGGAAGCCAACCGCCGGGCCTGGGAGGTTCTCAGCCAGTGGGACAAACCCTTCCTTACCACCTTCAGCAATGGTGACCCTATTACCAAAGGTGGCGACCGCTACATGCAGGAGCGTGTTCCGGGCGCCCAGGGGCAGCCCCACGTCACCCTCAAGGGCGGGCACTTCCTGCAGGAGGACTCGCCCGTTCCGTTCGCGCGCGCCATCAACGAGCTGCTCGCGCGCATGAACGGCTAACCCTGGGTCAGGGCCACGAACTCACCCGTGAGGTGGCCCGCCGGCTCACCGGCGAACGTCAGGATTGATTCCACACGGATGCGGGCCCGGCCCCGGCGTTCCAGGGTCTTACGGAAACGCTCCCAGCGCTCCGGGTCCGCCAGCCGCGCCTCGGCGGTGAAGGCGCCGTGGATGGGCCTTTCATAGTCCATGGCGTTGCGCTGGATCACCAGCTGCGCTTCCAGGCCCGCGTCGCGCACCCGCAGGTGCAGCAGTGACCAGGCGGACAGGATGGCCACGGCCGAGGCGCTGCCCCCGAAGACCGTGGCGCGGTGGTTGATATTCGGCTCCAGGGGCGCTTCAACCCTAACCGACTCCGGCGAGGCGGCGTTTACGGACACGCCCATGGCTTCGGAAATGGGGATATGCTTGTGCAGGTACTGCTGCAATTCGGATGGGGACATGGGTCACTCCAGCATGTCAGTCATAGCGTCAACCTGAACCGCAAGGATACCGCTCCACGCAGGTCACAGGAATGGGGGGAATCCGGGGGTCAGGGAAGCCCCCGAGGCGCATCATGCACCGAGCCGCTCAATGGCCTCCCTCAGCGGCCCCGGAATGCGCGTGGGTTCATCCGTGGCGCGGTTGACGAACACATGCACAAACCGACCCTGGGCCAGGGGGCGGCTATCGTGGCCGCCGAAAACACCAATGCCCCAGGTCACGGAACTGTTGCCCAGCCGCTCCACGCGCAGGCCCACCTCCACCGGCTCGGGGTAGGCCACCGAGCGGTAATACTCACACCCGGAACTCACCACATACGCGATCACGGGTCCGTTGTAGATGTCCAGGCCACCATCCTCGATGAGGAACCGGTTAACCGCTGTGTCAAACCACGCGTAGTAGGTCACGTTGTTCACATGCCCATAGAGGTCATTGTCGTGCCAGCGGGTGGTGATCGTCTGGAAGGCATCGAAGGCACCGCGTGGCAGCGGCTCGTCTCCGGCCATCAGAAGGCCTCCCCGTAGATCGCCAGGGCATCCGCCTCGGTGACATCACGCGGGTTGTTCACCAGCAGCCGCTGCTGCTTCATGGCATCGGCGGCCAGGGTCGGCAGAAAATCCTCGCTGATGCTCATCTCCCGCAGTGTGCGCGGCAGTTCGACCGCCTCAATCAACGCGGTCATGCGGCTGACCAGATCCCCATCGCCACCATTGCGCACCAGCGGTGCCAGCTCCTCATACAGAGCGCCCGCCACGGGCTGGTTGAAGCGCAGGACCTGGGGCAGGACCAGGGAGTTGCTGAGACCATGGGGAATGTGGAAGTGGCCCCCAAGCGGGTAGGCCAGTGCATGCACAGCGGCCACCGGCGCATTGGCGAATGCCTGGCCGGCCTGCATGGCGCCCAGCAGCATGCCTGCCCGGGCGTCACGGTTTTCGCCGTTGTGCACGGCTTCCACGATGTTGCTGGAAAGCTGCGCCAGCGCTTCCCGCGCCAGGGCATCCGAGACCGGGTTCCTTCGATGGGCGCTGGTGTAGGCCTCGATGGCGTGCACCATGGCGTCGATGCCCGTGGCGGCCGTTACCTGCGGCGGCAGCCCCAGCGTCAGGTCCGGGTCCAGCAGCGCCAGGTCCGGCAGCAGCAGGGGCGACACAATGCCGGACTTGGTGGTCTCACCAGTGGTGATGATGGCAATGGGCGTCACTTCGGACCCCGTGCCCGCGGTGGTGGGCACCTGGATCAGGGGCAGTCGGCGACCGCTTGCCATGCCCACGCCATAGAGCTCCTCCAGCGACTGATCACAGCCATCCGAGGCCAGCAGGGCCACGACCTTGGCCACGTCCATCGAGCTGCCGCCACCGAAGCCCACCACCAGGTCCGCGCCGCAGTCCCGTGCGCGCTCAGCGGCCGCCCGCACGGTGGTGTCTGGCGGGTCCGCTTCCACCCCGCTGAACCAGTCCACCGCCAGCCCTTCGTCGACAAGCCCGGCCTGCGCCTCATTCAGAAGCCCCGCCTTGATGATGCCGGGGTCCGTCACGATGAACACCGAGCGGGCCCCACGCTCACGACAGTACGCGGCAAGGCTGGCGGCGCCCCCGCTCGCCATGGCGATCGAGGGCGTGGTGTTGAAGGTGAAGTCACGCATCAGCGCAGATCCGGGTTCAGGGTATAGGTGGCCGTTACCGACGCCTGATCCAGAATATGCCCCTCCATCGCCTTCTCCACATCGGGACCGCGGAACTCATCCCCCAGGTCCAGGTGCTCCACATCAAGCGCGAACACGGTGAAGATGTAGTGGTGCACGATCTCGTCGTTCCAGGGCGGGCAGGGTCCGTCATAGCCGGCATAGGTACCAGCAAGCTCCGGGTCGCCAGCGAGGAAGTCCGTGTAATCATTGATGCCACGCTTACCCAGGGCATCCTTCGAAGGGGATTTGCCCTTGGGCACCACCCCGTTGGACTCCTTGCCTTCCTCGATGCGGGCCACCGTCGGCGGTACATCCACGAGCAGCCAGTGGTAGAAGTCCACGCGCGGAATCTTCTTCGAAACGGTCTTGCCTTCCTGGTTCACATCGCCGGCCTCACTGGGCACATCCGGGTCCTTGATCATGACCACGAAACTGCGTGTGCCCTCGGGTACCCCCGACCAGGTGACTTCGGGGTTGAGATTGCGCCCCAGGGCCATGTGGTTGTCCGGGTCATACACGCCGAACGCAAAGTGCTCCGGAACGGGCTGGCCCTCGTTGATGTCCTTGACTTGGATGTCCATGCACACCTCCTCTGACGGGATGGATTACTGATGCCATTGAGCCTTGCCTGGGCCCGCCAGTGCAACCCCCACCATGGTCGTAACGCGCTCCCCGGCGCACACGACCCAGTGCAAACGCCGTCGTGTGCACTACACTTCCATGGCAGTCAGCAGCTCGCGCGAAAGATACCCGTAATGGCCGAAGCCACGCCCCCAACAGCACCGGATCCCGCCTCGGAATCCACCGAGACCCGTTCCGACATCGTGCACCTGGTACGGATACTGTCTGTGGCCGCGGCCCTGGCCCTGTTCTTCTTCACCTGGCGCAATACCTACGTGACCGCTGACCCACGCTGGTTCGGGACCGTGATGGCCGCCTTCGGCGGCATCCTGATCGCCAACCTTCTTCTGCATCTGTTGACCGAGAACCTGGCCCAGCTGCGCTGGGGTTTCATCGCCACCATCACGGCCGTACTCATCTTTGTGGCCCTCTCAGGCGTGGAGCAGGGCAGCGGCGTCATGTGGCTCTATGTCTATCCGCCCGTGGTGTTCTACATCTCGAGCCCCCGATTCGGGGTGATCAGCTGCGTGGCGGGCTGGCTGACGCTGGTGGTGGCGCTGACACCGCTCGGGCGGCTTATTTTCAGTGTGGCCGAGTACCCGTTGCCGTTCCGGCTCGTGCTGGCCACGTCGCTCGCCTTTGTGATGGTGTTCAGCTACCTGCTGGACCGGGCCCGGCGCCAGCATGCCGAGCGCCTGCGCCAGATGGCCGAAATCTTCGAACACGCCGCCACCCATGATGCCCTGACCAATCTCGCCAACCGGCGGGAGGGCACGGACCGGCTGGCCCGGGAGTTCGCGCGCTTCCAGCGCAACGACACCCCGTTCAGCGTTATCCTGGCCGACATTGACCATTTCAAGACCATCAACGACACCCTGGGCCACGGTGTCGGGGATCAGGTGATCCAGACCATCGCCACGCGGCTCACTTCGGGCTGCCGGAAAATGGATTCGGTCATCCGCTGGGGCGGCGAGGAATTCCTGGTGGTCCTGCCCGGCACCGCCGAATCCGAGGCCATCACCACCGCCCAGCGCATCCGCCAGCAGATCGTCGAGCAACCGGTGACCGCCGACGGGCGCCCGCTCGAGGTAACCTGCAGCTTCGGGGTGGCGGAGATACGCCCCTCCGATGCCATCCAGACGCTGCTCCAGCGTGCCGATGAACGCCTCTACCATGCCAAGACCACGGGCAGGAACCGGATCATCAGCCGGCGCTTTGGTTATGGGTCAGGTGGCCGTTAACGACATGCACACGGAATCCAACAGGGACCATTCATGAACCCCTCCACTCTCATTGGCATTCTCGGCGGGCTCGGTCTTTTCGCCACCATTTTCCTGAATGCCGTCTCCGACCCCTCCCTGTTCATCAACCTGCCGGGGCTGGGCATCGTGATTGGCGGCACGCTGGCCGCAACCTTCATCAGCTACCCCATCCGCGAAGTGCTGAGCATCTTCCGGCTCATCGGCACGGTTCTGCGCAACGAGCGCCTGTATACGGAGGACGACATCGAGGAACTGATGCGCATCACGCGGCTCTTCCAGACCGGTCAGATGCCGGCCGTGGAAAAGGAGCTCCAGAACGTGAACAACCCCTTCCTGCGGACCGGCATCCAGCTGGCGGTGGACCTGACCCCGGAAGAGGACGTCCTCGACCTGATGCAGTGGCGGATCGCACGGCTCCAGGCCAAGGAGCATGCGGAAGCGCAGCTGTTCCGTGTCATGGCGGGGTTCGCCCCCGCCTTCGGGATGATCGGCACACTGGTGGGGCTGATCAACATGATGTTCCAGCTGGGAAGTGGCGATATGGAGCTGATCGGCCAGAGCCTGGCCGTGGCGCTGATGACCACCTTCTACGGCATCCTGCTGGCCAACCTGGTGCTCAAGCCGATTGCGGTGAAGCTTGAACGGCGCACCGAACAGCGCATGATCGTGATGCACATGGTCATGCAGGGGGTCTCCATGATGTTCCGCAAGCGCCGCCCGACCCTGATGCGCGAAACCCTGAACTCCTTTGTGGCCGACCACATTAACGAGATCCGCGACGGAAACGGGAGTTCGTCGCACCAGGGCCTGTTCTCGAAACTGAAAGACCGCCTCCGGAAACATGATGACGAAGGGGATCCGGACGCATGAGCGAGGACACCACACCGCCCCGGACGCCGCCCCATAAGGCCATAGAGCTCAGGGACAGCACGGAGGAGGAGAGTTGGCTGCTGGTCTATCTGGACGTCATGACGCTGCTGGTGGTCATGTTCGTGGTCATGCTTACCTTTGCCGGTGACGGAGATCCCGAGACCGCGGCTGATACCACGGAACCAGCCCCCGAAGTGCAAGGGCCCTCCCCCCATCCGGCGGACTGGCCCGAGGGCAGCCTGGGCGACGACATCGAGACCAGCCGCAGCGACGAAGGGCTCCGCCTGCGCATAAGCAGCGGTCTGCTGTTTGAATCAGGCCAGGCCGAGCTCTCACACAAGGGACTCGATACACTCGCGGAGCTGGTACCGACACTGGAGCAGTCCTCCCATCCCATTGTGGTCACGGGCCACACGGACGATGTACCGATCACAACGGACCGTTACCCCTCCAACTGGGAGCTGTCGTCGGCACGGGCGGCGCAGGTTGTGCGTTTCTTTCAGAAAGAGGGGATCAGTCCGGAACGCATGACGGCCGTGGGCAAGGCCCACATCGAGCCCAGGGCCAGCAATGAGACCGCCGAGGGCCGTGCACGCAATCGCCGTGTGGAGCTGCTTGTGAGGCTATCACCCGCCGACTAGGGCCGCACTCAGGCGCTGATCCAGGTCCTCCGCGTCCGGAGACTCATCCATGATGATTTCCAGCCGGTTCTGCCGGGCCGGATCAACGCCCGCCTCGCTCAGAGCATCACCAGCTCTGTTGAGCGCCACCCAGCCCTGATCCGTGCGCATCACACCCTTGATGCGGCGCCAGTCGTCGCCGTGGCAGAAGGCCGCAAGCTTCCGGTGATCAAAACAGTAATCCGGGCTGATTCGCCAACCGCAGCTGTAGTGATCATCGCCACTGTTAAGGTACTGCTGCCATGGCTGCGCGGAAAGCGGCGGCGCTTCGGCGGGCACCGCGCCGTGATGGTGCTCGTGGGCGTGCGGATCCCCCGCCTTACGGTCGCTGTGAGCCCGGGAGAGCCAATCCAGTTCCAGGCGGCCATGGTCTGTCTCGGTCACCAGCGCCTTGGGCGGCTCAAACCCGGCAGCCCATTCATGGAAACGAGCCCGATCCGCGTCGCTGCAAAGGTCGGTCTTGTTGGCCACCAGCACATCGGCAACCGCCGCCTGGTCCTGGAAGTGGACATTGCTGAGCACCCGCTCCTCGGCCAGGCGCCGCGGATCCACAAGACAGAGCACGGAGGCCAGGTGGAGCACCCCCTGGTAACCGCTCCCGGTCAGGGTTTCGATCACCTGGCTCGGGTGCCCCAGGCCGGTGGGCTCGATCAGAAGCCGGTCCGGTTTCTCGCGCCGGATCAGCTCGTTCAGGGCCACCTGCATGGGCAGACCGGCCACGCAGCACATGCAGCCGCCAGGCACCTCGCGCACCGCGACCCCTCCGGATTCCATCAGGGCGCCGTCCACGCCCACTTCCCCGAACTCATTGACCAGAACGGCCCAGCGCTCGCCTTCAGGGCGCCGCTGCATCAGATCCATGATGGCGGTGCTCTTGCCCACCCCCAGGAACCCCAGAATCAGGTGTGCGGGAATACTGCTCATCGCGTCAGCCTTCGTATCAGCCGTTCATCCTCGGGGAACGCTGCCATCAGTGTCTCCGGCTCACCCCACTCGAAATCCTCGAAGTCAAAACCCGGGCTCACGGTACAGCTGACCAGCACATAGCTGGTCTCTGGCGCGGGCTCGGCGGCGAACCAGGTATTGGGCTCAATGGTCAGGGTCAGTTCCGACTGGCTGCCGAGTTTATGGGTGGCGATGCCGCTGTCATCGGCGCAGTGGACCAGCACCGGACCGCCCGCATGCCAGTGCCAGAGCTCATGGCTGCGCAGCCGGTGCCAGGCGCTGTACTGGCCTTTTTCCAGCAGGTAGTGGATGGCCGTCATGGTAGGGCGACTGCCATGCTCGGTGCGCACATTGATCGGGCTGGCAAAAAAGCGCCGATACCAGCCGCCTTCCGGATGGGGCGCCAGCCCCAGTTCCTGTTTCCAGTGTTCTGCGTCCATCATGACTCCGTGATTTGCGCGTTGGTGCTGCGACTGTGCAGATTCAGGCCGACCCGGGTCACCGCATCGCCGGAAACCGCCTTGACCACCAGTTTGATTGGCCCCATGCGCAGCTTGTCACCCACCACCGGATGCCCGTGCGCCCGGCGGAAGCACTCCGACAGTGTGTCGCCGGGATCATAGCCGGAGATGTCGATGCCATAGAAGAGTTCCACGTCCCCGACCGTGGCATCGCCGTTGAGAACGAACTCGCCGAAGAACTGGCGATCCTCCAGTGGACTGGTCCGTGGATGGGTATCAAAGAGTTTGCTCATTTCGTCCAGCTGCCCCGGTGAGGCCATAACCGCCACCAGATCCCCCTCCGCGAGTTCCGTTTCCACGCCCGGGTGAAACAGTTCTGAGTCACGGAAGACGCCAGCGCAGATCACATGCCGGGGCAAATTCAGTTCACTGAACGGCAGCGGTTCCCGCCACCGCTCGCCGGTCAGCTCAAAGACCATCAGCTCATGGTCGCCGGAGCCGGGCAGATCCAGTGGCAGCCGGCGCCGCGGCTCCTGGCCCGAGGGCACCTCGAGACGCAGGCGATGGGCCAGGGGCGCCAGGGTTGTGCCCTGGACCAGCAGTGACACCAGAACCACGCAGAACGCCACGTTGAACAGCAGGTGCGCATGCTCGATGCCGGCCATGACCGGGAACAGTGCCAGAACAATAGGCACCGCGCCACGCAGCCCGACCCAGCTGATGAACACTTTCTCCCGCGCATGGAAGCCGAAGGGCCAGAGTGTTGCCAGCACGGCTATGGGCCTGGCCAGCAGGATCAGCACCGCGGCAACGACCAGCCCTGGAATCAGCAGGTCCACCAGTTCGGACGGCGTGACCAGCAGCCCGAGAATCAGGAACAGTGCCATCTGGGCCAGCCACGCGAGCCCGTCGTGCATCTGCAGCACTGCCGGCAGCATACGGATCCGCCGATTGCCCAGCACCACGCCACTGAGATAGATCGCCAGGAACCCGCTCCCGCCCAGACTGTTGATGCCGGCAAACACCACCAGGCCACCGGAGGCCACCAGCAACGGGTAGAAGGCCGGTACCAGCTGTACCCGGTTGATCAGAGCAGCCAGCAGCCGCCCTCCCAGCAGGCCACCCGCCACGCCCAGCCCGAACTGCTGGACGAGAAGCCAGAGACTTTCGAGCAGCGGTGTCTGACCGCTGCTCTGGATGAACGACAGCAGCACCAGGGTCAGGAAGATGGCCATGGGGTCGTTGCTGCCGGATTCGATCTCCAGGGTGGCACTGACGCGGTCATTCAGATGCAGACCACGCCCCTGGAGCAGGGAGAATACGGCGGCCGCGTCCGTCGAGGATACAATCGCCCCCATCAGCAGCGCCACGGCCAGCGGCAGGTCGAACAGCCAGAATGCAGCCAACCCTGTCAGTCCGGCGGTGATCGCCACCCCCACGGTGGCCAGGCTGAGCGCCGGTTTCAGCCCTACCCGGAAGCTCTCGCGCCGCGTTCTCAGGCCACCGTCGAGCAGTATGATAGCCAGGGCCAGGTTGCCTACCAGAAAACCGGTTCCGAAATCATTGAACGGCAGCCCCCCCGGTCCGTCTTCTCCGGCAAGCATGCCGATGGCCAGAAACAGCAGCAGCACCGGCATGCCGATCCGGCTCGACAGCGGACTGAGCAGGATACTCAGGCTGAGCAGCAGGCCAATGAACAGAAGAAGGTCGGTGGTCAATCGGTCCTCCCCGGACTGTTTTTTTACCCGGCTTTAAGGATGATGGCTGCAAAACGCAGCTGTTTCAGTTTCAATGGAACCGGTAGTGCGCTTGAGCGTCCTGTACGGAGTCAATGCACCAATTTGCCTGTTTCAGCAACCCGGAGAAACCCTCTATGACCGATGAGGTACTGGTTCTGGACGTGCGTTTCGCCGTCCACCAGCTCAGAAGCACCGACCTGATCCCTGCCGGGGTCTTCCGGACCCCCTATTACTGGATCGGGCGTACCGCCGGGTTTCTGTCACTCATCTGTGATGAGTCACTGTCGCTGCCGGCCGCCGACACCAGCACCGGCTGGCTCTGCCTCAATATCCGCACCGGCGATCCGGTGCTCCCGGAAGTGGCGCAGAATCTGCGCAACAGCGGCATCGGCTTTGTCCCACTGCCTTCCGGCGCTGGCGCCTACGGCCTGGTTCCGGAACACCAGTTGGCGCAAACACGCACCCAGCTGGAAGCCGCCGGCTACCGCGTCAGGGATGAGGCTGAAACGGGTTCCGCCTGAAACCTGTTCCCTGCTAGCTTGGGGTGTATCCTGCAGGACCAGACTGGAAACCCATATATCATGCACGACCTGACACAGCATCGCTATTTCCGGCGCAACCAGCGTGGCCGTGATTTCGTGGTCAGTGATCTTCACGGCCGTCTGGATCGGCTTGACTACCGGCTGGAACAGCAGGGGTTCGACCCCGGGCGCGACCGTCTGTTCGCCGTTGGGGACCTTGTTGATCGCGGCGACAACAGTGCCGCCCTGGTCGAGCGCCTGGAGGAACGCTGGTTCTTCAGCGTACTCGGCAACCACGAACTGATGCTGCTGGATGCACTGGCTGACCCGGGCGCACGGGTGCTGCACGAGCACAACGGGGGGCGCTGGTTTCACCGCCAGCCCTCCGGGGCACAGCTCTACCAGGGCACTCTGCTGCACCAGCACCTGTCCCTGGCCTTTACAGTGGAAACCATGAACGGTTCCGTGGGCATCATCCACGCCACCGCCCCCTCGGACTGGCGTACCGTGCAGGAAGTCCCCATGGATGAAGGCCAGTGGGAGGAACTGGTCTGGGACCGGTCCGACTACAACCAGGCCCTGCGTGCCCCGGCACTGGTTCCCCCGGTACGCCACGTGACCCGCGTGGTGCATGGCCATGTCTCCTGCGACCAGCCGATACATGCGGCCAACCGTTTCTGGATTGACACGCTTTACCGGGGTGGTGATATTACCCTGATACCGATCCCGGCCCTGCTCGGCATTCCCGAGCACCAGCGTTCCAGCGCAGGCTGAGACCCACGGGGAGAACCATGCGTCGATCCATAACAGCCGCCACTGTTCTGGTGTTCCTGTTGCCTCTGATCCAGTCTTTCCCGGCAACCGCCATCAGTGACGGCACCCCCCATGCAGACCGGGTGCTGGTGATCAAGAGCGAGCGCAGGCTGTACCTGATCCGTGACGGCAAACGCATTGAAAGTTTCCGGGTATCCCTGGGGCAGGAGCCGGAAGGGCACAAACTTTTCGCCGGCGACAACCGTACCCCGGAGGGCCAGTACACCCTGGATTGGCGCAATCCCGAGAGTGACTACTACCGCTCCATCCACATCTCCTACCCCAACTCCGAGGATCGCCGCAAGGCCCGGGCATGGGGGCAGGACCCCGGAGGTAACATCATGATCCACGGACTGCCCAATGACGCGGACAAGTGGAACTTCGCCTTCGAGGGGCTCGACTGGACGGATGGCTGCATTGCCGTTAACAACCGGGCAATGGATGAGATCTGGCGCCGGGTTACCGTTGGTACACCGATTGAAATCAGGCCGTGAAAACGGTTTTCACAAACCGTCACTTTGCTACACTTGAAGCGGCATGGACTCCTCACACTGAGTCCCGCCGAATATTAACCCGAAGAAAAAGGGGACTATCATGAAAAAGCTGACGCTCGCAGGAATTACCCTGACCGCTGTTGCACTGGGCGGCTGCGCAAGCACCAACAACGACGCCATGAATACGGCGGACGATGCAATGGACACAGCAAACGATGCCATGAGCACGGCGGAGAGTGCTGACAGCAGTGCGGCTGATGCACAGGCGCGGGCTGACGAAGCCTACGAGCTGGCTCAGGAAGCGCTCGAGCGCGCCAAGAATGCCGAGCAGTCGGCTGAGGAAGCCAACGAGCGGGCCAAGCGCATGCTGGACCGCGCTACCGGCAAGGAGTAAGCCGGTACCGGGAAGCCGCCCCAGGGCGGCTTCCTTCCCTCATTCTATACCCACCATCTTGTGCATCTGAACACTCAGCCGCCAGCGCGGATGCGCCATGCAGTAACGGATGGCCTCACGCGTGCTTGCATCCCGGACCAGATCCCGCTCCGCCCCCGCATCCGGTGATGACATGGGTGAAAGCAACCGTGCCCGCGCCTCGATATCGTCATAGTCCGCTGGATCCTGGCCCTGCTGGGGATACACCAGCTTCAGTTCATCACAGCGCCTGATACGGATACCGGTACCCGCCTTGGGGCTGACGCAGAGCCAGTCGATGCCATCCGGGGCATCCAGCGTGCCGTTGGTCTCCACCGCCACGAAGAAATGGCGCTGGTGGAATGCCTCCAGGAGGGCTCCATCCAGCTGCAACAAGGGTTCGCCGCCGGTACACACCACCATGGGGGATTCCTCAATGCTTCCGGAGCCCGGCCAGAGAGACGCGATATGATCGACGAGCCCCTCAGGCGTCTCGAATACGCCCCCATTGGGCCCATCGGTCCCCACAAAATCCGTATCGCAGAACTGGCACACCGCCGTGGCCCGGTCCTTTTCCCGGCCAGTCCAGAGGTTGCACTTGCTGAAGCGGCAGAAAACGGCAACCCGCCCTGCCTGAAGCCCCTCCCCCTGGAGGGTGGTGAAGGCTTCCTTGATCCGGTACATCAGTGCGCATCCTCATAGGGCAGGGGATCTGTGACGCCGTGGGCGGCGAAGGCCTCGAGCCGTTCCGTGCAGGCCCCGCAACGGCCGCAGGCCCGGGTCCGGCCGTTGTAACAGGTCCAGGTACGGCTGTAGTCCAGGTCCATGGCGAGCCCCTCACCCAGGATCTGACCCTTGGTGAAGTGCATGAAGGGTGCCGCCACGCGCACAGCTTCGTAGTTGGCCACGCGGGCAACCCGGTCCATCTGCTCGATGAACTCAGGCCGGCAGTCGGGATAGATGGCATGATCACCGCCATGGGCCCCGTACCAGACCGCCTCGGCGCCGCGACTCACCGCATGGCCGATGGCCAGCGACAGCAGGATCATGTTGCGGTTGGGCACCACAGTAGCCTTCATGGTGGCTTCCTCGTAATGCCCCTCCGGCACGGGTTCTGAATCGGTCAGCGCGGAACCGGCCAGCAGACCCTGGATACTGGTGATGTCGACCACTTCGTGATCAATCCCGAGCTCCCGGGTGACGGCCCGGGCACAGTCGAGTTCCCGGGCATGGCGCTGGCCGTAGTCAAAGGACAGGGCATGCACGTGCCAGCCCTCCGCCAGCGCCCGGTGCAGCAGCGTGTAGGAGTCCATGCCTCCTGAATAGATGACAACAATACGGCTCATTGGGATTCCCGTGCGGTTGGCCTGGTGCCCATTCTAACAGACTACCCGCAGCCGCTCTTGAAAAAGCCCGGTTCCGGGATACACTGAGGGTATGGAGTCAGAAGGCACTTATACCATGACAACAGGTGGTAACCCCGTGGGGGTGACATCCATTACGACACGAAAGCACCCGCTGACGACCGCGGGCTCCTGAACGGTATGCAAGACCGGAGGGAGCCCTGCGGGGTCGCCTCCGGTCGGTTGGGCTGATGCCCTGTCCGATAGCCCGGAGGTGACCGCCTCCGGGCTTTTTCGTTGTATTGAATCCGAGCAACGCGGACAGGAGGGGTCCCATGAGCCAGAAAGCGAATCACAACAGCAACCGTATCCGCCGCCCCGGGCGTCTGCCGTTCCTGGACGCCATCTGCAAGCGCCTCAACCAGCGCGTGAACCTGGAGGATGAACGCTCGGTTCTGGCTCTGTATGAGCGCGGTTGGATCTTCCATGGTGTTCTGGGTACACCGAGCGAGGCGGAAAGCCGCTACATCCGCTCGCTTGCAGCCCGGTACAACTCCTGGATCCAGAAACAGGTGGCCTGAGAGGAAGGAGGGCGCACAACAGCGGCTCAGGCGCCGCTGTTGTGGATCATCATGTAGTTGTTGACCACATCCTGGATCTTTTCACGGGAATAGGGTTTGACCACATAACCATTGGCGCCGGCGGTGATCGCCCGCTGAATGCTGTCGATGGAATCATCGGCCGTAACCAGCACCACATGCTGCTGCCGATTCGCCGCCTTGATCTCCTTCATCACCTCATGGCCATCACGATCCGGCAGGCCAAGGTCCAGCATCACGATCTGGAAACTGTCTCCATTGAAGGCCTCCACCCCGGATGCCGCATCATCCGCTTCAACCACCCGGCTCACACCGACGGCATAGAGCATCTCGGTGAGCATCTGGCGCATGGTGGGTTCGTCCTCAACAACAAGCACGTTGAGATTCGTCATTGGATCCTCTCGATTGTTCTCCAGCCTCTCAACTATAGCAGGCGTGCACCCTCACGCCTCATCGCGTGACATTCTCTGACTTTCTCCGTCCCTGGCGGGAAGTTCCAGCTCGCGCTCGCCCTCGGGGTCACCCTGATCCGGGTCCTCACTACCGAAAAGGACCGGGTCCGGGCGTGTCAGGAGATTGCTGATACTGATCGCGGTGGTATAGAGCGAGATGGCGACGATCAGCAGTATCGGCTGGACAAACACAACCATCCGCGGCACCTCCTCACTGGTGGTGATCAGGAGCAGCATCAGAATGGCCGGCCCGAGCACCAGCAGCAGGGTCAGTGCCAGAAAGAACACGATGCGCTCACGGAAATGGCTCAGACTGTGATCGGTGATCAGCCCGAGCACGAACTTGCCCAGAGCCAGCCCTCCCAGAATGGCCGCGGCAATGGAAAGATCCGGCGCCGTGAGCGTGGCTTCCGGATGGCCATGCCAGGCCCGGGTCAGGGCGATCACGGCAAACGGGAAGAGAATGAAGATCACATCCGCGTAGGTCCCGTACATCATGTTGACGGTTTCGTGGTTCGTACGATGGTCCGGAAGATGGTTCATGGCATCATCCTGTTACTGTTGACTGTCCCGCCCCTCCAGAGCCTGCCGGATAAGGCCGGCCAGCTCCGGATAGAGGTTGACCGCATGGGTCACGTCCTGGTTCTTGAGGGCGCGTTCCACTTCGGCCGCCTTCTCCGTAATCAGCGGGTACCCCATGGCGCCCGCCGTTCCCTTGATCTGATGGACCTGGCGCTGCAGATCCATCCAGTGCTCATCCCGGATCGCCTGCTCCATGGTGTCGAGCCGCTCCGGCAGTCCATCCAGGAACTGATCCACCAGGTGCTGGATATCCGGATCCGTTCCCGACTCTGATTCAGCCTCCGCCGATTCCCCACCCCCCAGGTGTTTCTGCAGCAGCACCCGCAGCTGCCCGGAATCAATGGGTTTGTGCAGAACGCCGTCGCAGCCCGCTTTCTGGAGGTCATCCACTTCCGACTCATCACCCGCGGTGAAGGCAATGATCGGCCGCCGGAAACCGGTCTGGCGCAACATCCGGGTCGCCTCCGGGCCGTCCATCTCCGGCATGTGGCTGTCCATCAGCACCAGGTGGACCGTTTCGCTCATGGCGGTGGACACCGCCGCGGACCCCGTATCCACCGACAGCACCGTCACCCCGAAGCGCGCCAGAAGGCGCTCGACCAGGCGGCGGTTGTCCTCGTTGTCTTCCGCTACCAGCACTGTGCCCTGATACTGTTGTACCACCTCTGTCCTGGCCTCACTGCGCACCCGCAGGTAACGGGCCAGTGTCTCGTAGAAACGCCGCTTGTCGATGGGCTTGGCCAGATAATCGTCACAGCCGGCTTCCTGATAGTCCTGCAGATCCTCCGCCATGACATTGGCCGTCAGGGCAACGACCGGTGTGTTGATACCGGCTTCCCGGATGGCCCGGGTGGCATCCCGGCCATTCATCACCGGCATCTGGATGTCCATCAGGATCAGATCCCATGCTTCGCTGCTCGCCCGCTCCAGCGCCTCGGCCCCATTGCCCACATGGGCCACCTCGGCCCCGGTGCGGGTGATGAGCAGATCCACCAGTTTGCGGTTCACCTCGTTGTCCTCCGCCACCAGGATGCGGCCACTCAGGTGGGGTGCATGCAGCATGGGCAGCTGGCGACGGCGCTGGGTCATCTCCGAGGCGTCACGGATCATGTGGACACCGTCCAGTGGCCCGCTGTCGATCGTGACCTCGAACTCACTGCCCTCGCCATAGACACTGTCCACCCTGATATCACCGCCCAGCAACTCGGCGAGATGCCGGGAGATGCTCAGGCCCAACCCCGTTCCCCCGTACTGGCGAGCGGTGGCGGCGGCACCCTGGGCGAAGGGGTCGAACAGGCGCTCCATCTGCTCCGGCTTCATACCGATGCCGGTATCCACCACCCTGGCATGCAGCTTTTCCTGCTCCCGGTCGCAGCGGATCGCGATGTGGATACTGCCCTTATCGGTGAACTTGAGCGCATTACCGCACAGGTTGATCAGGATCTGGCGGAAACGTGTCGGATCCGTGCGGATGATCTCCGGCAGCGGGTACTCGCACTGGATGAAAAACTCGAGCCCCTTCTCCCGGGCCCTGGGGGTGAAGAAGGCACGCACCTCGTCCAGCAGTTCCGGGAGGTTGACGTTCAGGCGCTCCACCTCAAGCTTGTTCGCATCGATCTTGGAATGGTCGAGAATGTCGTTGATCAGGTCGAGAAGGTGACGCCCTGAACGGACCACGGTCTCGGCACTGCCGCGTTTCTCGGACTCGCTGAGATCCGGTTCCATGAGGGTTTCACCATAGCCGATGATCGCCGCCAGAGGTGTGCGGATCTCGTGGCTCATGTTCGCCAGGAACTGGCTCTTGGCGGCGGCCGAGTTGCGGGCGATCTCCTTCTCCAGTCGTTCGTTCTCGCGCTCCTTCTCAACCTCGTGGCGCTGGCGCCGCTCGGTCACATCCACGAAGGTGCCCTCAAGGTGGCTGGGCTCGCCGTCCTCGGTATAGATGGTCCGGATGGAGATATTGGCCCAGCGTTCCTCGCCCTGACAGGTCTCGAAGGTGCCTTCAACCCCGTGTACTTCGCCCTCCTTCTCCAGCTGCCGGATCACCCAGTGGCGGACACTCGACTGGGAGAAGCAGGCCCGCAGCGCATCCGGAACACCATTGATCAGGCTTTCGACGGTACTGTAGCCCAGAATCCGCGCCATGGAGGGATTGGCGTCCAGGAACCGGCAGCTGGTCGACATCTGGAAGATCCCTTCCATGGCATTCTCGAACAGAGCGCGGTAGCGGTGAAGATTGGCCACCGCCTGCTGGTTCCACTCCAGGGCCTCGCGCTGGACGATCTTGATGCGGTTGGCGAACGCCAGTGACAGCAGGATGTTCTGGGCCACGAACCCGATCTGGGGGGCGTGGCTGGTGAAACTGTTGAGCGGGTAATACCCCATCACGGCGGTGCCGTAGAAGCCCACGCCGACCAGGGTGCACAGCCAGGAAACAAAGTAGATCCCGGCGCTGGGCAGCTCATTGCGCCAGGCCCAGTAACTGAGCGCGATGATCACCACCGCCAGGCCCACGGAGCCGACCACGGTCCATTCCATCGCCACGTGGTAGTCGTGAAAAAGGCTGATCACCAGCGTGGTAATGGCCGCGTACAGGCAGAGCTTCAGCACCTGGTCCAGGTGGGCGGCGCGGTTGCGGGTATCCAGCAGTTCCCGCGCCATCATGGTGCCGAAGATCCAGCTCAGCTGGATGTAGATGTGCAGGTACTCCTTGTGGAGCCAGGACTGGAGCCCGCCGAACACCTGCATGCCATGCACCTGTTCGGTCATCACGAACAGCATGGCGAACAGGATGTAGGTGGTGTAGTAGATGTAGCCCGGTTCGCGCACCACCAGGGTGACGAAGAAGTTATAGGCCAGGAGGGCGAACAGCGCCCCCATGAACAGCCCCTGGATCCACTCATCCACCGCGACCTTGCCCAGGTAGCTATCCAGCTCCCACAGGTTCAGGGGCAGGCGCATGGTGTTTCGGGTTTCCACGCGCAGAAGCAGCGTATAGCGTTCCCCGGGCGCGAGGTTCAGACGGAAGGACGGGTTGGGCACCGCGAATTCCCGCTCGGACCACTCATCCGAATAGCGGTGCTGCTGCCGCGTCACCACCTCGTCCTGTTCATTGACCAGGTACAGGTCCGCCTGATCCACCAGCGGCAGCACCAGTTCCACCACCCAGTCGGCCACCGGGTGACTGCCGTTACGGTAGACAAGGTCGCGCTTGATCCAGAACACCGACTCGGTATAGCCGTAGTTGAGCACCCCTACAGTGTGCTCATTGAACTCCGGCGTATTGCCGGCGATCACATCCTCCAGGCTGTATTCGTGGGCCTCGTCCTGGAGATAACGGAAGCAGCTGCCGATATTGTGGTGCTCCTCCCCGTCACGGATCTCCACGGGGCCCGCCAGGCAGCTCCCGGCTTCCTGCGCGCTGGCCCCGGACACCACAACAGGGCACAGCACCGCCAGCGCAAGGAGCAGCCAGGTATACCGGGGATGTGCGGGCAATCTGGCGTTCAAAACTGTGATCTCTCCGGACGCGGGGAAAGCAATCGCGCATTATGCTGTAAATGTGCATTCACCGGAACAGTATGGTCGCTGGAGTGGATTGATGAAAACGCGCCCGTGTTTCAGAGCGTATGCGGCGTCTCTGGCCGTTCTGCTGAGCGCCGGGCTCACCGGCTGTGAGCTTGACACCGGCTCCTCCGGGGGCGGCCCAGGGTCCTGCACGGATGGCTTCACCTTTGAGGATCCGTCGCAAGTGCAGTACGGGTCGCTGACCATCGATAAGGATCAGAACACCAATCCCGCTGGCGCGAACCTTGAAAAGACGCTGTTCCGCCAGTTCGCAAGGATTGCAGAACCGGCTGACGGGACGGAGAACCAGAATCAGGCAACGGAAGCCTATGATTTCTTCAAAAAAGAGACTGAAAAATTCATAGGGTTCAACAAAGACAACCTGCCGGACTACAACCAGGTGAGAAACGGCTTTGACCTTCTGGAAGCCATGATCGCCTCCGGCAATGTCGCCCCCCTCCAGACCGCCCGGGATGCCATGGCGAACTGCGTTCGCGAGGACGCCCCCGGCAGCATCAGGGTCAACACACTGAAAGTCACGGAAACAGAGGTCCCCGAAGACGAGCGGGAAACATGGGAGCTGGGCGTGAACTACGCTCACAACCCGGAACCACTGACGGATCCCACGCCCTTTGGTCCCAACGTCGCGCGCGTGGCTTTCACACCGGAAAGCTTTGTATTCACGCTCTACCCCAACCAGGCATTTCAGGGCATCGGACCCTCATCCGGATTCAAACAGCCAAGCAAGTTGATCGCCGGTTTCAACGCGGACTTCGAGGAAACCGTGAACGAAGAGGAGAGTTCCGGGGATTCAGGTAATGACGGAGGAGATCCAGACTCGGTGATCTTCGAATCCTTCCTTGAGAACACACAGGACGACCGGGGTGATGACCGCAGTCAGACCGACCGCTGGTCCTGGAGTTCTGAGGAAGGAACCACGGATTTCTCTGGCTATGATTCTGGAATCGACAGGGCAAAGTGCGTGCGGGTTACGGCTGACTACTCGGACAGCACCTCGCAGGATCGTATAACCGTGGAACTGGCCTCGGAAGCGTGTCCCAGCATCAGTGATCCCACAGACTTCAACGCGGAGAAATTTTTCACCTATAAGTCAGCTGACCCAACCGTTGAGCAGGTCCGGAACTGAGCAGCCGTGCGGGCTCACCGCCGGCTGCACCCCGTATCCATACCCCACTGCTCCATGAAGGCCCGCTTCTTGCGGATCAGGCGCTCGTAGGTGCTGACAATGCTGGCGCTGTGCGCGGTGGGTGATTCCCGAAGGGCATCCACCCGTTCCTGCAGTGACCGCAGTTCACTGCAGAGCCGCTGATGAAGATGGTCGTGGACACTCTCGAACTGATCCAGGGCGATATCGGTATCAGCCCTCATCACATCCTGTTGTTCGCTGCGCATCGTAATAACCCGTCCCTGCCTGGTTATACTGACTACTTTTTGCGCATTCTGCCCCGACTGACATCGGATTGCAATAAGATGTGAACAGGCTTTCACCATTTTACACAAGCGTTCAGGTCGCGCCCGGAGCACCCTGAACGACTCCCAGCGGCCGCTCCGATTCCTCCAGTACGGGGAAACTGCTGCACACCTGATTCACGAAACCCGCCAGCACCGGCAGATGATGCCCCACGATGGGAATACCGGTATTAATCAGCGACACGCTGATGTCGCGGCTCGGGTCGGCCCAGCACCATTTGTTGATCAGGCCCACATGGCCGAAGGCCTCGCCCGACTGCGGCCCCCAGAGCCCCACCGGATCCGCCCCCAGCATAAAGCCGGCGCTGAAGCGCATGGGAATCATCATGGTGCGGTCAATCTGCATGCGGCCGTAGGCCTGCACCGCGCGGATGACCGTCTGGCGGTCGCAGATGCGCTTACCGTTCCAGGTGCCCCCATTGAGCATCATCTGGAAGAAGCGCCCCATCTCCTCAGCGGTGCCGCACAGGTTGCCGGCGGGGATGACCGCCTCCTGGAAGCGCGGATCATTGCTGACCTCGGCCACGGTATTGATATCACCACCCAGGGCCCGGCGCACGATCCAGGACACCGGAAACACCAGTTTGGGGCCTGTGGCGTAGTTCCAGGCCAGATCCAGCAGGTTGTCATGGTCAATGCCGTAGGTGAAGTAGCGCATGCCCATGGGCTGGCGCAGGCGCTTGTCCAGCAGGCTATCAATGCTTTCCCCGGTGACCCGCCGAACCACTTCCCCCAGGACGTAACCACCCGTGATGGCATGGTAGGCAACCGTGCTGCCGTCCGCCTCTATGGGCCGGGCATCGCACAGCAGCTTCCAGATGTAGCGCTCGTCCCAGAGCGCATCGATGGGTGTGTCCTTGGGCAGACCCGGGATGCCCCCGCGATGGGACAGGATCTGGTGGATGGTGATGTGCTTCTTGCCGTTGCGGGCGAATTCCGGGCAGTAGAAGCTGACCGGGTCCAGCAGATTGATGAGCCCATCCTCCGCCAGCATGTGAACGAGCAGGGCAGTCACGGCCTTGGAAGCGGAGAAATAGCAGACGGGTGTCTCCGTTGTCATGGGCACCCGGGGCCCATCGGGGCGATCCTCGGGCCCATTGCCCTGGGCATGGCCAAGGGCCCGGTTCAGCAGAAGCTGGCCCCGGTGGCGCAGCGTGATCTGAAGGCCCGGATGGGTCCCAGTACGATACAGCGCGGCCACCTTCTCCCAGACGGCCTCAACGGACTCGCTGCTCACACCCGCTTCGGCGGCGTTCTGCTCCCCGCCCCTGTCCACGGTTGTGACCGTATCCAGATCCCCCGGGATGCGACTGCTGTGAAGCCGTTTCCTGAGCCATTCGTTCATCGGAGCTGCTCCCTCCTGCCGTTCCCTTGTTCAATGTGACATTCCAGTATGGCACGGAATCAGCCGCTGCGCGTGCCGTCCCTGCCCTCCAGGCTGGTCTCGATGCGATCCAGCTGCTGCTGGAGCTCCTGCATGTGCTCATGGATCCGGTGCACCTCCACGGCCTCGCCCTCACCGTTCTCCTCGTCCACACGCTGGCTTTCCTTTTCCATCACCTGCAGCACGATACCGATCATCATATTCAGGAAAATGAACGCCGTGAGGAACAGGAAGCTCAGATAATAGATCCAGCTCAGGGAGTACACTTCCTGGGTCTCGTACATCACATCCGTCCAGTCCTCGAAAGTGGCGATGCGGAACAGCGTCAGCATGGAGCGGGCGATATTGCCCCAGAGGAAATCATTGATGTGGCCGAACAGGAAGCTGCCAAAGGCACCGTAGATGTAGAAGATGATGAACATCAGCAACACCACGTAACCCATGCGCGGGATGGCCTTGAACAGCGACCCCATCAGGATCCGCAGCTCCGGGATCAGCGACACCAGGCGCAGGACCCGGAAAATGCGCAGCAGGCGTGCCAGCAGCACCATTTCCGAGTCGTCGATGGGGATCAGGCTTGCCACCACAATGATGAAATCGAAGACATTCCAGCGCTCACGGAAGAAGTCCCGCAGGCGCTCCTCCGCCGCCATCCGGATCAGGATCTCGATCAGGAAGAAGACCGTCACCGCCCAGTCCAGTACCCCCATCACCTGGTCGAATCGACTGACGCCCTCGTAGGTGCGGGCGCCAATGAGCAGGGCGGAGACGATGATGATGCTGATCACCGCGCCCTCAAAGAGGCGGTTACGGTGCAGCGCGTCGAGTCGGCGCTTCAGGTCGCTGGCACTCTGAGCCATTCACTGAACCTCCTGTGGACGGAAAACGGCATTATCACTGATCCACCCCGTTCACACGAGGATTTGACCTCCCTCCGGAGAACAGATAATGTTCAAAACATCGAGTAGACGACCGGTCTAATTGGCACAGAAAGTCAATCATCATGTCCAGAGCCCAGCGCAATCCCAACCTCCGCCAGGAACTCCTTGAAGCAGGTGTTCACCTGCTGTCCGAGCAGGGGTACCACGGCACCGGTATCAAGGAGATCCTGGACCGGGTCCAGGTCCCCAAGGGGTCCTTCTATCACTACTTCAGCAGCAAGGAAGGCTTCACCGCCGAGATCATCGAGGATTACACCGAGGATCTGCTGGCGCTGATGGACCGCCACCTGGACCAGCCCCGCGACTCCGCCCGCGAGACCATCCGCCAGATGTACGGGCTGATGATCACCGAGTTTGAACGCCGGGGCTGCATCCGGGGCTGCCTGCTGGGCAACCTGGCCGCCGAAATCGGCGCCGCCAGCCAGCAGTGCCAGCAGGCCCTTCAGAAAGGTTACCGCGACTGGCGGGAACGGTTCGTGCCACTGGTGGAACAGGGCCAGCGCCTTGGCGAGTTCCGCGACGACATTCCCGCCAGCGCCCTGACCGACATCTTCTGGAACCACTGGGAGGGCGGCATCCTGCGCATGAAGCTCGAGGGCCAGGCCGATCTGCTGCGCGCTGATCTGGACTGGCTCCTGGACCGCCTGATGGCGCCCGCCCCCTGATTTCCGATCCCAATCCCTTTTATGGAGTATCCGTTCCATGGCAACACCCACACTGAATGACGAAAAAACACTGCAGCGCGGCCGCCCCATCAAGAACCGCCTGATCAAATCCGCCATGAGCGAGCAGCTGGGCAACGCCCGGCACGACCCGGATGAACGGCTCGCCCGCCTGTACCGGGCCTGGGCGGACGGCGGCATCGGTCTGTCCATGACCGGCAACGTCATGATCGACCGCAACGCACTGGGCGAACCGAAGAACGTGGTGCTGGACGAACAGTCCGACCTGGACGCCTTCCGGAACTGGGCCGAACAGGGCCAGGCCAATGCCACCCAGGTATGGATGCAGCTCAACCATCCCGGCAAACAGATCCCGAAGTTCCTGAACAGCCAGCCGGTGGCGCCTTCCGCGGTGCCCCTGGGAGGCGGGCTGGAGAAGATGTTCGCCACACCCCGGGCCCTGGAAGGGGAAGAGATCCAGGCCATCATCGGCCAGTTCGCCCGTTCCGCGCACCTTGCAAGGGAAACCGGCTTCTCGGGGGTCCAGATCCACGGCGCCCACGGCTACCTGGTGAGCCAATTCCTCTCTCCGCGCCACAACCAGCGTGACGATGAATGGGGTGGCTCACCGGAGAACCGCCGCCGCTTCGTGCTGGCCGTTCATGAGGCCATCCGTGAGGTGGTGGGCCCGGACTTTCCGGTGGGCATCAAGCTCAACTCGGCGGATTTCATGAAGGACGGCTTCAGCGAAGAGGAATCCATGGATGTGGTGCGGGCACTGACCGAGGCCGGCATCGATCTCATCGAGATTTCCGGCGGCACCTATGAGGCACCCGCCATGACCGGGTTCAAGGCCAAGAAGGAAAACGCCCGTGAAGCCTACTTCCTGGATTACGCGGACGCGGTCCGCCGCCACACGGACGTCCCGCTGATGGTCACCGGCGGCTTCCGTTCCGCCACCGCCATGCAGCAGGCGCTGGACTCCGGTGCTACCGATTTCATCGGTCTGGCCCGCCCGATGGCCGTGGACCCGGAGCTGCCACGCACCCTGCTCAGCAACCCTCAGGCTAAGCTGGCCATCAAGCGGCCGTCCACCGGCTTCAAGGGGCTCGACAAGGCACTGATGCTGGACATCACCTATTACGAGTCCCAGCTCGCCCGACATGCGGACGGCAAAAAGCCGAAACCCGGGCTCAGCCCCTGGATCACCGTCGCCAACACCTTCGCTGCCATGGGCGCGAACGCCTTCAAGCCGCGCCGCGGCTGAACACCGGCGTCAGTGGGGCTCGTCAGCCCGGCGCGTGAGGGCGATGGTCTGGTCCACGATCCGGTTGACCAGTTCATCCGGAAGGTCATGGCCCATGCCCCGGATCCAGGCCAGACGCACCCCCGGTATCAGCCGGTGCAACCGGCGTGCGGCCTGGGGCCGGATCAGGGGATCCGCGGTGCCATGCAGGATCAGGGTGGGCGCGTGGATGCGGCGACTGTAGTCCGAGAGATCACCAGTGGCGAGGATGGCCCGCATCTGGCGCAGTATCCCCCTGGGCCGGTAGCTGCGATGGTAGTCGGCACGGATGTGGCGTTCCGTCTCCACCAGGTCGCGCGGGTACGCCGGGCTCTGGATCCGCTTCCAGAGTCCCAGCCCCCGGGCGACGGCCGCCTCCTCGTCATGGCCTTTGACGCCGCCACCCTGGAGCCACCAGATCACCTCCGGTTTGGGCAGGGGCATGCGCGGACTGTTGTTGGACGTCATGACCAGCGCCAGACTGCGCACCCGTCGGGGATGGGTCGCCGCCAGCAGCTGGCCGATCATGCCCCCCATGGAGACCCCCTTGACGTGGGCACTCTGGATGCCGAGGGCATCCATCAGCCCCACGGCGTCGCGGACATGATCATGAAGGGTATAGGGCGCGTCCAGCTTCAGGCCCATCCGGAACCGGGCCATGGCCATCACGGGATGGCCGTCCACCGACGCCTCTATCTCCGAGGAAAGACCGATGTCCCGGTTATCGTACCGGATCACCCGGAAACCCGCGCGAGCGTAGCGCTCCAGCATGGCTTCCGGCCACAGGGTCATCTGTGCCCCCAGGCCCATGATCAATAACAGAGGTGGTCCCTCCGGGTCCCCCCGTTCCTCCACGCAGAACGTCAGACCATTGCTCTCGATGTACCGGGTTTCAGGTGTCACTCTTACCTCCTCTGCCGGGCAGCCAACGCTCACCCAGCAACAGCAGAATCGGGGTAACCAGCAGCGTAAGCACGGTGGCAAAGGCCAGACCGCCTGCAATGGCGCTGGAAAGCTGGGTCCACCACTGGGTGGACGGGGCGTTGATGCCCAGCGCGGGGGTGAGCAGGTCCACGTTCACACCCAGCACCATGGGCATCAGGCCCAGTATTGTGGTCACGGCCGTCAGAAGGACCGGCCGCAGACGCAGGCATCCAGTCTCAAGGGCGGCCTCATAGGGTGACAGGCCCTCCCCGCGCATCACATTGAAGGTGTCGATCAGCACGATGTTGTTGTTCACCACAATGCCGGCCAGCGCAATGATGCCCATACCCACCATCACCACGCCAAAGGGCTGGGCATTGAGCAGCAGCCCCAGCAGCACGCCGGCCGTGGACAGCACAATCGCGGAGAGAACCAGAACCGCCTGATAGAGGCTGTTGAACTGGGTCACCATGATGGTGAACATCAGGAACAGGGCGACCGCGAACGCGGTGCTCAGGAAACGGGCCGACTCCTGCTGATCCTCGTTCTCACCGGCCACTTCGACGCGGATACCGTCCGGAAGTGACGGCATGGCCGACTGCAGCGTCTCCAGCCGCTCCGTAACCTGCTCGCCGGAGGCCACATCCGCCTTGATGGTGATGGCCCGCTGGCCGTCCACGCGCTTGATCACGCCCGTCTTGGGCGCCGGCTCAAGATCCATGAAGTTGGTGATCGGCACCTGGCCGCCTTCCGTGTGCAGGGTCAGACGCTCGAACTGGTCCAGGTTGCGCCACAGCTCCGGCAGCCGCACCAGGATATCCACCTCATCCCGCACGCCCTCCGGCCGGTAGGTGGACAGTACCAGGCCGTTGGTCACCAGCCGGACCACATTGCCCACGCTGACCACATCGGCCCCGAAGCGCGATGCCGCCTCACGGTCCACGTCGATCTGCCACTCGATGCCGGGCAGGCTGCGGTCATCCTCAACATCCACGAAACCGCCCACTTCCTCCATGGTCGCTCTTATCCGATCCGTGGCCGTATCCAGCTTCTGTTCACCCACACCGCGCACCTGAAGCTCCACGGGCTTGCCCTGGCCGGGCCCCTGTTGCTGCTGCCGGAATTCCAGCTTGATGCCTGGAATATCCCGGGTGCGCTCCTGCAGATCCGCCAGGATACGGCTGGCCGGGCGGCGCTTCTCCCAGTCGACCAGCTGGAACTGGATGGTGCCAATCACATCGGGTGCCATCTGGTCCCCGGCGCTGGCCCGGGAACGGGCGTACAGCGCCTCGACCTCCCGGAGCCCGTACATCCGTTTCTCCACTTCCCGGACAATGGCGTCGCGTTCGTACACGGACAGGTCGCCACGGGCCCGGATGTGCACCTGGGCGGAATCCGGCTCCACGTCCGGAAAGAACTCAACGCCATGATTGAAGGCCCCGTAGGCGCCATAGATGCCAGCCATGGCCACCAGGAGCAGCAGAAGGGTACGGCCGGGCCAGGTCAGGGAGCGGTCCAGCAGCCGCCGATAGGCCTGACCAAAACGGCTCGGCCGGTTATCGCCTCCTTTCGCGCGCCCGCCACTGACCCCACCCAGTATGGGCAGGAAGATCAGTGCCATGACCAGTGACATGAGCAGACAGAGGATCACCGTGATCGGCAGGAACTTCATGAATTCGCCCACCACCCCGGGCCAGAACAGCAGCGGGATGAACACCGCCAGGGTGGTGGCCGTCGAGGCGATGACCGGCCAGGCCATGCGGATGGCGGCCTCGGCCCAGGCCTCGCGCGGCGGCATGCCCGACAGGCGGTTCCGGTCCGCCAATTCCGACACCACGATGGCGCCGTCCACCAGCATGCCGGCGACCAGGATCAGGCTGAACAAAACCACAATATTGAGGGTATAGCCCAGCAGCCAGATCAGGAGGATACCCGAAAGGAAGGCACCTGGAATGGTCAAGCCCACCAGCAGCGCCGAACGTGGGCCCATGACGGCCACCACGATGACCAGCACCAGCACGATGGCCGTCAGGACGTTGTTGAGCAGGTCGGAAAGGATGTCATTGACCTCGTCCGACTGGTCCATGATGGTGGTGATCCGCACCGCATCGGGCAGCCGCTCGCGCGCCTGATCCATCAGGTGCTGGACCTTCTGGACAGTCTCGATGATGTTGGCGCCTGTGCGCTTGGAGATTTCCAGGACTACTGCAGGTTCGCCGTTGATGCGCGCAAAACCCTCCGGATCCTTGAAGGTGCGCTGGAGGGTGGCCACGTCCCCGAAGGTGACCACGGAATCATCCGCCACCTTCAGGGGCATGGACATGACATCCTCCAGGGTCTCGACCACCCCGGGCACCTTGAGGGCCATGCGGCCGGCGCCGGTATCCAGACTGCCGGCCGCCACCAGCTGGTTGTTGCGGGCCACCCGGTTACCCAGGGTGGCGTAGTCGATCCCGTAGCTGTCCAGAACCTGCGGATCCACGACCACCTCGACCATGTCCTCCCGGTCACCGGCGATCTCCACTTCCAGAACTTCCGGAATCCCCTCCATCTCGTTCTGGAGATCCCGCGCCATACGGATCAGTTCCGGCTCGGACAGTGGACCGGAAAGACCAATGGTCAGCACCGGGAAGAGCCCCACGTTGACCTCGTTCACGCGCGGCTCCTCGGCTTCCGAAGGAAGATCCGCCCGGGCAATGTCCACCTTTTCGCGCACATCCTGAAGCGCCTGATCGGCGTCAAAGCCGGCGTCGAATTCCAACATGACCGAAGCATGGCCCTCACTGGCCGTCGAGCTCATCTCCTCGACACCTTCCAGCGAGCGCAGTTCCTGTTCCATCGGGCGGACCAGCAGCCGTTCCCCATCCTCCGGGCTGACGCCCTCCAGCGCCATTGAGACGTAGATCATGGGGATGGGGATATCGGGATTGGCTTCCCTGGGTATGGTCTGGAAGGCCACTATTCCCGCCACCACAAGGAAGATCAGGGTCAGTATGGTGGTGCGTGCGCGGTCCAGGGCCGCGTTGATGAGGCCACGCATGCTCAGTCCCCGTTCCCGCCGGCAGCGACCGGTGTGACCTGCTCACCTTCACGGACAAAACCAGCGCCGCGGGTGATCAGTCGTGTGCGCAGCGGCAGGCCGGTCACCCAGGCGCCATCATCATCGGTACTCAGAAGCCGTACCGGGGTGAACACCACTTCGTTGTCGGCGGAGACATGGCGGACACCCAGGCGGCCCGCATCATTGAGCCTGAGATGTGCCGGTGAAAGGCGGGTGGCCAGTTCCGGCGCCAGACCGATGCGCAGCGTGGCGCTGGAACCGGCCACACGCCAGTGGTCGGGATTGGGCACGGCAGCCTCAATGCGGAAGCTTCGGGTCTCCGGGTGCGCGGAGTTGGCAATGAAAGACAGATTGCCACTGAGCTCCCGCCCATCAAGCAGCTCCACCCGCACGGACTGGCCATTGGCGAGTTGTCCGGCCTTCTGTTGGGGAACCCGGCCACTGACCTTCAGGCGTCGGGTCTGCACCAACTCCGCAAGGGGGTCGCCGGGCTGGAGCTCGTCCCCGATCTCGGCTTCATGGCTGTTGATGCTGCCGTCGAACGGCGCTTCCGGCGTCAGGTCATCGAGCGCAATTCGGGCCTGTTCCAGTTCCGCCCCGGCCGCTGCCATTTCAGCACGCCGCGCCAGGTACTCGGACTGGGAGGCCAGATCCGCGCCACGCAGCCGGGAGGCAGCCTCGACGTCCGTACGGGCACGCTCCAGTTCCGCTCGTGCCTTTTCCAGCTGCTCCTCCCGATCCTCCTCGGAAAGCCGGGCGATGCGATCGCCTTTGGCGAGCTCGGCACCGAGAGGCTCAAGGCTCTCCAACTGTGCTGCGATGCGACTTCGGATCACCACGGTGCGCCAGGGCTCAACCTGGCCCTGGATCACAACTTCCGGCTGGAAAGGCGTGGCCAGACGCTCGCTCACCTCAACCCGGGAAATGGTTGGCTCTGACTCCTCGTAGGGATCCTCCATGTTGCTGGCACTGCGGCGGACATCCCCGCTGAGCAGCCAGAGCACCAGAAGGATGACCAGCGCAATCGCCATTGCCACCGGCCCCCGGGGGATTCTGTTGATCATTGAGCTACCTCCCTTCCCTGGACCGGATCCGGCCCTGTCAGGCCAGCGACGATGAATTCCACCACATGCTCAAAATAGGCCTCGAGACTGGGGGTCCCATGGCGCTCCGGGCCCAGGCCGCCGGCGGCAATACGTTCCATAACGCCCTGAAAGATGGCATCCACGCCCCAGAACAGGCCCTCAATGGGTTTGTCCGGTACTTCGCCGGCTTCGATGGCAGCCCGGACCAGCTCATGGAACAACACCTGGTAGTCCCGGTCCAGAGCCTCCATGGCCGCGCGTTCGTCTTCTCCCAGGCGGGCCTGGAGTTCGGGGCGGTCGCAATGCAGACACAGCTGGACATCCACGGGGTGGGCCTGCATCAGGGCAAAGGCTTCGTGCAGGACGCGCCGGATGCTCTTCAGAGGGGTTCCGGCCGGCTCCAGGGCACGGTAATGGGCCAGACAGTCACGGGAGAAACGCAGGGCAAGGCGGGCATAGATGCTCTCCTTGCTGCTGAAGTGCTTGTAGACCGTACCCTTGGCGACACCGGCATGCTGGGCGAGCTGGGCGATGGTAACGCGCTCCCAGCCGCTGTCGCGGAACAGTGACAGAGCCGTATCCAGCAGCAGGGTTTCCCGCTGCTGGAAGAGTTCATCCTGATAGCGCACCGGTGTCGGACTCCTTTAGTGACCAGCGGTCATTGTATGACCGGAAGTCACAGCCGGCAAGCAGCCCCGACCGGGGCATTGGAGTCACTGACTGCCGGGTTGCCAACTCTGGATGGCTTCATAGGTGTCCGCCACGGTATCGGCGTCAAAGGGCTTCTGGATCAGCCCGGCAAGGCGGCCGTTGGGGGAGATGATCGACAGATGGGCGCTGTGCTCGACCACAGGGTTGCCGTTGGCATCCGTACTGTGGGTGAAGGTGGCGTTGAGATCCGCGGCCAGGCTTCTCAGGGTTTCGAGGTCGCCTGTGAGGCCCCGGAAATCGTCCCCGAAGAAAGTGACGTAGCGGCTCAGGGCTTCCGGTGTATCCCTTTCCGGATCCGCAGTGATCATAAGGAACTGGGGCTCCGTAGCCCGGTCCGAAATGCGGCTGTCTGCCTTGGAGAGTGTTGCCATGGTGGTCGGGCAGATGTCCGGACAATGGGTGAAGCCCAGAAAGGCCAGCGTCCACTGGCCGCGGAGGATGGACTCATCCACCGTGTTGCCCTGTTCATCGACAAGGGAAAAATCAGCAATGGCGCGCGGCTTGTCATAAAGGTAGACGTTGTCCGCAGCCACCTCAGGGGGCTTGGCATTCCCGCCACTGCTGTACTGGGAGCCCAGCCAGACGTTGTAGATGGTCAGTGCCATCACACCGGCCGCGACCATGAAAAGGATGATGACGGTAATGGCGATGTTGCGGTTCTGGGACATCAGATCTCCGGGAAGCGGACAAAGTGGTCAACCAGCAGGACGACAAACAGCAGCATCAGGTAGGTGATGGAATACTTGAACGTATCCAGCGCGACACGCCGGTCATCCCCCCACCACAGCCGAAACGCGTACTGCAGGAAACGCAGCCCGAGCAGGGTGGCGCCGACCAGATAGATCATGCCGGACATACCGGTCGCTACGGGCAGCAGGCTCACGGCGAACAGCATGAAGGTGTAGAGCAGGATATGCAGTTCGGTAAAACGGTTGCCATGGGTAACCGGGAGCATGGGAATATCCACCTGGGCGTATTCCTCCTTGCGATGAATCGCCAGGGCCCAGAAGTGGGGCGGCGTCCAGGCAAAGATGATCAGTACCAGCAGCAGGGCATTGGGGTCCACGGTTCCGGTTACGGCGGTCCAGCCCAGAAGGGGCGGCATGGCACCAGCAAGCCCGCCGATAACGATGTTCTGGGGGGTGGCGCGCTTGAGGAAGACGGTATAGATGATGGCATAGCCCACCAGCGATGCCAGCGTCAGCCAGGCGGTGATCATGTTCACCTGCCAGACAAGCACCAGCATTCCGGCAAGACCCAGGGTGGCGCTGAAGCCAAGGGCATCGGCGTTGCTCAGGCGCCCGGTTGCAACCGGCCGGCGCCGTGTACGGGCCATGCGGGCGTCGATCTCATGGTCCACAACATGGTTGATGACGGCAGCGGCGCCGGAAAGCAGGGCAATACCCAGGTTGCCCCAGAAAACGGTGGCCAGAGACGGCAGCCCGGGCTCAGCGACCAGCATGCCGATGATGACGGTCATCAGCATCAGTGCGACTACCTTCGGCTTGGTCAGCTCAAGATAGTCGCGCCATGTAATGGCTCGTTTCGCGGATGCGGTATTGTCACTCATAGGAAATTCCGGTATTCACGGATTCGAGGGCGCGACGCGCAGTCTTTCCACCCGCACGAGGAGATTGACGAGACCCAGCAGGAGAAAGGCCCCGAATGCGTTGTGGGCCATGGCGATCGCCAGCGGAACCTGGAGGAGAATGTTGAGAACACCCAGAGCAACCTGCACCAGGAGCAGCGCGAGCCCAGCACCGGCAGCGCCGGCGAGGGCGGATCCCCGTGCTCTTCGGATCACTGCCAAGAATAACGTACCAAGGGTCACCAGAACCACCAGTGCTCCGATGCGATGACTCTGGTGGATGGCCACGCGCGCGTCGTTGCCCAGTTGACCACCCAGGTAGTTGGGCCCAACGGACTGGAAGAAATTGAACCCCTCAGCGAAATCCATCTCCGGCCAGAGCGCGCCCTGGCAGGTTGGCAGGTCGGTGCAGGCGACCGCGGCATAGTTGGCGGCCGTCCACGCCCCGAGCGCAATCTGCAGGACCAGTAGAACCAGCCCCCCATAAAGCCAGGGCCGCATGGCCAGGACACGGGCCCGGGGTTCCGGAGGCAGATCGTCATGGCCCGTTCGACCTTCAAGACGCCTGAACAGCAGAAACATGAGGCAGAAGGTGGTAAAACCGCCCAGCAGGTGAGCCGCTACGACCTGGGGCCACAGGGAAAGGGTGACGGTCCAGGCACCGAAAGCCGCCTGCAACACCACGAATCCCGCCGCGAAGCTGGCCAGCCCGGCGGGTGCGCCCGCCCTGCGGTGACGAATGCAGGCGGCGGCAATGCCAAAGATCACAAGACCCAGGGTACCGGCCGCATAGCGGTGGATCATTTCGGGCCAGCCCTTGCTGGCGTCAAAAGGGGCCTCGGGGAACCGGGCCTGCGCCTTCGCAATGGTCTCCTCACCGCCGGGCACCGTCAGATGACCGTAACAGCCGGGCCAGTCCGGGCAACCCAGGCCCGCATCCACCAGCCGGGTCCAGGCGCCGAGCAGGATCACGATCGTGGCCAGAACCAGTGCGCTGAGCGCGGCCCGGCGCAGACGTGGGAAAGCAGTGGCCGGTGAGCGGCCCGAAGCTGTACTCATCGTTTTATCCGGATTCAGCCAAGTGGGGAAACTTCCAGCAGATGTTCAAGGTCTTCCAGTACATCATCCCCGGAATGGCGCTGGTCGTAGCGCAGGACCAGGTTACCCATGGGGTCGACGATGAAGACGGTCGCCTCGGCATCATCCGCCGTGTATGCCGCCAGGGGATTGGCCTCCCCGGCGGAGAGCGGTACCAGCCTCCGGTCATCCGCACCCTCCGGTACACTGCCATCCCTGCTGATGAAACCACGGCGCACGCGATTCCAGTCGCGGTGCAGGAGCTGGTGGACGCTGCCTGTGCGGTCGAGCCACTCCACGCAGGCATCACCGCAGTCTGCCGCGGTGACCAGGATCCACCACTTGGCATCCTTGTTTTCCTGCAGGAAATGACTCCGGAAAGGCTCGCCATCCGGGTCGCGGATCCCCTGGTCGAGCACCTGTTCGTTGCCCTCAACGAATTCGCCCTTGTTGGTGGTACTGCCCGGCATACCCCAGCCGGTATAGTACATAACCGTAGCGGCCATCAGGGGCAGGATGGCAATCAGGAACAGCAGCGCGGCCTTGCGGCGGGCGCGCCGGGTTTCCTCGTCACTGAAACTGTTCTGGCTCACTCAGGATTCCTCATCTCGGCGAAAGCTGGTTGCGATGGTCAGAGTCAACAGCACGACTGCCAGCCCGAACCACTGCACGGCATAGCCGTAGTGGGTTGCGGCGTCCATCCGGTCCGGCGTCCAGCCAGTACGCAGCGCCCCGGGTTGCCCCTCATCCGCCAGCCGGACAGGAGCAGCGGCGACATTGGAGAGGGTTCCCCGGGCATCCGCCCGGTCCAGGCTGGCCACCCGTCTCGGCCAGCCATCCGGATTGACCGCTTCGACCCGGCCAAGCACCAGGGGCGTGGGCCAGGACCAGACATGGCCTTCAATCGTCCGCCTACCGTCGGGCGTCTCCGGGTGCGGAAGGCGGTCACGCTCCCCCGGTGCCGCAATCCAGCCCCTGTTGACCACAACCGGCCCGTCTTCGGTATGGAAGGGCTGGAGCACCTCGTAGCCGGGCCGGCCATCCCGGGTCCGGTTGTCCAGAAGCCACTGGACTTCTGGGTCATATTCACCCGAGAGCGCCACCGGCTGCCCTTCGAGGGGACGCTCAACCGGCCATTCAACGGGCCCATCGGTGTCCGACCAGCGAGCCTGGCGCTCCGCCTTGTCAAAGCCCCGGTCAAGCTGCCATACGCCGAGCCCGAGCAGCAGCGGCAGGAACGCGATGGCAATACCCCAGATGGCCCGATTCGGCCGCCAGCGCCATTGGCTCCGGGATTCAGTCATGCTCTGTTATAGTGATCGGGTTGTTTCAGCGTCAAGAGATTCGCCATGCTCAAGTTACTGATCGTCCTCGTACTTATCGGCATCGTTGCCAGCCTGACCAGCAGTTTCTTTTTCATGATGAAGGATGAGGGCAGTCGTCACAGAACTGTGAATGGACTGATCGTCCGGGTGTCGCTGTCCGCGCTGCTGCTGGTTCTTATTGGAGTGGCGGCGATGACGGGCAATCTGCAACTGAACGCGCCGCCCTTCTGAGCGGCGCGTCAGTTTTTCAGATTACGTAGACGAAGACGAAAAGCATGATCCAGACCACGTCCACGAAGTGCCAGTACCAGGCACCTGCCTCGTAGCCGAAGTGATCATGGGCGCTGAAATGCCCTTTGATCAGCCGCATCAGGACAACGAACAGGATGATCCCACCCAGTAGTACGTGCAGGCCGTGGAATCCGGTCATCAGGAAGAAGATGCTGCCGTAGATACCGGAGTCCAGCGTCAGATTCAGATGGCTGTAGGCCTCAATGTACTCCTCGATCTGGAAGAACAGGAAAATCGCGCCCAGGGCCACGGTGGCCGCCAGCCAGTAGATGGTCTGCTTGCGCTTATCGTACTTGAGCGCCTTGTGAGACAGCGTCAACGTGATGGACGACGTCACCAGGATCAGGGTATTCAGCAGCGGCAGCCCCCAGGGACCGATAACTGAATCCGGGCCAGCGAACTGGCTGTTATCCGGATTGCTCAGCAGGGGCCACTGGGCCTGGAAGCCTTCCCAGAGCATATTGGCGGTGCCTTTGGCGCCTTCACCACCCAACCAGGGAACGGCGAAGAAACGGATATAGAAGAGGCTGCCGAAAAGTGCCGCGAAGAAAGCCACCTCGGAGAAGATGAACCAGCTCATGCCCTGACGGAAGGAACGATCCATCTGGGCATCGTAGAGCCCGGCGCGGCTTTCGCGGATCACATCCCGGAGCCAGCCGGTGATCATGTAGATCAGGACCAGGGCCCCGATCGTGAATACGACCCAGGCTGTGGTGGTGGGATCCCCGTTGGACTGATTCACCAGGAGGGTGGAAAGCCCGAAGAAGGTCAGGAACATCCCGATGCTGCCCACAATGGGCCAGATGCTCGACTCCGGGACGTAATAGGACTGGTTGCTCGACATGCAGCCTCCGCTGTTCTTGTTCCGTTACGGTTTCCGTTTTTCCGGACCGCCGGGGTCAGTCGACCCGCGGCGGCTGCTCAAAGGTGTGATAGGGCGCCGGAGACGGAACCGTCCACTCCAGACCTTCCGCACCTTCCCAGGGTTTGGCGTCCGCCTTGGGACCGTTCTTCACAGCCCTGTAGACAATGAAGACAAGCAGCAGCTGGCTGGCGCCGAACAGGAAAGCACCGATGGTCGAAACCTGGTTGAAGTTGGCGAACTGGATCGGGTAGTCCGCATAACGCCGTGGCATACCGGCAAGACCCAGGAAATGCATCGGGAAGAAGGCGATATTCAGGCCGATGAAAGACAGCCAGAAGTGCGCCTTGCCCAGTGCCTCGCTGTACATGCGGCCGGACCACTTGGGCAGCCAGTAGTACACGGAAGCGAAGATGCCGTAGATGGCGCCCGGTATCAGGACATAGTGGAAGTGGGCAACCACAAAGTAGGTGTCATGGTACTGGAAGTCCGCGGGCGCGATGGCCAGCATCACGCCGGAGAGCCCGCCCACTGTGAACAGCACCACGAAACCGATGGCGAACAGCATGGGGGTTTCAAAGCTGATGGAACCACGGAACATGGTGGTGATCCAGTTGAAGATCTTCACCCCTGTGGGCACCGCGATGATCATGGTGGCGTACATGAAGAACAGCTCACCGGGCAGCGGCAGCCCAACCGTGAACATGTGGTGCGACCAGACCAGGAACGACAGGATAGCGATCGCGGCCGTGGCGTAGACCATGGAGGTGTAGCCAAACAGCGGCTTGCGCGAGAAGGTCGGGATGATCTGGGAGATGATGCCGAACGCCGGCAGGATCAGGATGTAGACCTCCGGGTGACCGAAGAACCAGAAGATGTGTTGGTAGAGCACCGGATCACCGCCACCCGCGGCATCGAAGAATGCGGTGCCGAAGTGGATATCCATGAGCAGCATGGTCACCGCACCCGCCAGTACCGGCAGCACCGCGATCAGCAGGAAAGCGGTGATCAGCCAGGTCCAAACGAACATGGGCATCTTCATCAGGGTCATGCCGGGGGCGCGCATATTGATGATGGTGGCGATCACGTTGATCGCGCCCATGATGGAGGAGATGCCCAGGATATGGACGGAGAAGATGAAATAGGTGGTGCTGTCAGGCCCATAGGTTGTGGACAGGGGCGCGTAGGCCGTCCAGCCGAAGTTGGGCGCACCGCCATCCATGAACAGGGTGGACATCAGGATCAGCGACCCAGTCACCAGCAGCCAGAAGCTCCAGTTGTTCATGCGTGGCAGAGCCATGTCCGGTGCGCCCACCATCAGTGGGATCATCCAGTTCGCGAGCCCCACGAAGGCTGGCATGACGGCACCGAAGATCATGGCCAGGCCATGCATGGTGGTCATCTGGTTGAAGAAGGCCGGCTCCACCATCTGGAGGCCTGGCTGGAACAGCTCGGCACGGATAATCATGGCCATGGCGCCGCCCGCGAGGAACATCGCGAACGAGAACACCAGGTACATGGTGCCGATATCCTTGTGGTTGGTCGTGAACAACCACCGTCCAATCCCCTTGGCGGGGCCGTGATCGTGATGATCAGCGGCGTGAGCGTCTGCAACCGCACTCATGATGAACCCCCGTTATTCAAACGCTGAATACTTAACCGTCTTCGCCGGTCTGCTCGGCGACCCATTCGCGATATTCGTCCTTTGGTACTGCCTTGACCTCAATCGGCATATCCGAGTGGCCCTGACCGCACAGCTCAGCACACAGCCCATAGTAGGTGCCGGGCTCCTCGATCTTCGCCCAGTTCTTGTTGATGAACCCGGGGATCGCGTCCTGCTTCCAGCCGAACTCCGGTACCCACCAGCTGTGGATAACGTCGTTGGACGTGATCAGGAACCGGATCTTGGTATCAACAGGCAGAACCAGTGGGTTATCCACTGAATACTTATAGTCCTCGGTCTTCTCCATCAGGTTCTTTTCGGCATCACGTGGTGTATCCGCAGAACTGAAGAAGCTGATGTCCTCATCCATGTACTCATACTGCCAGCGCCACTGGTACCCGGTGACCTTGATCTCCATCTCGGCGTCGGAGGTGTCGTACATGTCGACCAGAGTGCCAGTGGCCGGAATGGCCATCATGATGAGGATCAGGAAGGGAATGACGGTCCAGATGATCTCCACCGTGGTGTTCTCGTGGAAATGCGCCGGCTTCGCCCCCTTTGAGTGACGGTAGGCCAGAACCGACCAGAGTATGGCCAGGAAAACACCCACACCGATCACAACACAGATCCAGAACACCCACATGTGAATGTCATAGATGGTGTTGCTTATGGAGGTGACACCTTCAGGAAGGTTAACCCCCCACTCGGCAAGGGCGCTGGACGGCGCCGTTACAGCAGTCGCCAGGGCACCGGCACGCAGGGCCTGCACGCTCATACCTCGTCTCCAACAAGAATTGTGTTTCGGCCCCGCGCACCATAAACCGGGCCGTGGCGTCGAACCCTGGGGAACGCGGGGATATGTATGGGTCTCTCGCGCAAAGTTACGCAGAGTTTATCGTTTTTTGCGCGTATGACAACCGTCAAGACCCAATTCTATCGTGTCCGGCCAGCCCCGACCACCCGGCGGGCACTGCCCGCAAACTCAGCTACACTGAGACTAAACCGCTTGCGGTCTCCATCCACCAGCGCTGTACGGTCCATGACGCCGGAGTCCATCACCCAGATCATCGCCCAGGCCGTGGCCCGGGAATCCGCCGGTGGCCAGTTCCAGCAGGCACTCCGCACCAGGGCGGAAGTCCTGCATGGGCTGTTCCGGGTGGAGGCCGAAGACCCGGCAGCGGCGCTGTACGGATTTGCCCGCGAATACGTGGAAATGACGCCCGGGCTCATCCACTGCGTCCGGATCTGCGCCGAACGTGCAGGGGTCGATGCACTGTTTCACCCCTTCCTCAAGACAGCCACCGGTTATTTCGCCCATCCGTCCGTGCTTCTGGCAGGCTATGAGGGTCTGGAGGGGCTGCTGGTGAAAGCTTACCAGTGCCACCGCCTTATGGAGGAGATGTACGAGAACAACCGGTCGTTCCGCAACAGCAATCTTCTGGAGCCGGAAGCCACCGAGGCGAACCTCCTGGTGCATCATCTCATCGGCGAGCCTTTTGCCAACGAGCTCGATCAGGCCATACTGATCACGGTACGCCAGATTGTCGGTTCGGGCGACTATTACGATCTGGATCTGGCGCCCTTTGTCGCCCAGGCCAGCGACGAGGCCTGGCAGTGGATGCACGAATACTGGACCAACCTGCTGGCGCGCAACGGAATCCATTTCCGGTTCTCGTTCCGCTCAGCACTGTAGGAAATGACCGAAGGGGACTCAGGTGCTCAACCAACCGGATCTTGCCCGTCTCATACTGCGTCTGGCGCTGGGTTTTCTGATCCTGCTGCACGGGATCAGCAAGCTGCTCAACGGCATCGGGCCAATCGAGAACCTTCTGGCCGCGCACGGCCTTCCGGCCATACTCGCGTGGGGCGTTCTGATCGGTGAAATCCTGGCGCCCGCCATGCTGATCCTGGGTATTCACACCCGTGTCGCAGCGGTGCTGGTAGCCATCAACATGGTGTTCGCTCTGGTTCTCGCACACCAGCACGAGCTGCTCACGCTCAAGACCAATGGCGGCTGGGCCCTGGAGCTGCCGGTGCTTTTCCTGGTGAATGCGGTGGTGGTCCTGATGCTCGGGCCTGGCCGCTACCGGGCCCATTCCTGACTGGAGCGGACCATGCTGACAACACGGAAGTCAGTTGCCATTCTTCTGCTGCTCGCGCTGGCACCCCCCCTGCTGGCGGGCACTGACGGCGGCGATGGGCCCATCACGCTCTGGAAGCGCAACCATGAGAGCCCGGCCATCCGCGAACTCGTGACGATGGCACTGGCGAAGACGCCGGATTACGGGCCCACGGAAATCCGCGCCAGCATGCCCATGGCCCAGGCCCGGGCGACCCGGCATCTGCGCGCCGGGCACAGGAACCGGGTCCGCATTGCGAACGTTGCCTCTTCCCCGGAACGCAACCGCGAACTCAGACCCGTACCGATTCCCATTGCCCAGGGCATGCTGGGATTCCGCATCTGCATCATCCGCAAGGGTGACCAGGCGCGGTTTGACCGGATCTTCTCCGCCGACGACTTCCAGCAGCAGGGCCTGACCATTGGCCAGGGTACGCACTGGCCCGATACCCGCATCCTGCGCCAGTCCGGTTTTGAGGTCGTGACCTCGCCGCGTTTCAGTAACCTGTTGACGATGCTTGAGAGGGACCGCTTCGACTGCTTCCTGCGCGGGGTTGGTGAGATCCTGATCGATCTGCAACAGTATCAGGGCGACCGGCTGACGATAGAGGACGGGCTCGTATTCACCTATCGGATGCCCTCATATCTGTTCGTGGCCCCGGATGACGAGCACATGGCCGAGCGGCTTACCGTGGGGCTGCACCGTGCCATGCTCAGCGGCGACTACGAGGAATGGTTCAGCACCTATTTCCGCAGGCCGATCCAGAAGCTGGACGTCATGGACCGGGTCTTCATTCCCCTGCCGAACCCCTTCCTTAAAAATGGGGGATCACCGGTGCAGCTGCCGCTGCTGCCGATACGCCCGGACCTTCTGCTGCCGGTGCCTGAGGGCAGCCGCTGACCTCCCGCCTTAATGGGTCCCGCCGGACCCGGAAGGCAGGATCCGCACCGGCTGTGGCGTATCGTCCTTTTTCGGCGGATCCGGTTCGGTGGGTGTGACGCGGGTCTTCAGGGTTTCCGAGGCCGGGGTCATGTCCGCCGCCTCGGGCTGGCGATCCTCAAAGCCACAGTCCACGCACTCCCGGAAGGTGCCTTCCTCGGTGGTGTACATCACGATCCGGTCCATGGCACTGCAACGGGGGCAGACCGCCCCGGCGATGAAACGTTTCTTCAAGCTGGCTCTCCCGCGGCTGAGGCCGCCCGCTCCGATTCAGTGATTCCCGACTGGCGCAGCAGTGGCTCCTCGCTGGGCTCGCGCCCCCGGAAGGCCCGGTAGAGCGCTGCGGGTTCACGTGAACCACCCTTTTCCAGAATATTCTCGCGGAAAGCACGCCCCGCCTGCGGATCAAAAATGCCCTGTTCCTCAAACAGCGAGAAGGCATCCGCGGCCAGCACTTCCGCCCACTTGTAGCTGTAGTAGCCCGCGGCGTAAGGGCCAGCGAAGATGTGTCCGAACGCCTGCGGGAAACGGTTGAACGCCGGTGGATGCACCACGGCCACCTGGTTGCGGACCTCGGTCAGAAGCGCCAGCGGGTCCACGGGGTCAGCCGGGTCGTATTCACTGTGCAAACGGAAATCGAACAGCGAAAACTCCAGCTGGCGCACCATCTGCATGCCGCTCTGGAAGTTGCGCGCCGCGAGCATACGTTCGAGCATGTCGTCCGGCAGCGGCTCGCCGGTCTCGTGATGGCCGGCAATCAGCGCCAGTGATTCACGATCCCAGCACCAGTTCTCCAGAAACTGGCTGGGCAGTTCCACCGCGTCCCACGCCACCCCATTGATGCCGGAGACATCCGCAACGTCCACCTGGGTGAGCATGTGATGCAGCCCATGACCGAACTCATGGAAGAGCGTCACCACCTCATCGTGGGTGAGCAGGGAGGGCTGCTCGCCCACCGGCGGGGTGAAGTTGCAGGTAAGGAAGGCTACAGGGAGCTGCACGCTGCCGTCGTCATGGCGCCAGCGGACACGGCAGTCGGCCATCCAGGCGCCGCCACGCTTGCCCTGGCGGGCATAGAGGTCCAGATAGAAAAAGGCCAGGGGCTGACCACCGCGCTCCATGCGGTACGCGGTCACGTCGTCGTGCCAGGCCGGAATGCTCTCATCCGCCACGATGCGCACATCGAACAGCTTCTCGACGACCTGGAAAAGGCCCTTGATCACACGGCCCACAGGGAACCAGGGCCGGACCTCCTCCTCGGAGATGCTGAACCGGGCCTGGCGCAGTTTCTCGCCATAATAGCCCAGATCCCAGGCCTCCAGGGGGTCGGGACCACCCTGTTCCCGGGCGAATTCACGCAGCTCTTCAAGCTCGCGCTCGGCCACCGGCTTCGCTCGCCCGGCCAGCCGGTTCAGGAAGCCCAGCACCTCGTCCTCGCTGGCCGCCATCTTGGTTGCCAGGCTCAGCTGGGCGTAGTTGTCGTAACCCAGAAGCTGCGCCTGCTCGTGCCGGCGCTTCAGGATCTCGTCAATCAGCGGGCTGTTGTCCCAGGTCCCCGCATCCGGGCCCTGATCCGAGGCGCGGGTGGTGAACGCCTCGTACACCTCACGGCGCAGCTCACGGTTATCGCAGTAGGTCAGTACCGGGTAGAAGGAGGGGAAATCCAGGGTAATCACCCAGCCGTCCATGCCACGCTGCTCCGCCGCCTGGCGGGCACTGTCCAGAGCGGTCTGCGGCAGGCCGGCGAGCTCGGATTCATCGGTCACCTGGCGGTACCAGTTCTGGGTGGCATCCAGCACATTGTCGCCGAAGCGGCTTTCCAGATCCGCCAACTCCTGGGAAAGGGTGGCGAAACGCGCCTTCTGCGCCTCTGGCAGATCCACGCCACCGAGCCGGAAGTCACGCAGGGTCTGGCGGATGGCCTCCTGCTGGTCCTCCTGCAACCGGCCAAACTCATCACTGGCCGCGAGCCGCTTATAGGCCTCGCACAGCGCCTCGTTCTGGCTGATCTCGGAACCGTACTCGGTAATCTTCTGCAGGCAGCGCTTGTGAACCTCGCGGATCGCCTCGTCGTTCATCACGCCATTGAGATGGGAAATGATCGCCCAGGCATTGTTGAGGCGGTCGTCCAGCGCCTGCATGGGCTGGGCCAGGCTCGCCCAGGTCGGCGCCTGCTGCTCCGCCAGTTCCGCCACGCGCGCCCGATTCTCCTTCAGGATCCGGTCGATGGCCGGCTCCATGTGCTCGACATCAATGGCATCGAACTTCGGCAGCTGGTCCTGAGCCAGCAGAGGATTGTTCATGGAGCGTCTCCTGCGTGTGACCTTGATGCAATCATGATGACATACTTCCCGTAACCACCCTAAGTTCAGATGGAGGACCCACCATGACCCGGATCCGCAGCCACAAGGGCGATCACCCCCAGCTCGGGGACCGCGTATGGATTGATCCCACCGCCACCGTCATCGGCGACGTGGTACTGGGCGACGACTGCTCGGTCTGGCCCATGACCGTTATCCGCGGCGACATGCACCGCATCCGCATCGGCAGCCGCTGCAGCATCCAGGACGGCTCCGTGTGCCACATCACCCACGCCGGCCCCTACAACCCGGACGGCTTCCCCCTCACTGTGGGCGATGATGTCACGGTCGGGCACAAGGCCCTGCTGCACGGCTGCACCATCGGCAGCAGGGTGCTGGTCGGCATGGGCTCCATCATCATGGACGGTGCCGTTGTGGAAGACGAAGTCATCATCGCCGCCGGCACCCTGGTACCGCCGGGCAAGACCCTGGAATCCGGCTACCTGTACCGCGGCAGCCCAGCACGCCAGGCCCGCCCCCTCACCAACGAGGAGCTTGGGTTCTTCACCTACACTGCCGGAAATTACGTCAAGCTCAAGGACGAATTCCTTGCCGACGCCCCTTGAAAATACGCGAGCAGTCCCTATCTATCCAATAGGGCGTTAGGGAAGCGGACTGATGATCCGGCGCCGGTCAGCCACGCTCCCCCTGACGAAGCTGTTGTCCCGACATGATTTCAGGTTCGTTGAGAGGAGGTGATAACCATGACAGCCATGACCCGCTGGAATCCCTTTGCCGAGTTCGAAGACATTCTCGACCGGTACAACCGTCAGATGGCCGGCCGGGATACAACACCGGCGACCAACGGCAATCGGGAAATCCTGCAGAAAACCGACTGGGCTCCCTCGGTGGACATCACCGAAAACAAGGATGCCTTCGTCATAACCGCGGAACTGCCCGGTATCCGGAAGGAAGACGTCAAAGTCTCGGTGCACGATGGCGTGCTGACCATTCAGGGCGAGCGTAACTTCGAGACCACCGAAGACGACGCGAAACGGCACCGGGTGGAGCGGTTCTACGGTCACTTCGCCCGCAGCTTCACACTGCCCGAGCATGTGGACGACGAGAACATCAAGGCCAACTACCACGATGGCGTGCTTGAGCTGACCCTCGCCAAGCAGGAGAAGGCCAAGCCCAGGGCCATCGAGGTGGAAGTCAACTGACCCCTCGGGGCAGGACGCCCCATGGTGCTCCGGCGCCGGCACTGCCGGCGCCTTTTTTATGCCCGGAACTCAGTCCCCACCACCAGTGTCACAGTCCGGCTCATAGATCTCGATCTCCACGCGCCGGTTCTTCTCGCGGCCTTCCGCGGTGTCGTTATCAGCGATCGGCCGGGTTTCGGCCCTCCCCGCAGCCACCACATTCTCCGCCGGTATGGCCCGATTGAGCACCAGCTCATGCACCAGGGACACGGCCCGCGCCGCGGACAGATCCCAGTTGGAGCGGTAACGGTCACTGACGATGGGCCGGTTGTCCGTATGGCCGGTGACGACCACCTCGCCGTCACAGCGGGCTACAATCTCCACGATGTCGGCCACCACAGGGCGGATGTCCGGAATCAGCTCAGCACTACCCACCGGGAAGGTCGCCTCGTCATTGAAGCGGATCACCACCCTCTGGCGATCAAACCCGACGTCGATCTGCTCCTCACTGACCGCCTTCTCCATTTCCGAGATCAGCATACTGGCGAGCTGTTCCACCCCGGGATGCACATCCGGGCGCGCCGGTTCCGCCGAGGCCTGCCCCCGGAGCATGGCGTCGCCCTCGGAAGGGGCCGCGGGTGCCCCGTCCATGGGGATGGGGACGTCCTCGCTGATGGCCGGCGATTCCGTATCCTCATCCGCCAGCCCCTGGGGCTCGGGCATCTGATCCGGGGCCATATTGAATGCCTCAACCAGGGACGTGACCATGGCCCGGTACTTCTCCGCATCCATGCTGGAAAAGGACAGCATCAGGATGAAAAAGGTCATCAGCAGCATGAACATGTCCGCCAGGGTGGTCATCCACCCGGGAGAACTGCTGCTGGTGTTGCCGCGTCTGGACCGGCGCTTCGGCAGTGCCGCCATCAACGCCCTCCGTCAGGCCTGCCGGCCCTGGTCGAGCCGCTCGCGCGCCTCGGGTGACAGATAGGCGGCCAGCACATCCTGCATGACGCGTGGGTTCTGGCCCTGCAGGATGTTCTGCATGGAGGTCAGCACCAGGGTCATGTTGCGCTGTTCGTCCTGCATCTTGAGCTGGAGTTTGTCCGCCAGCGGCAGGAAGATCACCTGGCCGATGGCCACGCCGTAAAAGGTGGTCAGAAGGGCCACCGCCATGGCGGGGCCAATGCCCGAGGGGTCCTCCATCTGGTTGAGCATCTGCACCAGCCCCACCAGTGTGCCGATCATGCCCAGTGCCGGCGCGGAGTCACCGATGCCCCGAAAGACCCTTTCCGCGTTCTCATAGCGCTCCAGCGTCTGCTGGAACTCATGGGTCATGGCCTCCTCGATGAATTCCGGCGGATGACCGTCCACGGCCAGCTCAATGCTCCTGGCCAGGAACCGGTAACGGGTGTCGTAATCCTCCAGGCCCAGGATGCCTTTCTTGCGGACGATGTCCGCCAGGTCCCGGATCTGAAGGATCAGGTCCAGGGGCTCCTCGGTGCGGTCCCGAAAGGCCTCGCCGAACGCCATGCGGAAGGCGCTGACCACTGAGGTCATGCGGTGCTTGATGAGGGTTACCGCCAGGGTGCCCACCACCACGATGAGGAACCCCGGAATATTGAGGAAGGACGCGAGACCGGAACTGGTGGCGATCGCGGCAACAATGGTGGTGATGCCGACCAGCAGGCCGAGCAGTGTCAGAAGATCCATGGCGCCTCACTGTCTCCGAAAGGGGCCGGGAGATCCTCCCGGCTGGCCTCCATGGCCCCAGCATAGTCCAGATTCAGCGGAACAGCCTTCAGTCGGGCCGCAGCAGGGCCATGACCGGACCTGTATCCGGGCGCATCCCGCGCCACTGCAGGAAGGATTCCGCCGCCTGCTCAACCAGCATGCCCAGCCCGTCAAGGCGCAGCCTGGAACCCTGCTGCCGAGCCCAGGCATTGAAGGCGGTCTCCGCCTGGCTGTACATCATGTCGTAGCAGACGGTTGCCGGATTGACGAGAGCGCCCGGCAGAGGTGGCAGCTCGCCCTGCAGGCTGGCACTGGTGCCGTTGATGATCACATCGAAGGGCCCCACCAGAGCCTCAAAGGTGCTGACCGCCACGGTACCGGTATCCCCAAAGAGATCCCGCAGCCCCTCGGCGCGCGCCAGTGTGCGGTTGGCGATCACCACTTCCGCCGGTGCTTCTTTCAGCAGTGGCTCCAGAATACCGCGCACGGCGCCGCCGGCGCCCAGCACCAGCACCCGGGCACCGGCCAGGGTCACGCCGTTGTTCACACGCAGATCCCGCACCAGCCCGGCACCATCGGTGTTGTCCCCGACCAGGGTTCCGTCCGCTTCCCGCCAGAGGGTGTTCACCGCGCCGGCCCGGGCCGCCCTGGGCTCATGGCGGCCGGCGATCTCCCAGGCCTGCTGTTTGAACGGCACCGTCACGTTGAGCCCGGCACCGCCCTCCGCAAAGAAGCGTTCCACGCTATCCCGGAACCCTTCCAGCGGCGCCAGCAGCCGCTCATAGACCAGGGACTCGCCGGTCTGTTCAGCAAATGCCGTATGGAGGCGCGGCGACAGGCTATGCTCGATGGGATTGCCGACCACTGCATAGCGGGCCTGTTCAGTCATCCGTCTCCTCCAGCCAGTTGCGGGGTTGCAGAAAGTAGTCACTCAGCCGCGCCTCGGGCGTTCCGGACTCCGGTTGCCAGTTGTAGTCCCAGCGCACCAGCGGCGGCAGGGACATCAGGATGGACTCCGTGCGCCCTCCGGACTGCAGCCCGAACAGCGTGCCCCGGTCGTAGACCAGGTTGAACTCCACGTAGCGCCCCCGGCGGTAGAGCTGGAACTGGCGCTCCCGGTCGCCGTAGGGCGTATGGCGGCGTGCCTCCACAATGGGCACATAGGCCGGCAGGTAGCTGTCCCCGATGGAGCGCATCAGTTCAAAGCTGTGTTCAAAGGAGCCTTCGTTGTAATCGTCGAAGAAGAGCCCGCCGATACCACGCTGTTCGCCACGGTGCTTGAGGTGGAAATAGTCGTCACACCACTGGCGGAAACGGTGCCAGGTGTCATCACCGGCCGGCGCACAGGCTTGCCGGGCCATTTCGTGCCAGTACCGGCAGTCCGCCACGAAACCGTAATAGGGCGTCAGGTCGAAACCGCCACCGAACCACCAGACCGGTTCACGGCCTTCCGGCCTGGCAATGAAGAAGCGCACGTTGGCGTGGGAGGTGGGCACATAGGGATTACGCGGATGGATCACCAGCGATACACCCATGGCCTCCCAGCTCGCACCCGCCAGCTCCGGGCGGCTGGCGGAGGCCGAGGGCGGCAGTTCCGCGCCCATGACGTGGGAGAAATTCACGCCACCCTTCTCGATCAGATCCCCGTCCTCGATCACGCGGCTGCGGCCACCTCCTCCGGCTTCCCGCTCCCAGGTCTCCTCCCGGAAACCGGCACCACCATCCAGCTCTGCCAGGGTATCGGTAATCCGGTCCTGGAGATCTATCAGGTACTGGTAGACGGCGTCCGGGTCGGGGGTGTTGTTCATGGATGCTCCTCGGCTGCCCGTGGACGGGCGTTGTCAGTCACGCAGAAGGGTACCATCCATGGGGTCGATGATGCGGCTCGGGCGTCGGGCGCCACCCAGGGCTCCGGTGAGGATGCCATCCAGCTCACTGCCGAATGCCCGGTGGATCTGCCAGGACCAGCGCAGCGGCGAACCGCCGGCGCGATTGCAGGAGGTGGACACCAGCGGCCCACCGAAAGCCCGGCACAGACGCCGGACCTGGGGGTGATCCGGCACCCGCACGGCCACCCGGTCATGATCGCCGCGCACCAGCGAAGACACTCGCTCACCGGGATCCGGCAACAGCAGGGTATTGGCGCCGGGCCAGTAGTCGTCCACCGCCTTGCGGACCTCTTCCGGTGCGTCCGCCAACAGGAAATCCAGCTGCTGCGTATCCGCCGCCACCAGGATCAGGCCCTTGTGCCAGGGCCGGCCCTTGAGCGCCAGGATCCGCTCCACGGCCTCCGGGTCCCAGGGATCACAACCCAGTCCCCAGACCGCTTCCGTAGGGTAAGCCCAGACGCCGCCGGCCATGAGTGAGTCCGCTGCCTGTTCAGTATGCCACCAGTCCGGGCTCTGCGCTGTCACCGGTACCTCCATCTCCAGAATCGTCAGGCGGAAGTCTATCCCCAGCGGCGGCCCACGTCAGCCCGATCGGCGTCGATAACCGCCCGGCGTTGATTCCACCAGCCCCTCCATCTCCAGCAGCAGCGTGGCCTGAAGCAGATCGGCAGCCGCCATGCCCGTGGCGCGGCAGAGGCTGTCCGAATCCACCGGTTCATAGGTCACCGCCTCCAGAACGCGACGACTGCTTTCATCCAGATGGGCGGGTGTGGTTTCAGCTTGCGGTTCCGTTCTGGCGGGCACGGATTCCCAGACCCCCAGCTCCGAGACAATGTCATCCACTGTCTCCACCAGCACGGCGCCTTCCCGGATCAGCCGGTGACAGCCCCGGACGCTTGGCTGATGGATGGACCCGGGAACGGCGAAGACCTCCCGCCCCTGCTCCATCGCCAGCCGTGCCGTGATGAGCGAGCCGCTGCGCAGCCCGGCTTCCACCACCAGCACACCCAGGCAGAGCCCGCTGATCAGGCGGTTGCGCTGGGGAAACAGGTGGGCACGGGCCGGGGTGCCCGGAGGCAGCTCCGAGACCAGGAGCCCTCCGGCCTGGAGCATGTCCCTGGCCAGCGCCTCGTGGCGGCGCGGGTAGGGGCGGTCCACGCCGTTGGCGAGGATGCCCACGGTGGCGCCACCGCCTTCCAGCGCCCCCTTATGGGCCGCCCCGTCAATGCCAAGGGCGAGGCCGCTGACCACACTGAAACCACCCTCGGACAGGGCATGGGCAAAGCGCCGTGCGTGATTGAGGCCATCGCGGCTGGCGTGCCGGCTGCCGACCATGGCGAGGCAGGGGCGATTGAGCGCGTTGATGTCACCCCGGCAGTAGAGCACTGGCGGCGGGCCATGGATGTGCCTCAGCGCCTCCGGATAGTCCGGATCCCGCCAATGGATAACACGGATCCCGAGTTCCCCGCACTGCTGCCGGGCATGCTCCAGGCGCTGCCGCGTGGTGGGCTCAAGCCCCTGGGCCTGCCAGGCATTCAGGGTCTGGCGGGTGGACCTGGGCAGCCCAAGTGCCCGCAGGCTGTCCGGCGTCATGGTCAGCAGCCGTGCGGGATCCTCAAGCTGATCCAGCACCACCTGCCAGTGTTCCGGATTCATGCCCGGCAGCAGCGCCAGCAGATGATGGGCGTCGCCCGTCTCCGGGCCGGGAAGGGTGGGTCGTTCCATGACCGTCATCAGTGACTTCCTCTGTCAGAATGGTTGTTTCAGGGGTTACGGACCTCGTCCATGATCTCCAGTGGTCGCGTCGCCTGCAGAACCAGCCCGTAGCTGAGCTTCTCATAGGTGCGGAAAACCATCACCAGCCCCGCCCGTTCCGAAGGCAGCTGCAGCAGTTCATCCGTCACCGGGTCCCGCGCCTGGTTGCCCTTCTTGTAGGCCGCCAGCACATGACCCGCTTCCAGGCCCTCGCGTTCACCGCGGTTGATGGTGACCACATTATACTGGCCGATGTTGCTGACGCCATCCTCGACATCGATCATCCGCCCCTGGATATCCGTCTCGGGCGCACGGGGCTGGAAACGCGTGGTGATCTCGCGCGACTCCGTGGGCAGCAGCCGGTCCTTCGCTTCAATCTCTTCGCGGCTGGCGGTCAGATCCACGCTCAGAAGCTCGCCGTTGACCTCAGCCACACGACCCCGACCCATGGAGCGTGCCTCGAGGCCCAGGAACTCACCGGTTTCCGGATCCACGTGCCGGGTACCGCGACGGAACACCGCCAGGGTCTCCCGGGGCTGCGCCTCGCCTCTTGCGTAGACCCGATCCCCGGCACCCATAATCGAACGCCGATCACGGCCCTGCACGATATAGGGCGCTTCCTCCAGCGTGGCCTCATCAACGATCCGCGTGTTGGACAGGAAGCTCCGGATCTCCTCCAGGGGAATGGTGGGGATAGGGGTGTCCAGCGGAGTTTCCTTCACCTCCGGGGAGAGCTTGATTTCCCGGTCCGTGTCCGTGGCCCGTGACAGCCGCGGCTGGCCATCCACCCAGGTCAGTTCCAGGACATCCCCCGGATAGATCAGGTGCGGATTGTCCACCTGGGGATTGGCCTGCCAGATCTCCGGCCAGTTCCACGGTTCCTTCAGGAAGCGTGCGCTGATGTCCCAGAGTGTATCCCCGGGCTGGACGGTGTACTGCTCGGGATGGTCATCCCGCAGCTGTGTCTCGGCCATGACCCCGGTGGCGCCCAGCCCGAGGGCCACCGTGAGCAGAATCGACAGAATCCTCATGCTCGGTTTCCTTGCTGGCTTGTCTCGATCGATCGACGTCATTATTTCACCACTATAGAAGAAATAACGCCATTTGCGATCCCAGCGGGTGGACCGCGTCCACAACACTGCAATGATTTGTAAGCGTGGCGGTTTGTACGGTCATTGCCTGATGCGTGATAATGGCGCCAGTAACCCTTCGGAGCAGCATCATGACTCTCAGTATTCTGGAATTTCCGGACCCGCGGCTGCGGACCGTCGCCGAGCCGGTCGCATCCGTGGATGACAGCATCCGGCGCCTGGTCGATGACATGATCGAAACCATGTATGCGGCCCCGGGCATCGGGCTGGCCGCCACCCAGGTGAACGTCCACCGGCGGGTACTGGTGATCGATCTTTCCGAGGACCAGAGCACCCCCCGGGTATTCATCAACCCTGAACTCGAGATCCCTGAGAGCGAGAAGGAGCCCATGCAGGAAGGCTGCCTCTCCATTCCCGGCGTCTACGAGGATGTCTCCCGTCCCCAGTCCGTCCGGGTCCGGGCGCTGGACTACCACGGCGAGCCCTTCGACGAGGAACACAGCGGTCTCATGGCGGTCTGTCTGCAGCATGAGGTGGACCACCTGAACGGTAAGCTCTTCATCGACTACCTGAGCCAGCTCAAGCGCAGCCGCATCCGGCGCAGGGTCGAGAAACAGCAGCGCCAGAAAGCCTCCTGAGGAGTCACTGAACCGTGCGGATCGTTTTCGCGGGCACCCCGGATTTTGCCGCGGCCAGCCTCAGCGCCCTGATTGAAGCAGGGCATGAGATCCTGGCCGTCTATACCCAGCCGGACCGCCCCGCCGGACGGGGCCGAAAGGCACGTCGCGGCCCGGTATCCCAGCTGGCCCATGATCACGGGCTCCGGATTGAACAGCCCGAAAGCCTGCGCAACAGAGAGGCGCAGGCCACGCTGAGGGAACTGGCCCCGGATGTGATGGTGGTCGCCGCCTATGGCCTTATCCTGCCCCAGTCCGTTCTGGACATTCCGGATCACGGCTGCCTGAACGTCCACGCCTCGCTGCTGCCACGCTGGCGCGGGGCCGCGCCCATCCAGTGGGCCATCGCCGCCGGCGACAGCGAGACCGGCATCAGCATCATGCAGATGGACGCCGGGCTGGATACCGGGGATGTGCTCAGCCGCCACCGCCTTACCATCGCGGACGACGAGACGGGTGGCAGCCTTCACGACCGGCTGGCCGGGCTTGGTGGCGAAGCCATCACGGCAGCACTGTACGAACTGGCGCACGGCAGCCTGGACCCCGAACCCCAGGACGATCACAGGGCCTCCTATGCGCGCAAACTCGAGCGCAGCGATGGCCGCATCGACTGGCAGGGATCGGCGCAGTCCCTGGCGCGCCGTATCCGTGCCTTCAATCCCTGGCCCATGGCTCACACCACGGTGGATGATGAGGCTGTGCGCGTGCTCTTCGCGGAGCCGGTGAACACCGAGGTGACGGATGCCGAGCCGGGGACGGTTCTCGAGCGCGAGCCCTCCGGCGCCCTGGTGCAGTGCGGCGAGGGCGTCCTCCGCATCACCCGGGTCCAGCTGCCCGGCGGCCGCCCCCAATCCATGCAGGACCTCATCAATGGCGGCAGGCCCGTGCTCCTCCCTGGTCAGAGGCTGGGAGCATGAGCGGCGTGACAGGGGGCTCCCTGCGCGCCACGGCAACCCGCATCATCCACCAGGTGGTTCACAGCGGCCAGTCCCTTGGGCAGATCCTGCCCTCCGCCCTTGAGGGTCTGCCGGCGGATGAGCGCGGCCGGCTTCAGGACTGGTGCTTCGGCAGCTGCCGCTGGTGGCACCGCCTCAACGCGGAACTCCAGCAGCGGCTGCACAAGCCCCTGCCGAAACGCCATGCGCAGCTGGAGTCCCTGTTGATTCTCGGTCTCTACCAGCTTCGCCACACGCGGATAGCGCCCCATGCGGCCATTCACCAGAGCGTCGAGACCGCCAGGGAACTCGGCGCGCACCAGCTCACCGGCCTGGTCAATGGCATACTCCGGAAAAGCCTGCGTGACGGCGAATCAGAGCCCGTTACCGATGCCATCCGCTACAGCCATCCGGAATGGCTGGTAGCCAAGCTCAGTGCCAACTGGCCGGAGCGCTGGCAGGCTATGCTGGAGGCGAACAACCGCAGGGCCCCCATGAGCCTGCGCTATCATACCGGTCATCATGACCAGGCCAGTGCCCTGGCAGCACTGGCGGACGCCGGGCTTTCCGCACAACCCGGCCAGCTCGCGCCCCATGCCCTGCAGCTGGATGAAGCCTGCCCCGTGGAACGCATTCCAGGCTTCGCCGAAGGCCACTTCAGTGTGCAGGACGAAGCCGCGCAGCTGTGTACGCAACTGCTTGAGCTGGCCCCGGGCCAGCGGGTGCTGGACGCCTGTGCTGCCCCCGGCGGCAAGACCGGCGCCATCCTGGAGCACGAACCGGACCTCACGGAAGTAGTAGCGCTGGACTCGGACCGGGACCGACTCGGGCGGATCACCGAAAACCTTGAACGCATCGGCGCCGGCGCCCGGCTGGTGGCGGCGGATGCCGGCGATCCGGACGCCTGGTGGGACGGCACCGCGTTCGACCGCATCCTGCTGGATGCCCCCTGCAGCGGCACCGGTGTGATCCGCCGCCACCCCGACATCAAGCTGCTGCGCCGCGAGACCGACATCCGCGAGCTGGCGGATACCCAGCTGCGCCTGCTTGAGGCCTGCTGGCAGACGCTGGCCATCGGCGGCCGGCTGGTCTACGCCACCTGCTCTGTGCTTCAGCAGGAGAATGCGCGTATCATCCAGCGCTTCATCAATGGCCACATGGATGCCCAGCTGGTCCCCATAACGCTGGACTGGGGCATCGAGACCGGTTACGGTCGCCAGTTAATCACGGGGGAGCGGGAACAGGACGGCTTTTTCTACGCCTGTCTGGAGAAAAACCCGGCCCACTGGGTCTGACGGATCCGGCGAGGGAGTCAGCAGTTACCCATGAAGATCATCATTCTCGGCGCCGGCCAGGTTGGGGGTACGCTCGCGGAAAACCTGGCCAGCGAGGCAAACGACATCACCGTGGTGGACAACAACCCGGGCCGGTTGCGCGAGCTCCAGGACCGGCTCGACATCCAGTCCGTGCTCGGGCGTGCCTCCTATCCGCGCGTGCTCAAGCAGGCCGGGGCCCAGGACGCGGACATGCTGATCGCCACCACCAACAGTGACGAGGTCAACATGGTCGCCTGCCAGGTGGCCTGGACCTGCTTCCGAACCCCCACCAAGATCAGCCGTGTGCGCACCGGCGCCTATCTGGCCCGCCCGGAGCTGTTCGAGCGGGACAAGAAGGAAGGCTTCCCCATCGACGTGCTGATCAGCCCGGAGCAGGTGGTCACCGAGCACATCACACGACTGATCGAATACCCCGGCACGCTTCAGGTGCTGGATTTCTCCCGGGGCCTGGCGCGGCTGGTCGCGATCCGGGCGACCGAGGGCGGCCCACTGGTGGGGCATGAACTGTCGTACCTGCGCGCGCACATGCCGCGCATCGACACCCGGGTGGCGGCCATCTTCCGCCGTGACCGGCCCATCATTCCCCAGGGCGACACCGTGATCGAGGAGGGCGACGAGGTCTTCTTCATCGCCGCCAGTGACCATATCCGTGCGGTCATGAGCGAACTCCAGCCCCTGGAGAAGCCCTACAAACGCATCATGATCACAGGCGGCGGCAACATCGGCCACCGGCTCGCGCGCACCCTCGAGGACCGCTTCCGGGTGCGCATCATCGAGCGCAGTCAGGACCGCTGCATCGAGCTCTCCGAGAACCTGGACAACACCATCGTCCTCCAGGGTGACGCCGCCAACAAGGACCTGCTGCTGCAGGAGAACATCGAGGACACGGACGTATTCTGCGCCGTCACCGACGACGACGAAGCCAATATCATGGCCTCGATGCTCGCCAAGCGCCTGGGCGTGCGCAAGGTGATGACGCTGATCAACAATCCGGACTACGTGGACCTGATCCAGGGCGGTGAGATCGATGTGGCGATCTCGCCGCAGCAGACCACCATTGGCAGCCTGCTGACCCATGTGCGCAAGGGCGACGTGGTCAACGTCCACTCGCTGCGTCGCGGGGCGGCCGAGGCCATTGAGGCCATCGCCCACGGCGACCAGCGTTCCTCCAAGGTCGTGGGCCTGCGGCTGGATGAGATCCCGCTGCCAGAAGGGACCACCATCGGCGCCATCGTGCGCGACAACGAGGTGCTGATCGCCCACGACCACGTCCGGGTCCAGCCGGACGATCACGTCATCCTCTTCCTGGTGGACAAGACACGGATCCGGGAAGTGGAGAAGCTCTTCCAGGTCGGACTCACGTTCTTCTAGAAGGGCACGCCATGCGTTACGGAGTCATTGCCAGAATCCTCGGCCTGCTGATGATGCTCTTCAGCCTGACGCTGCTGCCACCGATTCTGGTATCGCTGATCTATCAGGACGGGCAGTCTCTCGCATTTCTGGAAGGGTTTGCGGTTGTGCTTTTCTCCGGAGCCCTGATCTGGTGGCCCAATCGTCGGAACAATATGGAACTGAGGGTGCGTGATGGCTTTCTGATCACATCGCTCTTCTGGATTGTTCTCAGCCTGTCAGGCGCCGTTCCGTTTTTCTTCAGCTCCGAACCCAGCATGGTTTTCGTGGATGCCCTGTTTGAGTCGGTTTCCGGGCTGACAACGACTGGTGCCACTGTTTTGACCGGTCTCGATGACCTTCCCAAGTCCATTCTCTGGTATCGGCAACAGCTTCAATGGCTGGGCGGCATCGGCATCATCGTTCTGGCAGTTGCCATGCTGCCCATGCTCGGTATCGGGGGCATGCAACTGTATCGAGCTGAGGTCCCCGGACCAGTCAAGGACAGTAAGCTCACACCACGCATTGCGGAAACCGCAAAAGCGCTTTCCTATATCTACGTGATACTGACCATTGCCTGCGCCCTGTCCTACTGGGCGGCTGGAATGACGCTTTTTGATGCGATCGGTCACAGCTTTGCGACCATCGCCACAGGTGGGTTCTCCACCCATGATGCCAGTTTCGCCTATTTCGACAGCTCAACCATTGAACTGATCGGCTCTCTTTTCCTGTTCCTGAGTGGCATCAATTTCGCCCTGCATTTCATGGCGTGGAATCAAAAGGGGCCCGGTCAGTACATCAGAGACCCTGAATTCCGCTTCTATGCAGGCGTAATGGCCGGGGGCTGCATCATTACGATCGTCCTGCTTTTGATCAACGACGTCTATGTCCCCCTCAGCAGCATTTCCAAAGGTCTTTTCCAGGTACTCTCCGTTGCGACAACGGCCGGGTTTGGAACGGGGGATTTCGCATCCTGGCCCGGAATCCTTCCGGTCATGCTGATTCTCATGGCCTTCATGGGGGGCTCCGGAAGCTCAACGACCGGCGGAATGAAAGCCATGCGGATCCTGTTGATCTATCGTCAGGGTGCACGAGAAATCCGCCGGATCCTTCACCCCAATGCGGTTATTCCCATCAAACTTGGTAACCGTCCGGTTTCCGACCGCATCCTCCAGGCAGTCTGGGGCTTCTTCTCCATGTATATGGTGGTGTTCGTTGTACTGCTGATGATCAACCTCGCGGTGGGTCTGGATCAGGTAACCGCCTGGACCGCCGTTGTAGCCACCCTGACCAACCTGGGTCCGGGTCTCGGCGAGGTCTCGAGCACCTTCCAGACCATGCCGGATGTCACCAAATGGAGCGGCATGGCCGCCATGATCCTGGGACGACTGGAAATCTTCACGCTGCTGGTACTGTTCACACCTGAGTTCTGGCGGCGCTGAACGGCCAATGTGACAACCACTGCGGCTCAACTAGACTGCGGAACATGAAACGTATTGTCGGAACGTGGTTTGCAGTCGTCATCCTGGTCCTCATGGTACTCGGCAGCGGCCCAGCAGCGGCGCTTGAGCTCGTCGAGGTCGATGATGAAAGGGAACTGGACCTCAGCGCTGATATGCGGTGGGTGGCCGACCCCAACTCTGAACTGAGCGCGCAATCGCTGTTACAGGCGCCTGGGGAGCCGGACTGGCAGACCACCAACGGCCGGATCCTCAACCTCGGGCTGGAGAGCGCCCCCGTATGGATGGGCGTCTGGCTCAAAAGCAGTTCGGAAATCGACCGCTATCTCCAGATAGGTTATCCACCACTGGATGATGTCCGGATCCAGCTTCTTCGGGCCAGTGACGGTGAAACCGTCACCGAGGTCCACACCGGGGATACCCTGCCATTCTCATCCCGACCGATCGCGCATCACGATTTCGTGAGCCGGCTGACACTGGCTCCGGACACCCGCTACCTGCTGCTGATCCGCATCCAGACCGAAGGGGCCCTGCAGGCCCCGGTACGTCTGTGGGAGCCGGAGGCCTTCCTCAGGGATACCCAGGTGTCCTCGGCACTGCACATGATGTTCTTCGGCATCATGGGGGCGCTCGCCATCTACAACCTGCTGCTGTACTTTGCGGTACGGGATGGCGCCTATCTCTGGTACGTCCTCTATCTGCTGGCCTTCGTTCTGTCACAGGCGGCGCTGCGGGGCTTCGGTTTCCAGTACCTGTGGCCCGGCGCGCCCTGGTTCAACGGCATCAGCCTGACGGTGCTTCTCTCACTCAGCCTTGCCGCCGTGGGGTTCTTTACCCATCAGTTCCTCAATGCCCCCAGGCACAGCCGCCTGTGGTCCATCATCTTCCGGGCCATCGGCTGGTCGGGTATTGCCCTGGCAATCATCAGCGTGCTCGTGCCCTATCACATCGCCATTGCTCTGATGCTCGGGGTCGTCAGCAGCGAGGCGGTACTGGCGCTGGTGGGTGCCTGCTATCTGTGGTGGCGCGGTGAAGTGCTGGCCCGCTTCTACGTCATTGCCTGGGGCATCTTCCTGTTTGCCAACATCGCCTATACCGTCAGCAAGACCGGCGTGATTCCCACCAATATGCTGGTGGACCATGGCACCCAGATCGGCGCCGTCATCCAGATGCTGCTGCTGTCCTTTGCTCTGGCCTGGCGCATCAACCAGGAACGCGAACAGCGCCAGCAGGCCCAGGCCGAGGCGCTGCGGGTGCAGCAGGACGCCAACCTCAAGCTGGAAGCACGGGTGGAGGAGCGCACCGAGGAGCTCCGCCACGCCTATGATCAGCTCAAGCAGCTGAGCGAGCTGGATGGCCTCACGCAGCTCAAGAACCGACCCTACTTTGACCAGGCCCTGGAGCGCGAATGGCGGCGCAGCTGCCGTGAGACCCATACCATGTCCCTTCTGATGCTGGACATTGATCATTTCAAGGCGGTTAACGACGACTACGGCCACCTCTGCGGTGATGACGCGCTGCGCCGGATTGCAGCGATCTGCGAAGAGGGAGTGGGACGGGTCGCCGACACCGTCGCGCGCTACGGGGGCGAGGAATTCGTGATCCTGCTGCCCATGACCGATCTCGGAGGCGCGACCCTGCTGGCCGAACGCATACGCGAGGCCGCGGCATCAGTGGAATTTGAATGGGAGGGCAACCCCATTGCGCTGAGCGTTTCCATTGGGCTGGCGTGCTGTATACCGGACTGCCAGCGGGACCATGAGTGGTTGATCCGTACCGCTGACGAAGCCCTCTATCAGGCCAAGACGCGCGGCCGTAACCGCACGGTTGTGGCCCGACAGAACGCTGATGGCGGTATCGACATGCTCACCCCCGAATCCCTTCAGGCATCCGCCGATGGCTCATCGCCCAGCGCCTGACGTTCCCATAGCCGGGCGTAACGACCGCCCAGGGCAAGCAGCTGTTCATGGGTGCCGCGTTCAACAATACAGCCGGCATCCATGACAAGGATGCTGTCCGCGTCATTCACCGTGGACAGGCGATGGGCAATGGCAAGCGTGGTCCGGTTGCTGGCGACCTCGTCCAACGCCTCCAGAATATGCTGCTCCGCCACCGAGTCCAGTGACGACGTGGCCTCGTCGAGCACCAGTATGGGCGGATCCTTGAGGATGACACGGGCGATGGCCACGCGCTGCTTCTCACCCCCGGAAAGCTTCAGGCCCCGTTCACCGACCCGCGTTTCCAGCCCCTCGGGAAGGCGTGCCACGAAGTCCTCCAGATGGGCCATGCGCAGCGCCCGCTGCAGGTCCTCCTCACTGGCATCGGGCCGTCCGTAGAGGATGTTGCGGCGCAGACTGTCGTTGAACATCACGGTGTCCTGGGGCACCACGCCGATGGCCTCGCGCAGGCTCTGCTGGGTGACCTCGCGGATATCCTGACCATCGACTGTAATGGCGCCTTCCTGCACATCGAAGAAGCGGAACAACAACCTTGCCAGGGTCGACTTGCCGGCGCCGCTGGCGCCCACCACCGCCACCCGGGAGCCGGCCGGCACCTCAAAGGAGACATCCTGCAGGATCCGCTGGTCCGGGCGATAGCCGAACCCAACATGGCGGAATTCGATCCGGCCCCCGGTGACCGCCAGTGGTTTCGCGTCCGGCGCATCCACCACTGTTGGTGGCTGTTCCAGCAACCCGAAAAGGCGCTCCACGTTGACCAGTGCCTGCCGGATCTCGCGGTAGACAAAGCCCAGGGCGTTCAGGGGAATGAACAGCTGCAGCAGGTAGGCGTTGATCATGGTGAAATCGCCCAGGGTAATGTCCCCAGCCGCCACATCCGTTACCGCCATGGCCATGACCGCAATGAGCCCGATGCCGATGATCAGGGCCTGACCGGCATTCAGCGTCGCCAGTGAAAGGCGGTTGTTGAGCCGGGCCTGTTCCCACTCGGCCAGGTTGGCATCGTAGCGCTCGGCCTCAAAGTCCTCGTTGCTGAAGTACTTGACCGTCTCGTAGTTCAGCAGGCTGTCCACCGCACGGCTGTTGGACTCGTTGTCCTTGGCGTTCGCCTCGCGCACGAACCGTGTCCGCCACTCGGTGACCCGGATCGAAAACACCACGTAGATCACGACGGCCACCAGGACGGTCAGCATGTAGCCGGGATCAAAAGCGAACAACAGGATGCCGCAGACCATCACCAGTTCCAGGATAGTGGGCACGATGTTGAACAGCGTGAAGCGCAGCAGGAAGCTGATGCCATTGGTGCCGCGCTCGATATCCCGGGCGAGGCCCCCGGTACGGCGGTCCAGGTGAAAGCCCAGCTCCAGCCGGTGCAGATGACGGAAGACCTGCAGCGAAACACGACGCATGGCCCGCTCTGCGACGCGCGCGAAGACCGCGTCGCGCACCTCGTTGAACAGGGTGCCGCTGAAGCGCAGCAACCCGTAGGCGACCACCAGGAGAACCGGAATCCAGAGGACCATGTCGCCGCTGTCTTTCGCGTCCAGATGGTCGACGATGTATTTCAGTGCCACAGGCGTGGCCACCGTCGCCAGCTTGGCGACGATCAGGCAGGCAGCCGCGATGCCAACGCGGCCCCGGAATTCCTTCAGGTAGGGCCAGAGGCTGGCGATCACCCGCCAGTCCGGGCGGTAGTCGCCCGGGTAGTCGTTATCCGCGTAGGCGCGCACTCAATGGCTCCGTCAGAGGTCTCTGTAGGGGTTGGGCTTGCCGGATGGCTGCTTGCGGAAGCGTTTGTACTCCCACTGGTACTGTTCCGGAATCCGCCGGACAACGGATTCCACGCTGGCGTTGAGGGCGGCCACCGAGGTCTCCGTGTCCGCCGCGTAGAGCCGTGGATCCGCCTCGTCCGCAACCAGGCGGAAACCGCGGGCGCCAGGCAGCCGTTCGCAATAGGTCACCACAGCCCGGGCGCCGGTTTTCTGAACCAGGCGGGAAACCAGCTTCATGGTCAGAACATCGATACCAAAGAAGGGCGCGTAGGTGCCGCCACTGGCATCCGGAACCTGGTCCGGCAGTATCCCCACAACACCGCCTTCGCGCAGGATGCTGAACAGCCGCAGCACCCCCTTGCGGTCCGCCCGGACCAGCTCCGACCCACCACGACCCCGCACCTTCGACATGTAGTCTTCCATCTCAGCCATCTTGGGCGGGCTGTAGAGCGCGGCCATGGAAAAGCGGGTGGAGTAGTAGAGCCCCAGCAGTTCCCAGTTGCCGAGATGGGGCACGATCAGCACCACGCCGCGGCCCTCGGCCCGTGCCTCGTCCAGAAGATGCTGGCCCTCGAATTCACGGATCAGGCCCAGGCAGCGCGGGACTGGGCTTTCCCACATGATGGGGATTTCCGCGATCAGCTTGCCGGTCTCCCGCAGGCTGTCGCGGGCCAGGGTACGGCGCTCGGCTTCCGGCATGTCCGGATAGGCCAGGGTGAGACTGCGCTCGGTTACCTTGCGGGTACGATCGCGCGCGGCCCATAGACAGAGGCCAACAACACGGCCCAGCGACTGGGCGAGCGCCAGCGGCAGGTGACCGATGAGCCAGAGCAGGGCGCGCAGGCCCCTGATGCGCAGGGTTTTCATGGAAATTTGAACGACTCCCGGGCCGGGGTTTCCTAAGAACCGGAGGCGGAGCGTATAATACGCGCCTTTGGTAGAACGGGAAACCGATCCCCTCAATCCCCAGCAGGTGGACGCCGTGAGCGAACAGGCACAACCCGATGTAACAACCTTCCAGGGGCTGATCCTGGCCTTCCAGCAGTTCTGGGCCGAGCGCGGCTGCATCATCCAGCAGCCGCTGGACATGGAAGTGGGCGCGGGGACTTTCCATCCCGCCACCTTCCTGCGCAGTATCGGGCCGGAAAACTGGCATGCCGCCTATGTCCAACCCAGCCGCCGCCCCACGGACGGTCGCTACGGTGAGAACCCCAACCGGCTGCAGCACTATTACCAGTTCCAGGTGGTGCTCAAGCCCTCGCCGGACGACATCCAGGAACAGTACCTGGACTCGTTGCGGGTCCTGGGCCTGGACCCACTGGTGCACGACATCCGTTTTGTGGAAGACAACTGGGAGTCGCCAACCCTGGGGGCCTGGGGCCTGGGCTGGGAGGTCTGGCTCAACGGCATGGAGATCACCCAGTTCACCTATTTCCAGCAGGTGGGCGGTATTGAATGCTACCCCGTGACCGGTGAAATCACCTACGGCCTGGAACGCATCGCCATGTACCTGCAGGAGGTGGACAGCGTCTATGACCTGGTCTGGACGCGGACACCGGCCGGCGAAGTAACCTATGGCGACGTCTACCACCAGAACGAGGTCGAGCAGTCCCACTACAACTTCGAGCAGGCGGATGTCGAGTTCATGTTCCACGCCTTCGGGGTGCATGAGCGTGAGGCCCAGCGCCTGGTTGATGCGGGCCTTCCCCTGCCGGCCTACGAACAGGTTCTGAAGGCTTCCCACACCTTTAATATGCTGGACGCCCGGCATGCGATCTCGGTCACCGAGCGCCAGCGCTACATCCTGAGGGTACGCACCCTGGCCCGGGCGGTGGCCCGGGCCTATTACGACCGGCGCCGGGATCTCGGCTTCCCCATGGCGGACGAGACCATCCGGCGCGAACTGCTCGCCGACGACGACACCCAGAAGGAGGCATGATCATGGCCACACCGGATTTCCTGGTTGAAGTCGGCACGGAAGAATTACCCCCCAAGGCGCTGAAGACACTTTCGGAATCCTTCGGGGAGGGCCTGCGCAGCGCGCTGGCGGACGCGGGCATTGAGTACGGCGAGATCGAGACCTTCGCCACACCCCGGCGACTGGCCGTACGCGTGAATAAGCTCGCGGACGCCCAGCCGGACACTCCCTTCGAGAAGAAGGGCCCGGCCGTGAAAGCGGCGTTTGACGATCAGGGCAACCCCACGCGCGCCCTGGAAGGCTTTGCGCGCAACCTGGGCATCCAGCCGGACGAGCTGGACACCATGGAGACCGATAAAGGCGCCTGGCTGGTCTACCGTGGCGTGGAAAAAGGCCGCCCCACGGCCGAGCTGCTTCCCGGTATGGTGGAGCAAGCGCTCAATGGACTGCCCATCCCCAAACGCATGCGTTGGGGGTCCCGCCGCGAGGAGTTTGTTCGCCCGGTTCACTGGCTGATCATGCTCTATGGCAGTAAGGAAGTACCCTGCACCGTACTGGGCTGCGAAGCCGAGCAGGCCACGCGTGGTCACCGTTTCCATCACCCGGGTGAGCTCATCATCTCCACGCCTGCGGATTACGAACTGGTGTTGCGCCAGCACGGCTGGGTTGAACCGGATTTCGCGACACGCCGGGAGACGATCCGTAGCGGGGTGAACCGTGTGGCGGAAGAACAGGCTAAAGGTAGCGCGGTCATCAATCCGGACCTTCTGGACGAGGTCACCGCGCTGTGTGAATGGCCGGTACCGCTGCTCGGCCGTTTTGAGGAGCGATTCCTCGACGTACCGCCGGAAGCCCTGGTGTCCTCCATGGAGGAACACCAGAAGTACTTCCACGTGGTGGATGCCAATAACACCATGATGCCGTGTTTCATCACAGTGGCCAATATCGCGAGCCACGACCCCTCGGCGGTGATCGCGGGCAACGAAAAGGTCATCCGGCCCCGGCTGGCGGACGCCGCCTTCTTCTACGATACCGACCGGAAAACCCCGCTCATCGACAGGCTGGACGATCTCAAACCCATTGTCTTCCAGCAGGATCTGGGCAGCCTGCACGACAAGACACTCCGGATTGCCTCCCTGGCCGGGCGTATTGCCGGGGGCATTGGCGCGGATCCGGACAAGGCACGGCGTGCCGGAACCCTGAGCAAGACCGATCTGCTGACCGAGATGGTCCAGGAGTTCGACGACCTCCAGGGTGTCATGGGCGAGTATTACGCACGTCATGATGGTGAGGACGAATCGGTCGCAAGGGCATTGAGCGAACAGTACCTGCCAGGCTTTGCCGGGGACCGTGTGCCGCAGACCGACATTGGCGCCTGCGTTGCGCTCGCGGACAGGCTTGATTCATTGGTGGGCCTGTTCGGGATCAACCAGCCCCCCAGCGGCACACGTGACCCCTACGCACTGCGCCGGGCGGCACTGGGCGTGATCCGCATACTGGTGGAACGCGAACTGACCCTGGATCTCGAAGAGCTGGCCGGTTGGGCTGCCGGGGAGTTCAACAGCCTTACTGTGAACGATCCGATCCAGCCGGTCGTGGACTATATTCTTGAGCGTTTCCGGGCCAGCTTCGAGGATCAGGGAGTTCCGGCGGAGGTTTTCCTGGCGGTTCAGGCGCGCCGACCCACCCAGCCCCTCGACTTCCATCGCCGGGTGCTGGCGGTGAACAACTTCGTCGCCCTGCCGGAAGCTCAGGCCCTGGCAGCCGCCAACAAGCGGGTCTCCAATATCCTTGAGAAACAGGGCGGCACCCAGGCCGGCAGTGTGGATCCCGAACGCTTTCAGGAAGAGGCGGAACGGGCACTCTATGAGGCGCTCCAGTCCCAGGAGGCACAGGTCGAACCGCTGTTCGCCCGCGGCGACTATGATGCCGGCCTCCAGTCCCTGGCGCAGCTGCGTGAGGTGGTGGACCGGTTCTTCAACGACGTCATGGTGATGGCGGACGACGACAGCCTGAGGGCCAACCGGCTGGCACTCCTGGAACGACTCAGGCAGCTGTTCCTCAGGGTCGCGGATATTTCACTGCTGCAGACTGGCAGTGACTAGGGAAGATCCGGTGATCGCCATTATTAGTGCGAACCATTCTCATTGACATATAGGAAAAGGCCGGCAATACTGGCGATTCGATGACCCCACAGGAACCATTGAATCGCCATGAGCCAGTCTTTCACCCGCCTCCTGCCCGAACTCCAGGCCACCGTCAGTGCCTGCATCGAAACCGCGCTGGTCCTTCATGCGACGACGATGCCCCAGATCCGACGTGTTATGGCCGGTGATGCGGTCATTGAGGACTACGTCCGAGCACTGGGCTTCGGGGACCGGCTGGTTCCCTGGCAGCATCTCGGACTCGATGATGGTCCGGACCCCGACCTGATCCTGGCCCATGAGATCGCCGGCGGGACCAGCCTGTGCCCGACCTGGCTGCCTACCCGCTACCAGCCTCGCCTTTCCATGGTTCAGGGAGCGCGCGGCGCATCCGATGTCCAGGATAACCTGAAACGCATTGCCCGCATCCTTGGCAATACCATGGGTGAAATGGTCCCTGCCCAGCGCTTCCGGGAAACGTTCGAGGGGCTGCGCGCCCGGCTGCACGTACCGGGTCCGCGGGTTCTGGTACTGGTGGAAACCGGGCGTGGTCGGTACCGCCTGACAGCGCCGGATCACCCCTGCCACAGCATGTTCGCGCAGCTTGGCTGGATCAGTGCGCCTTCAGAGAGGGTTGCGGGTGAGAAGCTGAGCGTCCGGACGCTCAGCATGGTGGAACACGACGCCGTATTGATTCTCGAAGCCTGGACCGGGGAGGAGGGGGAATCCGCTTTGGCGCGGCACTGGCCGTTGATGCTGTCACCGGCAGCGGAAACGGAGCGTTGGGCCCGGCTTCCGATGCTGGAGTTAATGTGTTTCGGGCCATCCCTGCCCGACCGCCTGGCGGATCTGGCCACCCGCTTCCAGGCCCTGAAACCGGATACCTGGGACTCGTAACCCTCAGATATCCAGGTTTGCCACTTCCAGCGCATTGGTCTGGATGAATTCCCGGCGGGGCTCCACCTCGTCGCCCATCAGGGTCGTAAAGATCCGGTCCGCCGCAATGGCATCCTCGATTGTCACCTTCATCATCCGGCGTGTCTCCGGATCCATGGTGGTTTCCCAGAGCTGGTCCGGGTTCATCTCACCCAGACCCTTGTACCGCTGGATGGTCAGGCCCTTCTGGCCTTCGCGCATGAGCCAGTCCAGGGCCCCCGCGAAGGTGTCCACCGGATGCCGGCGCTCGCCTCTCTGGATGTAAGCGCCCGGCTCAATCAGACCATCAAGTTTTTCACCAAGGCGCGCGATAGCGCTGTACGAGGGCGACTCGAAGAATTCATGGCGGAACACGTATTCGTAGGGAATGCCGTGGATCAGGAGGGTGACCTTCGGCAGCGTGAGTCCGCGTTCCGTGTCCTCAGTGGTTGAGAACTCATAACGGATACCGGTGCGGGTATCCAGCACCAGGCGTTCTCCCAGTTCCGCCACCCACTTCTGGATGGTTTCTGGGTCCTTGAGGTCCTCGGTCGTCAGTGTCCTGTGGGTGACCATCTCCTGGAGCACACGTTCCGGATAGACACGGGTAAGCCGCTCAATGTTCTCCATCACGCTCTGGTATTCGTGGACCAGGTCTTCCAACGCCTGGCCTGCCAGAGGCGGTGCTTCGGGATTCACATAGAGAGCGGCGTTTTCCAGCGCGGACTGTGTGACGTAGGCCGTCTTGGCCTTCTCGTCCTTGAGGTACTGTTCCTGCTTGCCACGCTTGACCTTGTACAGGGGCGGCATGGCGATGAAGACATGGCCGCGCTCTATGAGTTCCGGCATCTGCCGGTAGAAGAAGGTCAGAAGCAGGGTACGGATGTGGGAGCCATCCACGTCCGCGTCCGTCATGATGACGATGCTGTGGTAGCGGAGCTTGTCGGGATCGTAATCCTCACGGCCGATACCACAGCCGAGGGCGGTGATCAGCGTGCCCACCTCCACCGAGGACAGCATCTTGTCGAAACGTGCCTTCTCCACGTTCAGGATCTTGCCCTTGAGTGGCAGGATGGCCTGGGTGCGGCGTTCACGCCCCTGTTTCGCGCTACCGCCCGCGGAATCACCCTCCACGATGAAGAGTTCGGAAAGTGCCGGATCCTTTTCCTGGCAATCCGCCAGCTTACCCGGCAGACCCGCGACATCAAGAGCGCCCTTGCGGCGTGTCATATCGCGGGCCTTGCGGGCGGCTTCCCGGGCCCGGGCGGCATCAACCATCTTGTTGACGATGGTTTTGGCCTCCTGGGGATATTCCTGGAGGTAGTCCGTGAACTGCTGGTTCATCTCCTGCTCGACGGCCGTCTTGACCTCAGAGGAAACCAGCTTGTCCTTGGTCTGGGACGAGAACTTGGGGTCCGGCGCCTTAACGCTGATGATCGCGGTCAGACCTTCGCGGGCGTCGTCCCCGGAGGTGTTCACCTTGAGTTTCTTGAGCAGCCCTTCCTGCTCCATGTAGTAGTTCAGGGTCCGGGTCAATGCCGCCCGGAATCCGGCAAGGTGGGTACCGCCATCACGCTGGGGAATATTGTTGGTGAAGGTGAAGATGTTTTCCTGGAACGCGTCGTTCCATTGCATCGCCACTTCCACCACGATGCCGTCCTCGCGTTCCCGGGTGAAATGGAATACCCGGTTCAGTGGCGTCTTGTTGGTGTTCAGGTGCTCAACAAAAGCCCTGAGTCCACCTTCGTACTCGAAAACCTCATCCTTGCCACTGCGCTCATCGGTCAGCCGGATCCTTACACCACTGTTGAGGAAGGCGAGTTCCCGCAACCGCTTGGCCAGGATATCGAAATGGAACTCGATATTCGTGAAGGTTTCGGTGGAGGGAATGAAGTGGACTTCGCTGCCGGAAGCTTCCGTATCGCCAACGATCCGGAGCGGCTCCTCCGGAATCCCGTCGTGGTAGACCTGTTCATGGACCTTGCCACTGCGGCGGATCGTTAACTTGAGTGTCGAGGAGAGGGCGTTGACCACGGACACGCCCACGCCATGCAGACCCCCGGACACCTTATAGGTATTGTCGTCAAACTTACCGCCGGCATGGAGGACGGTCATAATGACCTGGGCGGCGGAAACGCCTTCTTCCTCATGAAGGTCCGTGGGAATACCACGACCATCGTCCCGGACGGTTACGGACTCATCCGGATGGATGACAACGCCAATCTCGGAACAGAACCCTGCCAAAGCCTCGTCGATGGAATTGTCCACCAGCTCGAAGACCATGTGGTGGAGACCGGTTCCATCATCGGTGTCGCCGATGTACATGCCGGGCCGTTTGCGCACGGCATCCAGACCCTTGAGTACCTTGATGCTTGTAGAGGTGTAATCAGACATTCGCAGGGTTCCCCCAGCTTGGCGTTCATTGTTCCGTGAATCGGCCATGTTCCACGTGGAACATCGCAGGTTCATGTTTGTGCATCAGGTGACCGAGCGCTCCTTCATTCGGAGCAGTGATCCCGGTAAGAAAAACCTGTGTGTTCAGGGCCAGCAGTTCACCGGCCAGAAGAGCCTGATTTTCGCCATCAAGCTCCGCATGGATATCATCCAGGAGGCAGATACCCTCGCAGCCCACGGATTGCAGCACCCGCATCTGAGCCAGCTTCATAAGCACCACCAGGGATCGCTGCTGGCCGCGGGACAATACCTCCCCGGCGGGCTGTTTGCCGACCCGGACGCGGATATCCGCCCGATTCGGGCCATAGAGACTGAAACCGGCACGGGCCTCCGCCTCAAGATTGCTTTCCAGAACCGAAGCCAGGCCGTTACTCGAATCCCAACCTGGACTGAAAGCCAGGGAAACGCTGTTGAGCCATTCCGCCTGTGACCTGGCGCGGATTGATTCGAACTCATTGTAAAACCGGTCGAAACCCGCCTGACGCCCCTGATTCAATCGCTCACCGAGCTCCGCCACTCTGGCGTTCCAGGGGCCGATGGACGAGTGATCAATTATACCATGCCGGAGCAGGTGATTGCGTTGTTTAAGGGCTCTCTGTGCTTCCTGCCAGACGCCACTGAACCAATGTTCCACGTGGAACACCAACCAATCCAGAAAACGCCGCCGATTACCCGGCCCTCCGGCAACCAGCTCAAAAGTCCCGGGTTCAATCACTGAGACAGGCAAAAGTCTCGCGAGCTCAGAGACCGAGCGCACTGCCTCCCCGTTACGCTGCAGACGGACGCCGTTTGCATCCCCGGGCTCCCGCTCCAGTCCAATCCGGAGCGATCCCCTTACCGGATCCGTCACCACACCGAAAAGGGTCAGTGACCGGGATCCCTCCTGCACAACACGACGGTGATTCGATGTGCGAAAAGAGCGGGCAGTGGAAAGATAGTAGATCGCCTCGAGTAGGCTGGTTTTACCACTCCCGTTAGCGCCATAAATCAGATTGAGGTCGGAAGAGAACTGGAGTTTCTGCTGCTCAATATTGCGGAAGTGATGAAGATGGAGCTCACGCAGCGCCATGGATCAGATCTGGTAATGATCGCGGAGGTGCGCCAGTATCGTTTCGCTTTCATACATTGCCGTTCCCTGGTTCGGGTCCACCAGATAAGGCACGGCAACACGGCCCGTTCTGTCCAGCAGTTCCATACGATTGCGGGAGCGTGGCTGGTATTCAAGTCCAAGCCGGTCACGGACCGCAGGAAGGACAAACTCACTCCCCGACGATTTACCACAGTTCCTGATTACATAGGGAAGCTGCAGTTCGCACAGCAGTTCGCGTACTTCCCTGGAGTACGGGCTGGACTCGAAACTGTAGAGTTCCAGAAGCCGCTCGGGCCGACGGGCCGGCTTCGCGTAAAGCCCCCGACCAAGCCTGGAGGCGGTGGCCATTACAACACGCCCTTTATCGAGCGGTAGCCGGCTGCTCACCCCGGGAACCCGTCCGTGACCGTAACGCTCCCACAGATAGCGCCTGATGCGCCGGCTTTCGTAGAGAACTTCTCCCTGTTCGGGATCCACCAGCAACGGAAAGCGTTCACGTCCGCCCAGTTCGCGAGCCCGGTTCCGGAACCGGTCACCCCCTTTCGGACACGGGTAGATCACCGCATCCAGATCCAGCTCCGTAAGTGTTTCCCGCACCAGACGGCAGTGAGGGCAGCCCTCCATATCAAACAGCTGCAGCGGCTGTTCCGGCTGATCCCCGTCAGGAGCGCGGATCGCGGTGCCTCGCCAGAGCGCCAGGGTGGAGGTAACAAGCTGGGGGAAAAGTGCCATCTGCCTGAGCCTCAATGGAGCATGTTAAGGCGTTCATCCAGAAACATATCCATTTCCGGCGCCAGTATGTGAACGTAGCGGTCAAAATACAGGAACTGTTTGATCAGTAGCGCGAATTCGCGTGGAAAGTGAAGACCGTGATCCTCACCCACCCGGACCAGATCCATCAGCAGCTCATTCACGTCATCGTCCGTTTCCTCGGAGAGTGTTTCGATATCGGGCATCTCCTGCGGATCCGTCGGAACAACCGTCTCCATGTGCTGTTGAAGGCCGGAGAGGTCCCGCGCCAGAGCCTCGATATCCACTCCTTCCCTCGTCACCCCGATCCTGGCCATGGCATCCGCCATGGCCCCGAAATCGGCGTTCATCAGCGCGCCCATGAAGTCGGACACCGCCGTCCAGGTGTCGGGATCAATGCGCCCAACGATTCCGAAGTCGATGAAACCGACCCGACCATCCTCCAGCACCATCAGGTTGCCAGCGTGAACGTCAGCGTGGAAAAACTCACACTGTGTCAGGCTGGAAAACCAGGTGTTCATGGCCGTAATCAGTGTCCGTTCCGGGTCGTCGCTGTAGCGCCGGATGGTATCCAGGTCCGTCAGTGGTACGCCGTGGAAGCGCTCCATCGTCAGAACCCGCCCAGTACTCAGCCTGCGATGAACCCGCGGAACCGTAGCTTCAGTGTTACCAGTGCGATCAAGGAACTCCCGGAACGCCTCAAGGTTATTGGCCTCCTGGACGAAATCGCATTCCTCCATCATGGTCCGCTGGATCTCCTGGATGATCCCGGAAAGCGATGTCCACGCGAGCTTCGGTGCCAGGGTTTCCACAACGCGGGCTGATACGTAGAGGAAGTTGAGATCGGTAAGCAGGATGTTGGATACACCCGGCTTCTGGATCTTAAGTACCACTTCTTCCCCATTGGTCAGCCGGGCACCGTGAACCTGCGCAATCGATGCGGAAGCCAATGGCGTCCGGTCAATGCGGGTGAATTCCGTATCCACCGCACTGCCCAGCTCTTCCCTCAGGATCCGCTCCATCACCGCATAGGGCAGGGGGCGAGTCTGATCCAGACAGTTCTGGAATTCATCCACATACTCACGGGGAAAGAACGTCGGGGAGGACGCGATGAATTGACCCAGCTTGATATAGGTCGCGCCAAGCCTCTCAAAGGTATCCCGCATCAGCCGCGGCAGGGGATGACGGTCACCCCGCAGCCAGCGAACCCCCTGACCTCCGACCACCATGGCCGTCTGCCCGATCCGGAACGCGCCCTTGATGCCATCCCCAAGGACACGTGCGGGATCGCTCCCCAGCGTCCTACCTTCCTCGTCAGGGGCTCGTTTGCCTCTGTTGCGACCCGCTAGCGGGCTATTCTGAATCAGTACACTCATTACCAAGCTTCCCTGTCAGTCCAATCTGGAAACGATTAAAGACGCATCGGCATCACAACGTACAGATTGTCATCCGGGCCAGTGCTCTCAATCAGCGCACTGGCATTGGGCCCGGACAGAACGATCCGGACCTGATCCTCACGGATGACGTTCATCACATCGATCAGATACCCCACATTGAACCCGATCTGCAGCGCCTCACCCTGGTATTCCACCGCCATGGTGTCCTCCGCCTGCTCCTGATCCGGGTTATTGGCGTAGACATGCAGTTCACCGGGCTCGAGTTCCAGCCGCACACCACGGATATTCTCGTGGGACAGGATTCCGGCGCGCTGAAGAATGCTGCGCAACGTCTCACGATCCGCGATCACGGTCTTGTCACCGCCGCTGGGAATCACCCGGTTGTAGTCCGGGAAACGACCCTCGATGAGCTTGGAGGTGAAAGTGAACCCGTCCACTGTTGCCCGTATGTGGCTACCGCCGATGGTCACCGCCACATTCTTTTCACTGTCGTCCAACAACCGGATGAGTTCCTGAACGCCCTTACGCGGCACAATGATCTGTCGTGTCTCATCCAGATAGGTAGGGGCGGACAGATTCGACAGGGCCAGACGGTGCCCGTCCGTCGCAACTGCCCGTATGGCGTCATCCCCGATCTCGAGCAGCAGCCCGTTGAGATAGTAGCGAACGTCCTGCTGCGCCATGGCAAAGGCGGTACTGCTGAGCAGACTCTGGAAGCTGCCCTGTTCAAGATTGAGCGTGAAGCTGTCCTCATCGTCCTCGACATTCGGGAAATGATCCGCGGGCAGGGTAGCCAGCGTGAACTGGCTCGCCCCCGCCCGGATCCGCATGCGATCCCCTTCCAGGGCCAGCGTCACATCCGCTGCTTCCGGAAGCGACCGGCAGATATCCACCAGTTTGCGCGCCGGCACCGTAATGCGGCCTTCCTGTTCCACTTCCAGGTCGGTTACGGTGGCAACCAGTTCCACCTCCATATTGGTCCCGGTCAGCGTCAGGGCCTCGCCCTCGGCCACCAGCAGTACGTTCGACAGAACGGGCATGGTCTGTTTCTTTTCCACCACACCGGCGATTGCCTGGAGTGGCTCGAGAAGGGATTCGCGACTGGTCCGGATTTTCATGATTATCGGATTCCGCCTGGTTCGGATGTGGGTTTGTCAGTGATTCAGGTGGTCAGAAGCCGGAGGAAGTTCTGGTAATCCTCGCGGATATTGGCGTCCGATTCCTGCAGTTCCTCGATTTTCTTGCAGGCGTGCAGAACCGTGGTGTGGTCCCGGCCACCAAAGGCATCGCCGATCTCGGGCAGGCTGTGGCTGGTCAGCTCCTTGGCCAGTGCCATCGCCATCTGGCGGGGCCGTGTGATCGAGCGTGTGCGGCGCTTTGAGTGCAGATCCGCCACTTTCATCTTGTAGTACTCTGCCACGGTCCGCTGAATATTGTCGATGCTGACCTGCTTCTCATGCAGCGCCAGCAGGTCCTTGAGACTTTCCCGGATGAATGCCGGTGTAATCTGCTGGCCGGTGAAGTGGGAATTGGCGATAACCAGCTTCAGCGCCCCCTCCAGCTCGCGCACGTTGGACCGGATCTTCTGGGCGATGAAAAAGGCCGCTTCGTTGCTGATGCTGACCTGTGCCTGCTCCGCCTTTTTCATGATGATCGCCACGCGGGTCTCAAGCTCGGGTGGTTCCACCATGACCGTCAGGCCCCAGCCGAACCGGGACTTGAGCCGCTCCTCCATGTTCACGATCTCCTTGGGGAAACGGTCACAGGTCAGGATCACCTGCTGGCCGCCCTCAAGCAGCGCATTGAAGGTGTGGAAGAACTCCTCCTGGGAGCGCTCCTTGCCCGCGAAGAACTGGATATCGTCGATCAGAAGGGCATCGAGGGACCGGTAAAAGCGCTTGAAGTCATTGATGGCGTTGAGCTGCAGCGCCTTGACCATGTCCGCCACAAAGCGCTCGGAACGAAGGTAGGCCACGCGTGCCCCGGGATTGCGGCGCACGATCTCGTTGCCCACGGCGTGCATCAGGTGGGTCTTGCCCAGACCCACGCCGCCGTAGAGAAACAGCGGGTTATAGGATCCCCCCGGGTTTTCCGCCACCTGGCTGGACGCGGCCCGCGCCAGCTGGTTGGACTTGCCCTCAACAAAGGTCCCAAACGTGAACTGCTGATTCAGGAAGGTCTCACTGTGCTGGACACCGCCTTCGACATTCGCCCGGCGGTCATCACGTCCACCATTGGCACGCCCGGCAATGCGCGCCGCCACGGGTGAATCCTCTACCGGGCGTTCATCAGCGGTGTTCAGTTCGGCATCGTTCACCGGCGGTGCCACTTCCGCGCTGGCGGACTCCACCTCGGAACCCGCGCTGACCGCTGTTTGTCGCTTCGTCGCCCTGTCACTGCGATTACTGGAGGAATGGGTCGGCCGGGACCGGTTTTCCTCCGCTGACCCCACCTTGACCTCGACCTGAAGCCCCTTGGCGCCATTCAGGTCCCGGATGACCTCCTCAATGCGATCCAGATATTTCTGGCTCACCCAGTCGCGCACAAACCGATTGGGTGCAAGCAACACCAGAGACCCTCCGTCGTCGCGGGACTGCAACGGACGCAACCAGGTATTGAACTGCTGGGCGGGGAACTCATCCTGTAACAGCTCCAGACACTGCTGCCAGATTTCCTGTGCCACGACTGCTGACCTCGCATTGTTCTTCTTCGGACGGGTCTCTCCCCGGCAAGAGCGGTATTCTACGCTCCGCCCACCGTCTGTAAAAGCCCCCCAGGCCAACGATATAAACACCCTGTTGATAACTTTTTCGTTTTAAGTCAGAAAACTACCAACTTAAAAACAGAGTCGTGCACAAAATTACAGATCAATTCTCCTTAAAACGACTTTTCCACAGAAGACTGTGCAAACACCGTGTGTTCACGACCGTATAAACCCCGGACAGACCCCTTGATAACCCGACCCCCGGCCAGGGACCCCCGGTTATACCCATTCCATCCCCCCTCTTAGTCCCAGTTTGCCAAGCGCAACTGAACAGAACCGTCCCCAGCTTCAAACGGCGTCACCAGCCGCTGGTAACCGGTTATCCACAGAAATCCGCTTCCCTAATAACAGTAACAACAGTCTTATTGATTCATTAAAGATAAAAACTTTGTTTCTACTGTAACTGCCCCGCTTTTCCGTCAACGCTGCCCATTGTCTGAACGCCACAAATTGACTAGAATCCCGCATCCCGGTGGCAGCTCCGTGTTCGGACCATCGGCCGAAACCATCGTTCCGACATTCGCAGCCCTGAACAGGACCATCACCATGAAACGAACCTTTCAGCCGAGTAACCTCAAGCGCAAACGGACCCATGGTTTCCGTGCCCGCATGGCAACCCAGAACGGTCGCAAAGTGATTGCGCGCCGCCGTGCCAAGGGTCGCAAGCGCCTCAGCGTCTGAACCCGTCCAGTTGCCGCCTGACTTCCGATTTCCCCGCCAGGCAAGACTGCTCAACAGTCGTGATTACACGCGGGTATTCGACAGTGTCGAGTTCAGGGCCGGCAGCCGTGGATTCCTGATGCTTGCCCGGAGTTCCGACGAATCCCGGGCATTGCCCCGTTTGGGCATCATCGTGGCCCGCCGGCATCTGCCCAAGGCCACAGCACGCAACCAGTTCAAGCGTGCCGTACGGGAATCCTTCAGGCATCGACAGCACGATCTGCCAGCTCTGGACGTCATTGTCCTGGCCCGGCCCGGCGGCAATACCATGGACAATGCCGAACTGTTCCAGGAATTGGACCGGGCGTGGCGGAAGCTGGGCAAACAGGCGACCTCCCGGTCTCCGGCAAAAACGGGATAACCCAATGCGCTGGCTGCTTCTTCTGCTGATTCGCGCTTACCAGTACGGGATCAGTCCACTGATGCCCCCTCACTGCCGGCATACGCCCAGCTGTTCCGAATACGCCGTGAGCGCCATCGAGCAGCACGGCATGATCCGCGGTGGTTACTACGCGCTGCACCGCCTATTCCGATGCCATCCCTGGGGCACCTCCGGTTATGATCCGGTTCCAGGGGTTTCCCCGACCCATCAATCCTGTTCACGCAAAGGATGACCCAATCCATGGATATCCCCCGCGTCGCCATATGGCTCGGTCTGGCCATAGTCAGCTACCTCCTCGTCATGGCCTGGAACGAGGATTATCACCAGCAGCCCGTTTCCACCGAACCCGTGGCTGCCGAGGAGTCCGCTCCCGCCGATCCGGGCACCCAGAGCCAGCAACCTCCGAACAGCAGCGATAGCGGCGATGGTTTTGAGCGCCCGGAATCTGACATGGCGTCGGCCGGGCAGCAGACCAGCAGTAAAGCGACCGGATCCGGCGCGACCGCCGACAGCAGTGACACCATCCGGGTGAAAACAGACGTTCTGGATGCCCGCATCAGCCTCAACGGCGGCCATCTTGTGGAAGCCTGGCTGCCCGAGCACACCCGAACTCTGAAGTCGGACAAGCCCCTGCAGCTGCTCCGGAGTGACGAGGAACTCACCTACATCCTTGAAAGCAGTCTTCTAGGTGATGGTGGTTCCGCACGCGGCCACGGGAATCTGACCTTCAACAGCGACTCCGACAGCTATCGTCTGGAGGAAGGTGAAGACAAGCTGACCGTGGATCTGACCCATAAAACGGATTCCGGGGTACAGATCATCAAACGCTACACCTTCGAGCGTGATCACTACCGCCTGAAGGTCAGCTACCATATACGGAACAATTCCAGTGAGCCCTGGAACGGATACTTCTCCGGTCGTATCGTGCGTGATGAAAGTGGCGATCCCACCGGCCAGAGGATCCTTGGCGTCCAGGCTTTCCTCGGCATGGTTCTGAGCACACCCCAGGAGCCCTATACCAAGTACGAGTTCTCGGATCTGAGGGAAACCCCCCTGAACCGCCAGGTCGAGGGGGGCTGGATCGCTTTCCTCCAGCATTACTTCATGAGCTCCTGGATCCCGGACCAGGATGAGACCCATCGCTACCAGACCCGCCAGCGTGGCAGTAACCTCCATGTCATGGGCTTTGTCAGTCCCGGTACCAAAGTCGCTCCGGGTGAAGAGAAAGAGATCAGTTCCAGGGTCTACGTCGGCCCCAAGATCATCGAGCGTCTCCAGGGCATTGCGCCCAATCTGGACCGCACGGTCGACTTTGGCTGGCTGTTCTTCATTTCCCAGCCCCTGTTCTACCTCCTGGACTGGTTCCATGGCCTGACCGGCAACTGGGGTGTTGCCATCATCCTGCTGACTGTCGTGGTTAAGCTGGCGTTCTACAAGCTTTCGGCCACCAGTTACCGTTCCATGGCCAACATGCGCCGTGTCCAGCCGGAGATGCAGCGTCTCAAGGAACAGTACGGCGATGATCGCCAGAAGCTCTCCCAGGAGATGATGAATCTCTACAAGAAGGAGAAGATCAACCCACTGGGCGGCTGCCTGCCGATACTGGTGCAGATGCCGGTGTTCATCTCCCTCTACTGGGTGCTGTTCGAGAGTGTTCAGCTGCGCCACGCACCCTTCATGCTGTGGATCAACGACCTCTCGGTGATGGATCCGTACTTCATCCTGCCGATCCTGATGGGCGGCTCGATGTTCCTGCAGATGCAGCTGAACCCGACACCACCGGATCCGGTACAGGCGAAGGTGATGAAGCTGCTGCCGATCATGTTCACCTTCTTCTTCCTGTGGTTCCCGGCAGGCCTGGTGCTGTACTGGCTGAGCAACAACGTGCTCTCCATGGCACAGCAGTTCTTCATCTACCGCCAGATCGAGAAGGAGCAGGGGAAGTCCGCCAAGGGCTGATCCTCTGACGCGCCATGAGCGGTGCTGACCGGGATACCATCGCTGCCCTCGCTACGCCTCCGGGCCGCGGGGGTGTTGGCGTTATCCGCCTCTCGGGGCCACAGGCCCTGGTCCTGGCGCAAGCCTTCCTGGGGTTTGAGCCCCGGCCCAGGTATGCTCACTATGGCCCTTTCCTGGATGAGACGGGCGATGTCCTGGATGAGGGTATTGCCCTGTACTTTCCCGGTCCGCATTCCTTTACTGGTGAGGATGTCCTTGAACTCCAGGGCCATGGCGGACCCGTCCTCATGGACCGGATCCTGGCTTCCGCCACGGTCCGGGGGGCCCGACTTGCACGCCCGGGGGAATTCTCGGAACGCGCCTTTCTGAACGATAAACTGGACCTCGCCCAGGCCGAGGCCATTGCCGATCTTATTGAAAGCAGTTCGGAACAGGCGGCTCGAAGTGCCCTGCAATCCCTTCAGGGTGCCTTCTCCAGGGTGGTCTCGGGACTTATTGAGGAACTGGTCCAGCTCCGGGTCTATGTGGAGGCGGCCATCGATTTCCCGGACGAGGATGTGGATTTCCTCGGTGACGGCAAGGTTGCCGCGGATCTCCAGGCCCTGCTGGAATCACTGGACCGCACTGTCCAGGAAGCCCATCAGGGCACACTGCTGAGGGACGGCATGCAGGTGGTCATCGCCGGAAAACCCAACGCCGGCAAGTCCAGCCTCCTGAATGCCCTGTCCGGCCAGGACACAGCCATCGTGACCGAAATCGAGGGCACAACCCGGGACGTGCTGCGAGAGCAGATCCAGATTGACGGCATGCCGCTGCACATCATTGACACCGCGGGCCTGCGCGACAGCGCCGATGAAGTGGAACGCATCGGCATCGACCGGGCCTGGGCGGAGATCGAGAAAGCGGACCGTCTCCTGTTGCTGGCGGACAGTACCATCACAGCGGATACCAACCCTGCCAGGCTGACAACAGGGCTACCCCGCCAGCTACCGCAGGAACTGCCGGTAACCGTGCTTCGCAACAAGGTGGACCTTTCCGGTGAAACCCCTGGCTATACCGAAGACGAGGGCACCCCTGTTATCCGGCTTTCCGCGCAGTCCGGGGAGGGCATCGAGGCGCTGCGCGAACACCTGAAGGACTGCATGGGTTACCAGACGGCCGCCGAGGGCCGCTACATGGCACGCCGGCGCCACCTTGACGCTCTCGAGCGCGCCCGCGCCATGGTGGTCCAGGGCCAGACCCAGCTCAGCGAGTTCGGCGCCGGTGAGCTGCTTGCCGAGGATCTGCGCCAGGCCCAGGAGGCACTTGGCGAGATCACCGGTGCCATGACACCGGATGAGCTCCTGGGCGAAATCTTCGGATCCTTCTGTATTGGCAAATAGTCACAGCTGATTCCATTGCTCCTTTACCTGGCCATTACCATTCGATTGCTCGAATAAATGTTATGGTATAACATCCGATAATTCCATCATCACGAACTGGAAGTCCCCGGATTGGGGAGCTTGCTCAGAGCGATTATCTTGAAGTTACGTTATACCGTTTTATAGGGTTGTTATGAGATTGAAGCCAATCAAAAGCGGTGGACTGCCTGGCGCCGTTCAGGCCTCCCTGGGGCTGTTGGGTCTTACCACGGTCGCGCCTCTGGCCTTTGGGCAGGATGAGGCTGATACGGGGGTTATGGCCCTTGACGAGGTAGTGGTTGAGGCTGGCGCACCGGCACCGGGCTCGCCCCTGATGCAGGCCGCTCAGATTGACGTCCTGCAGGGCGAGGACAAGGATCGCCGCGAAAGCGCCACTCTTGGCCAGACGCTGGATCACCTTCCCGGGGTCGATACCGTCAGTGCCGGCAACCAGGTGGGTAAACCGGTGATCCGGGGGTTGTCCGGGAATCGGGTGCGTATCCTGTCTGACGGCATCGGTGTGGATCACCAGCAATTCGGAACCCGGCATTCGCCGAACATGGAGCCCTTCCTGAGTGAGCGGATCGAAGTAGTGCGAGGCGCTTCCAGCATCCTCTACGGATCCGATGCCCTGGGCGGTGCGGTGGATGTACAACCCCTGCCACTGACTTTCAGCAGTGATGGATCCCGTCACAACAGGGGCGAGGCGCTACTGGGGCATGCTACCAACAACGACCAGAATGACCTCGGGCTCAAGGGAACCAGCCAGGGGAAGCACTGGAGTTTTGCCGCTGGCATCATTCACCGGGACGCCGGGGATGTCACCGTGCCGGATGACCGGACCTTCTTCCCGCCGCCTCCCAGTGACGCCGGCAAACGCCGGGCACCCGCCTACACCGGATCACTGGAGTACACGGACTTTGACCAGACCAACGGTCAACTCGGCGTCGGTTATCGTGGGACCTTCGGCGAGGTCCGGATGCGCTATACCGGATGGCGCAATGAACACAACTTCCTGCTGCCGCCCCCGGCCGGCAACAAGCCGCCTGGCCAGGGCCCGGAGGGCATCGGCCAGAATCTGGAGAACGACGAGCTTCGTCTGGACGCCACGCTGCCGGTCAATGACACCTGGACCCTTCAGCCAACCCTGGCATGGCAGAATAACCTGCGCCAGTCGAACGCGGCCGGTGTCCCGAGGGATGCGCTGTTTGATGGGACCCTCGACATTGAATTCGACCAGTACACCACCCGTCTCGAGGCCAGACACGGCCAACTGGCGTTTCTCGACGCCGGGCGCATGGGGATTGAATACCGCACCAAGCAACAGGTCTCCCGTGGCACCACCCAGCTGACGCCCGGAGGTCGGGTGAACAATGTCGGCCTGTTTGCCTTTGAGGAGCGCACACTGGGGCGTCTCACCCTGCAGGCTGGGTTGCGGCAGGACTGGACCGAGACCATCGCGAAAAGCAGCAAGACGGCGGCGCCGACTTCGTTCTCAGGCAGTGACTCCAATGACTACTCGGTGACATCGGGCTCGTTCGGTGGTTCCTATGCCCTGACCGATAACCTGACGCTTGCCAGTAACATCGGGCGTGGTTTCCGGGCGCCGACCCTTTTCGAACTCCATGCGGACGGGGTGCATGCTGGTGTTGCGGCGGTCCAGAAGGGCAATGACGACCTGGATGCTGAGAAATCGCTGAATACCGACCTGTCGCTCCGGTGGCGTTCCCACGAAACGTCTGCCAGTGCCACGGTTTACCGCAATGCGATTGACAACTACATCTACCTTCACGACACGGGCAATACGCAGGACGCTCTGCCGGTGTTTCAGTACCAGCAGACCGACGCCGTCCTCACCGGCGTGGAACTGACAGCCCGGGCACAGATGACTGAAACGCTCGAGCTGAGTACCACCTATAGTGCCGTTGACGGTGAAAACGACCAGACCGGTGAGGACCTGCCACTCCAGCCGGCTGACGAACTGCTGGTCGCAGGAACCTGGACACCCGGGAACTGGGGATGGGCCCGCAGTCCCTATATCCGCCTGGGTCTCCGGCATAACGCTTCCAGGGAGGCAGCCCCGGGTGAACCCTTCGCCCAGTTCGACAACGCCCCCTTCGGCACGGCATCGACCGATGCCTATACTGTCGCGGACCTGGCCCTGGGCTTTTCCGTGGATGGCGTTACGGGCGCGCCCATGCGGTTCAGCCTCGAAGTGCGGAATCTGACGGATAAGACCTACCGGGACTTTCTGGATACCTACAAAGGCTATGCGCTGAGCCCCGGGCGCGATGTGCGCATGACCCTCAGGGTGCCGCTGGGGGGTTGAGATGAAAAAGCCGGCCCGGAGGCCGGCAGGGGAGGGGTAAAAGGGGTTCAGTAATCGAAGGCGAAGGCCTCGTTACCCAGCTGCATCAGGGTATCGCTGGGGCTCAGCATGCTGTCGGCATGGCCCTGGGCCTGTGGCAGCATCCGCTCGAAGTAGAATTCAGCGGTGGCGAGCTTGGCGTTGTAGAAATCCTCACTCTGGTCGCCGCCCTCGGCCAGGCCCTGGCGCGCGGCGGCCGCCATGCGCAGCCACATGAAGGCCATGTAGACATAGCCGCTGTACATCAGGAAGTCATGCGCGGCCGCCGAAACCATGTCGCGGTCCTTGCGGGCGATGACCATCAGCCGGAACGTCAGCCAGTTCCACTGGGTTGCCAGCTTGAGGATCTGCCAGGCCCAGGGCCGCAGGGTGCTGTCGGTGAGGTGCTTGCGCGCCTCGTTGCTCATGCGCAGGGTGAAGTCACGCACCGCGCCGCCCTGTGTCATCATCAGCACCTTGCGGCCGAGCAGGTCGAGCGCCTGGATGCCGGTGGTGCCCTCGTAGAGGGTGGCGATCCGGGTGTCGCGCACGATCTGCTCCATGCCGTGCTCCTTGATGTAGCCGTGGCCGCCGAATACCTGCATGCCCAGGTTGGTGGCCTCATAACCCTTCTCGGTGAGGAAGCCCTTGAGGATCGGGGTCAGGAAGCCGAGCTTGTCGTCGTACTTCTGGATCTTCTTCGTGTCCTCCTCCAGGTGGCCGCAGACCATGTGATCCGCGTACTGAGCGGCATCATAGAGCATGGCCCGCCCGCCTTCAGCCACCGCCTTCTGGGTCAGCAGCATGCGGCGCACGTCCGCGTGGTACATCAGGCTGTCCGCCACCTGCTCCGGCTCTTTCTTGCCAGAGAGTGCACGCATGGAGCGACGCTCCTTCGCGTAGGCCAGCGCATTCTGGTAGGAGAGTTCGGCCGGACCCACGCCCTGGATGGCGGTACCGATCCGGGCCGTGTTCATGAAGGTGAACATGCACTCCATGCCCTTGTTCTCCTCCCCGACCATGTAACCGTTGGCGTCATCGAAGTTCATGGTGCAGGTGGCCGAGGCCTTGATGCCCATCTTCTCTTCCAGCGCGCCCACGGAAACCCCGTTGGCCTCGCCCGCGTTGCCCTTCCCGTCCGGCAGGTACTTGGGCACGATGAACAGGGAAATGCCCTTGGTGCCCTTGGGCGCCTCCGGGGTGCGTGCCAGCACGATGTGCACGATGTTTTCGGCCAGGTCATGGTCTCCGGAGGAGATGAAGATCTTGGTGCCGGTGATGCGGTAACTGCCGTCCTCCTGGGGGACAGCCTTCGTGCGGACCTGGCCAAGATCGGTGCCGCACTGGGGCTCGGTCAGGCACATGGTTCCGGTCCAGCGGCCCTCGGTCATCGGCGTCAGGTAGGTCTGGCGCTGATCCTCATCACCATGAAGCTGCAGGGTGTTCATGGCCCCCATCGACAGACCCGGGTACATGCTGAAGGGCCAGTTGGCGGTGCCCATCATCTCCTGCTTCATCAGGCCCAGGGAGGCGGGCAGGTTCTGGCCGCCGTATTCCTCCAGGCTGGAGAGGCCCTGCCAGCCACCGGCCACGTATTCCTCGTAGGCTTCCTTGTAGCCGGCCGGGGTCTTAACCTCGCCATCCACCAGTTTGCAGCCTTCCTGGTCGCCGCTCTGGTAGAGCGGAAACAGAGTGTTCTCACAGAACTTGGCACATTCACCGAGGATGGCGTCCACCATGTCCGGTGTCGCCTCGGCCCCGTTGCTCAGGCTCTGGTAGTGACTGGGGTAGTCGAACACTTCGTTGAGCAGGAAATTCACGTCGGTCAGAGGCGCCTTGTAGCTTGCCATCTCGGACCCTCCCATCTGTTTACTGTGAAGACAGTTTCTGACAGCTCCGTCATTCGAGCCAATGGCGACGTGTACATCTGTGTACGTCACTGCGGCCACCCAATGAACCCTCCCGGGAAAACCCACGTATCCAGTAACAGTCACTCATTCCGATGGAGGTTCAGCCCATGGCAGTCATACATCCAGCCCGCCGCGTCTACGGGCTTCTTTTTCTGGTCCTGCCCTTTCTGGCGGCCTGCTCCGGCCCCGCAATCAACGACTATGCGGGCCAGGAGCCGGAGCTGGTGCCCAGTGAGTTCTTCCAGGGTGAGCTGACCGCCCGTGGTGTGGTGAAGAACCGTTCCGGCGAGGTGATCCGCCATTTCGATGCCACCATTGATGCGTCATGGGATGAGGAGGGCGTGGGTACCCTGGACGAGGTGTTCACGTACAGCGATGGTGAGACCGACACGCGCGTCTGGACCCTGGAGCCCCGTGACGGCGGCTATCACGCCACGGCTGGGGATGTGACAGAGCCGGGTTTCATGGAGTTCGAGGGCAATGCCATCCACATGAACTACGTGCTGGAAGTGTCCTTCGGAGGAAGCACCTACAACGTCCGAATGGATGACTGGATGTACCGTGTCACCGAGGACACCGTCATCAATGAAACGGAAATGACCTGGTGGGGATTCCGTGTGGGCGAGGTGGTCCTGGTGATCCAGAGACAGTAGGTCGCCTTCCTTGTGGAAAACTCTGTTTACAGAATAGGGAGAGATCTGTAGAAAATTTAAAAAATACTTTTACGTCAGCATTCTAGGTAATAAATAAGGCTTTTTAAGGCTCCTCCAATCTGTGGACAGTTTTTTGAGTGCTTTGTGACGAAAGCACTGCAGGTGTCTGTTATTCCGGGATAGATGGTATCTGTTCAGAAATTGTCCGGATCGCCTGCACAGGCTTGACGCTTCGGGTTATACTACGCGGTTCATTCAGAGATACCGGCAAACCCCGAGGTCCAGCGTGGAATACCCCAAGCACTTCGACGTCATCGTCATCGGCGGTGGCCATGCGGGCACCGAAGCGGCCCTCGCCGCGGCCCGCATGGGGCGCGATACCCTCCTGCTGACGCACAACATCGAGACCCTTGGCCAGATGTCCTGTAATCCCGCCATCGGCGGTATCGGCAAGAGTCACCTGGTGAAGGAGATCGATGCGCTGGGCGGGGCCATGGGCCTGGCCACGGACCAGGCGGGCATCCAGTTCCGGGTTCTCAATTCCAGCAAGGGCCCGGCCGTACGCGCTACCCGTGCCCAGGCGGACCGTGCCCTGTACAAGGCCGCCATCCGCAACATGCTGGAAAACCAGCCCAACCTGCATATCTTCCAGCAGGCGGCGGAGGATCTGATCGTCGAGAATGACCAGGTGCAGGGCGTGGTCTCCCAGACCGGTGTCGCCTTCCGGGCACCCACGGTGGTGCTGACCACCGGTACCTTCCTCGGGGGGGTCATCCACATTGGCATGCAGAATCAGCAGGGCGGCCGCGCCGGCGACCCGCCGACCATCGGCCTGGCCAAACGGCTGCGGGAGCTCCCGTTCACCGTGGGCCGGCTCAAGACCGGCACACCCGCGCGGATCGACGCCAAGACCGTGGACTTCTCGAAGATGGACGTTCAGCCCGGCGACGAACGCGAACCGGTGATGTCCTACATCGGCAGTGCGGATTCGCATCCAGAGCAGATGTGCTGTTACATCACCCGCACCACGCCGGAGACCCACGACATCATCCGGGGGGCCCAGGATCAGTCGCCCATGTTCTCTGGCGACATTGAAGGCGTTGGGCCGCGCTACTGCCCCTCCATCGAGGACAAGGTCCACCGCTTCGCGGACAAGGATTCCCACCAGATCTTCGTGGAGCCGGAAGGCCTGAACAGCCAGGAACTCTATCCCAACGGTATTTCCACAAGCCTGCCGTTCGACGTGCAGATGGCCTTCATCCGGACCATCCCGGGCTTCGAGAACGCCCACGTCACCCGGCCGGGTTACGCCATCGAATACGACTACCTGGACCCGCGCGACCTCCATCACACGCTTGAGACCCGCTTTATCGGCGGGCTCTATCTGGCGGGCCAGATCAACGGCACCACCGGTTACGAGGAAGCCGGCGCCCAGGGCCTGCTGGCCGGGCTCAACGCGGCCCTGGCCGCGCGTGGTGAGGAACCCTGGTACCCACGTCGGGACGAAGCCTATCTCGGTGTACTGGTGGACGACCTCATCACCATGGGGGCGAAGGAGCCCTATCGGATGTTCACCAGCCGGGCGGAATACCGCCTGGTGCTGCGTGAAGACAACGCGGATCTGCGACTGACCGAAACAGGGCGCAATCTGGGTCTGGTAAGCGATGAGCGCTGGGCTGCGTTTGAGGCCAAGCGCGCAGGCATCCAGGCGGAGCGTGAGCGCCTTGACCGCACACGGATCCATCCGGGCACGGAAGCAGCGGCGGTGGCCGACCAGTACCTGAAACAGCCTCTGAAAAAGGACCAGACCCTGTCCGAACTGCTGCGCCGGCCGGAGGTCGACTACGAGGCGGTTGCTGCCATTGGGGGCGAACGCGCCGAGGATCCGGTGGTGGCCGAACAGGTGGCCATCCAGGTCAAATACGAGGGCTACATCTCCCGTCAGGAAGCGGACATCGAGCGCCTGCGCCGGCATGAGAACATGACCCTGCCGAAGGATCTGGACTACGACAGTGTCGGTGGCCTGTCCAATGAGGTGAAGCAGAAGCTTGAGGAAACACGTCCGGAAACCATTGCCCAGGCCTCGCGCATTCAGGGCGTGACGCCGGCGGCGGTCTCCCAGCTGCTGATCCATCTCAAGAAACGGGATCTGCTGCAGCAGGAAAGCGCCTGAATGGACACGGAGCGCCGTGAACTGGAGGCGGGGGCCGAAGCACTCGGTGTCCGTCTCGCCCCGGAGACGGCGGACCGGATGCTGCGGCTTCTGGATCTACTGGAAAAGTGGAACCGGGCCTACAACCTGACCGCCGTACGCGAGCGCAGCGCCATGTGCGCCCGGCACCTTCTGGACAGCCTGACCCTGGTGCCGCGGCTCGGTCCTGGCCCCATACTGGACGTCGGCTCCGGCGGCGGCTTCCCGGGCCTGGTCCTGGCATTGCACTCGCCGTCCAGACAGGTGACACTGCTGGACAGCAACAGCAAAAAGACCCGGTTCATGACCCAGTGCCGGCTGGAGCTGGGCCTGGATAACATGCAGGTGGTGCATTCCCGGGTCGAGGACTGGCAGGGCGGCCCCTTCCCGCAGATCACAAGCCGCGCCTTCGCCTCACTGGCGGAAATGGTACCCATGACGGCCCATCTACTGGCGCAGGACGGGGAACACCTGGCCATGAAGGGCCCGGAAGCCACCACCGAGGTTGAAGGGCTGCCCACCGGTTGGCAGCTGCTTGAAGACAGTCGGGTCACCGTACCCGGCGTGGACGCGGAACGGCGGATACTGCGCATCGGGCGCAACAGCACGGATTCCACGGGCGAGACAGGAGACTGACGGTAATGGCGCGCATCGTGGCGGTAACCAACCAGAAAGGTGGCGTGGGTAAGACCACCACCTGTGTGAACCTGGCGGCCTCGCTGGCGGCGACCAAGCGCCGCGTGCTGCTGGTGGATATGGACCCCCAGGGCAACGCCACCATGGGCAGCGGGCTCGACAAGAACGAACTCAAGGTCAGCGGCTTTGACGTGCTGACCCGCCGCCAGAACGCTGCCGACGTCTGTACTGAAGCACCGGACTCCGGGTTCGATGTGCTGCCGGCCAACGGCGACCTGACCGCCGCCGAGGTGGAGCTGATGAACGAGATCGGCCGGGAGCACCGTCTGCGCCTGGCGCTCAAGCCCATCACCGAGCTCTATGATTTCATCCTCATCGACTGCCCGCCGGCGCTCAACCTGCTGACCGTCAACGCCCTGGCCGCCGCCGACTCGGTGCTGATTCCCATGCAGTGCGAGTACTACGCGCTGGAAGGGCTGGCTGCACTCATGGGTACCATCGAGCAGATCCAGGAAACCGTGAATCCGGCGCTGAAAATCGAGGGCCTGCTGCGTACCATGTATGACCCCCGTAACAGCCTGACCCTGGACGTATCGCGCCAGCTCAACGACTACTTCGGCGACCGGGTCTACTCGGCCGTTATCCCGCGCAACGTGCGCCTGGCCGAAGCTCCCAGTTACGGCATGCCGGCGCTGCGCTACGACCGCAGCTCCAAGGGTGCCATCTCGTATCTCGCGCTGGCGGGGGAGATGGTCAGGCGTAATGGCAGCCAGCAATCAGAGGGCGCCGTCGCCGTTTGACGGCAGGCACCCGCACCAGCAACGAACAGGATAACAAGCAACCATCATGTCATCGCGCAAACGCGGACTGGGCCAGAGAGGCCTCAACGCTCTTCTTGAAGGTTCCCGGACCAACCTGGAGGATGACGCTCCGGCGGATCCGGCCATTGAAGCCGAGCTGAAAGAGCTGCCCCTGGATCTGATCCAGCGCGGGCGCTATCAGCCGCGTCGGGACATGGATGAAGAGGCGCTGCAGGAGCTGGCCGAGTCCATCAAGCAGCAGGGTGTGATGCAGCCGGTGGTGGTGCGGCCTCTGGAGAGCGGCCATTACGAGCTGGTCGCCGGTGAACGTCGCTGGCGCGCCACCCAGCTCGCAGGCCTGGACCGCATACCGGCGTTGATCCGTCAGGTTCCGGATGAGGCTGCCATTGCCCTGGGTCTGGTGGAAAATATCCAGCGCGAGAACCTCAACCCTATCGAGGAAGCCGCCGCCCTTTACCGCCTGCAGGAAGAATTCGGCCTGACCCAGCAGCAGACGGCTGACGCCGTGGGCAAGTCACGCACCACCATCACCAACCTGCTGAGGCTCATGGGGCTGGTCGAAGAGGTCCGGATTATGCTGGAACACGGCGACCTAGAGATGGGCCATGGCCGCGCCCTTCTGGGTTTGCCGGAGCAGCAGCAGGCGCCGGTCGCCCGCCAGGTGGTGAGCAAGTCACTCTCGGTACGTCAGACAGAAGCGCTGGTGCGCAAAAGCCTGGAGCAGGGCCAGGACAATGCCAAGCCGGAACCGAAAAAGGAGGATCCGGACATCCGCAACCTCCAGGATCGGCTGGCGGATCGGCTCGGCGCGCGCGTGGCCATCAATCACGGCAAACGTGGTAAGGGGAAGGTGGTGATCGAATACAACAGCCTGGATGAGCTGGACGGAATTCTTGATCATATCCAGTAGTCGGCTGCTGGCAATCGTTCGAATTTTCATCCAAATTTATTGATCCAGACCACCCAAAGCCCTATAATCTGCCCCGCTTTAACAACGGCCGACAAGGGTTGGCATTTTGAACATCAGGCGGCCTCCGGTAGGCCGACTCATCACGCTACAGCTGGGAATTCTGCTGCTGATCAGCAGTCTTTTCCTGCTTGAGTCGGCGCTCGGTGCCCGCTCCGCCCTGTTCGGGGGGCTTGCTTACTGGATACCGAACAGCCTTTTTGCCCTGCGCTATTTCCGCCATAGCGGAGCGCGGCGGATGGGGGCGGTTTTCGCGGCCATGATGGCCGGTGAGATGTTCAAGCTGTCCGCGACAGTGGTTCTTCTGGCGGGCACGCTGATGCTGATCCAGCCAATCGACGGGCCGGCCCTGTTTACAGGGTTCGGCACCATGATCCTCAGCCACATGCTGACGCCGCTTGTGTTCAGTAGGGTTGCAAACCGATGACGGGGCGAGAGTAGAACATGGCAGGTGAATCTCCAGCGGAATACATACAGCACCACCTTACAAACCTCACCTACGGAAAACTGCCGGCCGGTTTTGAGCGGAACGGCACCGAACTCCAGGAAGCCACCTGGACCATGGCCCAGTCCGCCGAAGAGGCACGCGCCATGGGGTTCATGGCGTTTCATGTGGATACTCTCTTCATGTCGGCGCTGACAGGCATCATCTTTCTGGTTCTTTTCCGGATAGTGGCCAGGAACGCCACCAGTGATCAGCCCGGCAAGCTCCAGAACCTGGTGGAAATGGTTGTGGAATTCACTCAGGATCTGGTGAAGAACACCTTCCACGGTCGTAACCCCATGATCGGGCCAATCGCCCTGACCGTCTTTGTGTGGGTTTTCCTCCAGAACTCGCTCAAGCTCATCCCGGTGGACTACATTCCGGCCCTGACCTCGGCCATGGGCATCGAGTACACCAAGATCGTACCCACCACCGATCCCAATGCCACTTTCGGCATGGCTATCGGTGTCTTCCTGATGGTGCTCTACTACAGCATCAAGGTGAAAGGCGTGGGCGGTTTCACCAAGGAGCTGACCTTCAGTCCCTTCAACCACTGGTCTCTGTCCTGGTTCAACCTGATCCTTGAGACCGTGGGGCTGTTGACCAAGCCGTTTTCCCTCGCGCTCCGGCTGTTCGGCAACATGTACGCGGGTGAGGTGATCTTCATCCTGATCGCATTGCTGCCGTTCTGGGCCCAGTGGGCGCTGCAGGTGCCCTGGCTGATCTTCCACATTCTGGTGGTCACGCTACAGGCCTTCATCTTTATGGTGCTCACGATCGTGTATCTGAGCATGGCCCATGAAGAGCATTAACCATCAATCTTTGATGATCCTAAACCCCTAAACCGTCGTTAAATCAGGAGTTGTTATGGAACTCGTAATCATCGCCGCCGCAATCATGATCGCCTCTGGTGCTCTGGGTACCGCCGTTGGCTTTGCCCTGCTGGGTGGCAAGCTGCTCGAAACCACTGCACGCCAGCCGGAAATGGCCGCTGAGCTCCAGACCAAGACCTTCATCATGGCGGGTCTTCTGGACGCGGTTTCCATGATCGGTGTGGGTATCGGTCTTTACCTGATCTTTGTTGTTGCATAACACCGGATGGTTGAGGGGTGGTCCAATAGCGGCTGCCCCATCGTCCCGAACGCAACGAATCGGAAAGAGGTAGAACGCCGTGAATATCAACCTCACGATGATCGGGCAGACCATCGGCTTCTTCATCTTCATCGCATTCTGCGTGAAGTATGTCTGGCCCCCGCTGGTTCAGGCCATGCAGGATCGCCAGAAGAAGATCGCCGACGGCCTTGCCGCATCCGACCGGGCAAACCAGGACCTGGAACTGGCCCAGCAAAGGGCAACCCAGGAACTGCGGGAAGCGCGTGACGAAGCGGCCACGATCGTGGAAAAGGCCAACAAGCGCGCCAACCAGATTGTGGAAGAGGCCAAGACCGAAGCCCGTGAACAGGGCGATCGGCTGCTGGCCCAGGCCCGCGACGAGATCGAGCAGGAACGCCAGCAGGCACGGGATGCGCTGCGCGCTGAAGTTGCCACTCTTGCGATCGCCGGCGCGGAAAAGATTCTGGAATCCTCCGTCGACGCCAAGGCGCACAGCGAGATGCTGGATAAGCTCTCCGCGGAACTGTAAACGAGGTCCAACATGGCAGAGTCAACGTCACTCGCCCGACCCTACGCGCGGGCGGCATTCGAAGCGGCACGCGACAGCGGTCAGTTCGATGACTGGAGTCAGTCGCTCAATCTGCTGGCGGCCATCACCAGTGATGACCGCATGGCCTCGGTCCTGCGCCATCCGGGCCTGAGTGCCCAGGAAAAGATCCAGCTCATCAGCGACGTCTGTGAGAACCCGCTCCCGGAGTCAGTCAACAACTTCATCCATATCATGGCTGAAAATCGCCGGCTGGCGCAGTTCCCGGCTGTTGCGGCACTCTTCGAAGCCTATCGTCATGATCATGAGCGGATTGTCGACGTCACGCTGACCACCGCCTTTGAACTGAACGATGAGCAGAAGCAGCGGCTTTCCCAGGCCCTGGAAAAACGCCTGGACCGCTCGGTTGAGCTCAGTGTTGAGTCCGATCAGTCAATCATCGGCGGCGTGGTTATCCGAGCGGGTGACGAGGTTATTGACGCCTCGCTGCGCGGGCGCCTCAACAGGCTGGCCAACGCCATGAGCGCCTGAGTCCGCCAGGCACGGCAGGAACCGAATTCCGACACGCGGTCATTTGCAGAATTTTTTGAGGACACAGGCATGCAGCAACTGAATCCATCCGAAATCAGCGAGATCATCAAGAAGCGCATCGAAAAGCTCGATGTGTCTTCTGAAGCTCGCAATGAAGGGACGATCGTCAGCGTTTCCGACGGCATCGTTCGCATCCACGGTCTGGCCGACGTCATGTACGGCGAGATGGTTGAGTTCCAGAACGGCAACTACGGCATGGCCCTGAACCTCGAGCGGGATTCGGTCGGTGCCGTTGTGCTCGGTGAGGACGAGGGCCTCGCGGAAGGTCAGAAGGTCAAGTGTACCGGCCGCATCCTTGAGGTGCCGGTGGGTCGCGAACTGCTGGGCCGCGTCGTGGACGCCCTGGGTAACCCGATCGACGGTAAGGGTGACGCGGGAACCACCGAAACCACACCGATTGAGAAGGTGGCCCCCGGGGTTATCGCCCGCGAAGAGGTGAACGAGCCCGTCCAGACCGGCCTGAAGCCGATTGATACCATGGTTCCCGTCGGTCGCGGCCAGAGGGAGCTGATCATCGGCGACCGCCAGATCGGTAAGACCGCCGTGGCCGTTGATACCATCATCAACCAGAAGAACAGCGGCATTAAGTGCATCTACGTGGCGATCGGCCAGAAGCAGTCGACCATCGCCAACGTGGTGCGCAAGCTGGAAGAACACGGTGCCATGGACAACACCATCGTGGTCGCTGCTGGTGCCGCCGATCCGGCCTCCATGCAGTTCCTGGCGCCCTACGCCGGTACCTCCATGGGTGAATTCTTCCGTGATCGCGGCGAAGACGCCCTTATCATCTACGACGACCTGACCAAGCAGGCCTGGGCGTATCGCCAGATCTCCCTGCTGCTGCGCCGTCCGCCGGGCCGTGAAGCCTATCCGGGTGACGTTTTCTACCTCCACTCCCGTCTGCTGGAGCGTGCGTCCAAGGTCAATCCGGAGTACGTTGAGAAGGCCACCAACGGTGAAGTAACCGGCAAGACCGGGTCACTGACGGCACTGCCGATCATCGAGACCCAGGCCGGTGACGTGTCCGCCTTCGTTCCGACCAACGTAATCTCCATTACTGACGGTCAGATCTTCCTGGAGACGGACCTGTTCAACTCGGGCATCCGCCCGGCGATGAACGCGGGTATCTCGGTCTCCCGTGTGGGTGGTTCCGCGCAGACCAAGATCATGAAGAAGCTTGGTGGCGGTATCCGTCTGGCTCTGGCCCAGTACCGCGAGCTCCAGGCGTTCGCACAGTTCGCGTCCGATCTGGATGAGCAGACCCGTAAGCAGCTGGAGCACGGTGCCCGTGTTACCGAGCTGATGAAGCAGGAACAGTACTCGCCCATGTCCGTGGGTGAGATGGCGACGGTCCTGTTCGCTGCCAACGAGGGTTACCTCGAGGATGTGGACGCCAAGAAGATCGTGGATTTCGAAAAGGCGCTTATGGATTACATGCGCACCGAGCAGTCTGAGCTGCTGGCCAAGATCAACGACTCCGGCGAACTGAATGACGAGGTCGAGAGTGGTCTGAAATCAGCGCTGGATAAGTTCAAGTCGACCCAGAGCTGGTAATGCCGTTCGGGGCCTGCGGGCCCCGTGACTGTGGCGGAGCGATCAACCGGAAAAGGCACTGAACTATGGCCAGCGGAAAAGAAATACGCACTCAGATCTCCAGCATCCAGAATACGCAGAAGATCACCAACGCCATGGAAATGGTGGCGGCGAGCAAGATGCGTAAAGCCCAGGAGCGCATGGAACTGACCCGCCCCTACGCGAGCAAGATCCGGGATGTGATCGGTTATCTGGCGGAAGCCGACTCCGACTACCGGCACCCGTTCATGGAAGCTCGGGAAGCGAATCGTGTGGGCTACATCGTCGTCTCCACGGATCGTGGTCTCTGTGGTGGTCTGAACAACAATCTGTTCAAGACCATGCTTCAGGACAGCCGCTCCTGGAACGACAAAGGCGTGCCGTCGGATTTCTGCACGCTCGGTCAGAAAGCCAGCGTTTTCCTGAACGTGGTGGGTGGCAATATCGTGGCATCGGAAACCCAGCTCGGGGACCGGCCCAGCGCGGAACAGGTCATCGGCAGCGTCAAGGTGATGCTCGACGCCTACCGCGACGGCAGCATTGACCGGCTCTACGTGGTGTACAACCAGTTTGTGAACACCATGACCCAGACGCCGACCATCGAGCAGCTTCTGCCGCTTCAGGCGGAAGCGGAACCGGAAGGCAAGTATCGCTGGGACTATCTCTACGAGCCGGATCCGCGGACCCTGCTTGACGGGCTTCTGACCCGTTACGTGGAATCCCAGGTGTACCAGGGTGTGGTCGAGAACATCGCCTGTGAGCAGGCCGCTCGGATGATCGCCATGAAGAGCGCGACCGACAACGCCGGCGAGATCATCGACGATCTCAAGACCGAGTACAACAAGGCCCGTCAGGCCAACATCACGCAGGAAATTTCCGAAATTGTCAGTGGTGCAGCGGCCGTTTAAGGCGATACCGAATACTGAGTTAGTGAGGAAGCAAGCATGAGTAGTGGACGTATCGTTCAGATCATCGGGGCGGTTATCGACGTGGAATTCCCGCGCGATTCCGTACCCAACATCTATGATGCCGTGCGGCTCGATGACGTGGGCACCATTCTGGAAGTCCAGCAGCAGCTTGGTGACGGCGTGGTCCGGACCATCGCCATGGGCACCACCGAAGGCCTGAAGCGCGGCATGAGCGTGACCGGGACCGGCGAAGGCATCAAGGTACCGGTGGGCGAGGAAACCCTCGGCCGCATCATGAACGTGCTGGGCGAGCCCACGGACGAAGTGGGTGAGATCGGTGAGAAAGAGCGCTGGACCATCCACCGCAAGGCGCCCGGCTATGCCGACCAGTCGGCCTCGGAAGAGCTGCTGGAAACCGGCATTAAGGTCATCGACCTGATCTGCCCCTTCGCCAAGGGCGGCAAGGTTGGCCTCTTCGGCGGCGCCGGCGTGGGCAAGACCGTGAACATGATGGAGCTCATCAACAACATCGCGAAGGAGCACTCCGGTCTCTCCGTATTCGCCGGTGTGGGTGAGCGGACCCGTGAGGGTAACGACTTCTATTACGAGATGAAGGGCTCGAACGTCCTGGACAAGGTCTCGATGGTGTACGGTCAGATGAACGAGCCGCCGGGGAACCGCCTGCGTGTCGCCCTGACCGGCATGACCCTGGCCGAGAAGTTCCGCGATGAAGGCCGTGACGTCCTGCTGTTCATCGACAACATCTACCGCTACACGCTGGCGGGTCAGGAAGTGTCCGCACTTCTGGGTCGTATGCCCTCCGCGGTGGGCTACCAGCCGACACTGGCCGAGGAGATGGGCAAGCTCCAGGAGCGGATCACCTCCACCAAGACTGGCTCCATCACCTCGGTCCAGGCGGTCTACGTACCGGCCGACGACCTGACCGACCCGTCACCGGCGACCACCTTCGCGCACCTTGACGCGACCGTGGTACTGGCTCGTGACATCGCGGCCAAGGGCATCTATCCGGCGATCGATCCGCTGGACTCCACCAGTCGCCAGCTCGATCCGCTGGTTATTGGCCAGGAGCACTACGAGGTTGCCCGTGGCGTCCAGGGTGTGCTGCAGCGCTACAAGGAGCTGAAGGACATCATCGCCATTCTGGGCATGGATGAGCTCTCCGAGGAAGACAAGCAGACCGTTGACCGGGCGCGTAAGATCGAGCGCTTCCTGTCGCAGCCGTTCTTCGTGGCCGAGGTCTTCACCGGTTCGCCCGGTAAGTACGTGTCGCTGAAGGAGACCATCCGCAGCTTCAAGGGCATTCTGGACGGTGAGTACGACTCAATGCCTGAGCAGGCCTTCTACATGGTCGGCAGCATCGACGAGGCGGTCGAAAAAGCGAAGGAAATGGAAAACAAAGCTGCGTAAACCATTTCCGACTGAGAGAGGCGTAACCAATGGCTAACACCGTACAGTGTGACATTGTGAGCGCGCAGGAAAGCATCTTCTCCGGTGAGGTGGAGATGCTGACCGCGACCGCAAGTAACGGCGAGCTGGGCGTTATGGCAGGCCATACGCCCATGCTGACCGGCCTGGCTCCCGGGCCCGTGAATATCCGGATGGCAGATGGCAAGGAGGAAGTCTTCTTCGTCTCCGGCGGGTATCTCGAGGTTCAGCCCAAGAAGATTTCGATCCTGGCGGACACCGCCGAGCGCGCTCATGATATGGATGAGGCCGCTGCGGAACGGGCTCGTCAGGAAGCCGAACGTGAGCTGGCCAACCGCAGCAGCGAAGTGGACTATTCCCGTGCTGCCGCGCGTCTGGCCGAGGCTGCTGCCCAGCTCCGGACGCTGGAGAAGCTGCGCCGTAAGAAGCGCTGAATACCGGCTGATCCGGACATCGGGTTGTTACTGGAAACCGCATTGCCGATCATGCCCCTGCTGGGGCATGATCCAATGCGGTTTTTCTGATTCAAGGAGTACGAACGGATGACGACACCCCTGCACATCGTCGTCCTGGCCGCCGGCCAGGGATCCCGGATGAAATCCTCCCTTCCCAAGGTGCTCCACTCGTTGGCTGGGCAGCCGCTTCTGCATCATGTGCTGGAGGCTGGGCGCAGCCTGGGCCCCGACGGGCTGCATGTGGTGGTCGGCCATGGCGCGGACCAGGTTCGGGAGCAAACGCCCGGCAGCGATATCCATTGGGTCATCCAGAAAGAGCAGTTGGGAACCGGGCACGCGGTTGCCCAGGCCCTCCCGGGGATTCCTGAAACCGCACGGGTGCTGGTGCTTTACGGTGATGTGCCGCTCACTTCCGCCGATACGCTGTCACGCCTCGCCGGTGTCATCAGCCGGGATTCGCTGGGTCTGCTCACCGTCAATCTGCCGGATCCGGCAGGCTATGGCCGTATACTCCGTGACAGCAGGGGAACCGTTACCGGTATCGTGGAGCAGAAGGACGCCACCCCGGAGCAGCTGGTGATCACCGAAGTGAATACAGGTCTTCTGGGGGCTCCGGCGGAACGGCTGAAGCAGTGGCTGCCCGCGCTGTCCTCGAATAATGCCCAGGGTGAGTACTACCTGACCGACATCATTGCCCTTGCTCGCCAGGAGGGGCTGGGCATCGAAGTTTCCCAGCCGGATGAACCGGAGGAAGTGCAGGGGGTGAACAACCGCGCCCAGTTAGCCGAACTGGAGCGCTGGTTCCAGCGTCAGCAGGCCCTGTTGCTGATGGCTGGCGGTGCCACCCTGGCGGACCCGTCCCGTGTGGATGTCCGAGGCCATCTCGAAACCGGCCAGGATGTGGTCATCGATGTGAACACGGTATTTGAAGGCGCCGTGGTGCTTGGTGACCGGGTCCAGATCGGCCCGGGTGTGGTGTTGCGTAACTGCCGTCTCGATTCGGATGTCCGGGTCGATGCCCATTCCGTCATAGAGGGCGCACGAGTGGATCAGGGCGCTGTGATCGGGCCCTTTGCCCGCCTGCGACCCGATGCGCTGGTGGGCCGGGACGCCCGGGTGGGCAATTTTGTGGAGATCAAGAAAAGCAGCATTGGCGAGGGTGCCAAGGTGAACCATCTCAGCTATGTGGGCGATACCACCATGGGCGCGGGCGTGAATGTTGGCGCGGGTACAATAACCTGCAATTATGATGGCACCAGCAAGCACCATACGACGATCCGTGACGGAGCCTTCATTGGCTCCAATACTTCACTGGTGGCCCCGGTGACCCTGGGTGAGCGAAGCCTCGTGGGCGCTGGCTCCACCATTACGCGGGACGTCGCTGATCGCGAACTGGCGGTGGCCCGCGGTCGCCAGCGCAACATCCCGGACTGGGTTCCGGTGGAAGACGGACGGGACAGCGAACAGGGGGGCAGCTAGGCATGTGTGGAATCGTGGGAGCGGCTGCGCGCCGTGACGTCCAGGGCATTCTGATCGAGGGCCTGAGGCGCCTGGAGTACCGTGGCTATGATTCGGCCGGCCTGGCCGTTCTGGATCCGGGCAGCGGCATCCAGCGCCAGCGGGAGGTGGGCAAGGTCGCCGCCCTGGAAGAGGCGGTTGGCAGCAACCCGCCCAGTGGGCACCTGGGCATTGCCCATACCCGCTGGGCCACCCATGGTAAGCCTTCCGCGGCCAATGCCCATCCGCACATGTCCGGCGAACGTCTGGCCGTGGTGCACAATGGCATCATTGAGAATTTCGAGCCGCTTCGCGACCAGCTTCGCAACGATGGCTACACTTTCACGTCTGAAACTGATACCGAGGTGCTGGCGCACCTGATCGCGCGTGAATACGCCCGCGCGGGGGATCTGGTCACCGGTTTCCACAATGCTGTGAGCCAGGTTGAGGGGGCCTATGCGCTGGCCGTTCTGCACGCGGATGAACCCGAGACTTTGTTGGTAGCCCGCCAGGGCAGCCCTCTGGTGATCGGGGTGGGGATCGGCGAGCATTTTGTCGCTTCAGACCAACTGGCCCTGCTGCCGGTCACGGACCGTTTCATCTATCTGGCCGAAGGCGACACGGCTCTGGTCCGGGCCGAATCGGTGACCATCACTGACGCCAGCGGCCAGCGCGTCGAGCGGCCCATCAACCGTTTCGAGCACAGCGCGGACGCCGCGGAGAAGGGGAGCTACCGGCATTTCATGCTCAAGGAAATCCACGAGCAGCCGGACGTGATCGAGGCCACCCTGCAGGGACGGGTGACTGATAGCAGGGTGCTTGAGCAGGCCCTGGGTACCGAGGCCTCGCGTCTGCTGGGGGAAGTGCGTCATGTCCAGATCGTGGCCTGTGGCACCAGCTTCCATGCCGGGATGGTAGCGCGTTACTGGATCGAAGAGCTGGCGGGTATTCCCTGCAGCGTGGAGGTCGCCTCTGAATTCCGTTACCGCAGCCATGTCATTCAGGACGGGACCCTATTCCTGACCATCTCCCAGTCCGGCGAGACCGCCGACACCCTTGCGGCCCTGCGCCAGGCCAGGGATGCGGGTTTCCGGGCCGCGCTGGCCATCTGCAATGTGCCGGGCAGTTCCCTGGTGCGGGAATCGGACATGGTGATCATGACCCACGCCGGCCCGGAGATTGGTGTGGCCTCCACCAAGGCGTTCACCACCCAGCTCACGGCGCTGTTGATGTTCACTCTGGCGCTGGCCCGGCATAATGGGCTTTCCGAGGCCCGGGAGGCGGAACTGGTCCAGGCCCTGCGCGCCATACCGGACCAGATGCGCGCGATAATGGACCTGGACGAGTCCATCAAACAGCTTTCCCAGTGGTTTGTGGATAAGCACCACAGTCTCTTCCTGGGGCGTGGTTCGCTCTACCCGGTCGCGATGGAAGGCGCGCTCAAGCTCAAGGAGATCTCCTACATCCACGCGGAGGCCTACCCGGCCGGTGAGCTCAAGCATGGCCCCCTGGCACTGGTGGACAGCGAAATGCCGGTGGTTACCGTGGCGCCTTCCAATGACCTGCTTGAGAAGCTCAAGTCCAACCTTCAGGAGGTACGGGCCCGGGGTGGTGAACTCTTCGTGTTTGCCGACAGTGAAACCGCGATGGGCGATGGCGAAGGTACCCACGTCATGACCATTCCCCACACGGACCCCATTCTGGCGCCACTTTTATGCACCGTGCCGTTGCAGCTGCTGTCCTACCATGTCGCGGTGCTCAAGGGCACGGACGTCGACCAGCCGCGCAACCTGGCCAAGAGTGTCACGGTGGAATAACGGAAAGCGGCCATGGTGGGGTCAATCCGCGCAGTACTGGGGCTGTTGGTAGTGCTGATCAATACACTGATCGGCATCGGCCCCATGATGGCGATCGCGCTTGCCAAGCTGGTCGTTCCCCACCAGCCTTTCCAGCAGCGCTGTGCCCGGGGCGTGATGTGGATCGCCGAGAAGTGGGTGGACGCCAACGTCGCGGTGCTGAACCGTATGCTCGATACCCGGTGGGAGCTGCGAGGCGATTTCAACCCCCGGCTTGATACCTCCTACCTCGTCCTGTGCAATCACCAGTCCTGGGTGGACATTGCCGCTCTGGTGGAAGTGCTCAACGGGCGGGTGCCCTACTACAAGTTCTTCCTCAAACGCGAGCTGATCTGGGTGCCCCTCCTTGGGCTGGCCTTCTGGGCCCTGGATTACCCGCTGATGCGCCGCTATTCCAGTGAGTACCTGAAGAAGCACCCGGAAAAGCGCGGACTGGACCTGGAGATCACCCGGAAGGCCTGTGAGAAGTGCCGGGGGATGCCCATTACCGTGGTGAACTTCCCGGAGGGAACGCGCTATACACCCGCCAAGCATGAGGCGCAGCAACCAGGTTTCCGGCATCTACTGCAGCCCAAGGCCGGCGGTATTTCCTTCGTACTCGCCTCAATCGGTGACCAGATCGACACCATTCTGGACATTTCCATTGTCTATCCAGATGGTGTTCCCGGCTTCTGGGATCTTCTTGCCAACCGGATTCCGCGGGTGATCGTGGACATCCGCCAGTACCCGCTGGACCAGCAGTGGGTCCGTGGCGACTACCGCAACGACCCGGCCTTCCGCAGCCGATTCCAGCAGTGGATTACTGACCTGTGGCAGCAGAAGGATGAGCGCATTGGTTTCATCCACACTTCAGTCGATGCCGAGCGCACTGAGTGAGTCCGGGTCCGGGAACCCATCGGCCCTGAGGTCATTTTTCTTCTGGAAGTCCCGCAGTGCCGAGCGGGTGCCGGAGCCCAGGATGCCGTCAACCGGACCCGGGTCATGGCCAGCTTCCTTCAGTGCCTCCTGAAGCGCTTCGATGGTGTCTCGACTCAGGGGCTCGTGATCCGGTGGCCGGGTCTGGAACGGGCCGGCACCTACGATCCGGTCCGCCAGGTGGCCCACTGCCAGGGCGTAGAATTCGGACTGGTTCCAGCCCATGATCACCCGGAAGTTATCGTAAACCAGAAAGGCGGGACCTTCGTGGCCGGATGGCAGCAGCAGTGCTGCCTGCATGTCCGCCTGTGGCAGTTCCCCGCCCCAGGCATTGCGGATACCGAGCTCCCGCCACTCGGAGAGTGGGCGTTTGCGCTTGAGCCCTGCTGCCAGGCTGTAGTCAAAGCCTTCGGGGAGCTGGACCTCCCGGCCCCAGCGTTCGGCCTCGTTCCAGCCCAGGCTTTCCAGAAGATGGCCCGCCGAGGTCAGCGCGTCCGGTATGCTGTTCCACAGATCCACCTGGCCGGACCCATCCGCGTCCACCGCATGCTTGAGGTAGACGGACGGCATAAACTGCATCTGCCCCATCGCGCCGGCCCATGAACCTTCCATGGCTTCAGCCTCCACGTCGCCGCGCTCGATGAGGCGCAGGGCGGATACCAGTTCACCGGTGAAATAGTCACTCCGGCGTTGGTCACAGGCGAGGGTGGCCAGTGCGCGTGGGATCGGCATCCTGCCGGTATAGCTCCCGAAATTGGTTTCCAGGCCCCAGAAGGCGATCAGATAGCGGCCGGGAACCCCGGTTTCCCGGGTTATCCGTTCAAGCAGCTGCGAGTGTTCCTGGTAGAGCATCCGGCCATTTTCGATGCGTTGTTCCGTTACACGTTTTTCAAGATAGTCCCGGAACGAGCGGGTGAACTCCGGCTGGCTGCGGTCCAGCTCAATCACCCGTTCGAGCGGCTCGATACCGGCCAGTACCCGGCTGGTGACGGATTCGGAAATGCCCTGGTCCAGCGCATGGTCGCGCAGGCCGTCCACACAGCGATCAAAGTCATCAGATGCCATGGCCTGTACAGTACTGGTAGCCGCCAGAAGTGCCATGAAGAGGTAAGTACGCATTCGGAGCGTCCTTTTATGCAGGTTCGTTTACGCATTCTGCACGAAACCATCGGTGTGTCGAGGGCTCTCGGTTGCTACCATGCATTACAATCCAAGCTCACATGTGTTCTGCCATGGAAAAGATCGAGCCGGTTGAAATACGGGTTTCTGTCAGCGAATTGAAGCTCGGCATGACGGTAACGCGCCTGGATCGTTCCTGGCTGGAAACCAGTTTCCCGGTTCAGGGTTTCGTTATCCGCCATACGGCGGATATTCAGGCGCTGCAGGAACAGTGCCGGTACGTCTATGTGGAGGGGCAGGAGGTTCCGGAAGCCCGGCCCTGGCGCTTCGGTTTTGGTGGCGGTAAACGTCGTCGGCAGGAGCCCCGGTTGAGTACCGTGGACATTGAAACGGAGTTGCCGAACGCCCGGGAGGCCTTCGAGCAGACCAGGGCGCTGGCTGAAGACATCATGGGAAACGCCCGCCTTGGCAGGACGATTGACGCCCGGCAGGCCCGGACCGTGGTCAAATCCTGCGTGGACAGCGTGATGCGTAACCATGAAGCACTGCAGATGCTGCTCCAGGTTCGCAGCAAGGATGACTACACCGCTGAGCATGGCATCAACGTCTGCATCCTGTCGGCCATTTTCGGGCGCCACCTGGGGCTGCTCGGGGGCGAGATCGAAAAGCTGGCGCTCAGTGGTCTGCTGCATGACGTGGGTAAGATGCACACACCCGCGGAGATCCTCCACAAGACAGAAGCGTTGACGGAAGCGGAAAAGGTGGTCATGCGTCAGCATGTGGAGCATGGCCGGCGCCTTCTGACCGGCATGAAGGGGGTGGATCCGGTTACCGTGGATGTCGCTTATGCGCACCATGAGCGCATGAACGGTACCGGCTATCCCCAGGGCCTTCTGGCTCACCAGATTCCCTTCTTTGCCAAGATTGTGTCCATTGTGGACAGCTACGATGCCATGACCAGCCACCGTGTATTCGAATCCGCGCGTTCGTCCAAGGAAGCGCTGGAAATCATCTATGACCAGCGTGGTGACCAGTTCGATGAAGCGCTGGCTCTTGATTTCATACAGTGCATTGGCGTCTACCCGCCGGGCTCCATTGTCCAGCTTAACAGCGGTGAGTCAGCCATTGTCATCACCACCTATGCGCTTAACCGTCTGCGCCCCAGGGTGCTGGTGGTGCGGGATCCCCAGGGCCAGCCCTGCCCCCAGCGTGTTGTGGACCTTCGCCAGAAAGAGGAGTACCGGCCGGGTATGCCCTACCAGATCAGTCGTGAGCTGCCCATGGGCAGCCACGGGATTGATTTGAAGGTCTTTACCGATGCGGGGCTGACCCTGGAAGAGGATCAGCCGGATGCGGAGGTGAGCACGCTGGTCAACGCCCTCCGTGGTATCGATACGGACTGATCAGAAACTGCTCCAGCCGGTGAACTCCGTGATACGATAAAGCAGGTAACGGCGCCGGCGGCCGTCCGCCCAGACGCCATAGGGGACGCTGCACTGGAAGCCCGGCGGGTTGCTCCAGCAGCGCTCAAACCAGTCTCCGGCCGCCCGCAGGGCGGGCAGCTCCTCATTCCCCACCAGTTCACAGCCGGCTTCAAGGTTGAGGTCATCCAGATTGCGCCGGGTCAGGTTGGCGGAGCCGAGGATCAGCTCCACCCGCCCGTCCCGTCGTTCCAGCCGCACCAGCTTGCAGTGGAACTGTTCACCATGGGTGCGGTACCAGCGCACCGGGATTCCGTGGGCGTGCAGCTCCAGCGCTACCTGCCGGTTGGGAAGACCGCCCTTGATGCGCCCGAAGGCGTCCTTGTTCGGGTCAAGCAGTACCCTGAGCCGGCAGCCCCGGGCCTGTGCCCGCTTCAGGGCCTTTATGACGCGCCTGTGGCTCAGGTAGAACAGCGCCAGATCCAGTTCATCACCCGGGTTGGCCCTGTTGATCAGTGCCACGCTGGCCTCCCGGATACGGGACTCGGTGAGCAGTCTCAGTCCCGGTCCCTCCGCTGTCGGAGCCGTTGCGGGGCCCGGCGGTGCCCTGAAATCGCAGCGATACCCCCGGGCCCAGGTCAGCAGGGTCTGCTCCTGGTCAAGCAGGGCAAGGGCTGCGTCACCATGGACCAGAAGCCCCACGTTGGAATGGGCGCTGCTGGCATCGTGTGGGTTGCCGGAGCTGATCAGCCCGCACCAGCCATCATGGGTGTCCGCCACCATGACCTTGCGGTGGTTGGCGCGGAAGTTGAACAGGGTCAGCCAGCTGCGAAGGGTCACCGGCCAGGGGCCGATGGGGTTGGGCAGCCAGCCGTTCTGGGGCCAGCGGGACCAGGGCTGAACCAGCAGGCGCCAGAATACCGACCAGCCCGGGTTGGAATCCCTCAGCCGTGCCAGGGGCGTTTCCAGTATTTCCACACCTGCCTCTTCCAGACGCTGGAGGTGCTCCGGCCAGTGGGCGCCGTAATAGCTGTTGATCGGATCCACCAGAACGGTGGCGCGCAATCCGGGGCACTGGCGCTGGCGCTCGATCAGCGCCCGGGTCAGCGTTTCCGTGACCGGCAGGTGTTCGGCAGGATCTGCACCATCCGGATTGAACAGGAACATGTCCATCACCAGCCGCTTCCGGGCATCCCGGATCAGCCTGAGCATGGCTGGAACCAGCTCGCGGCGGCTGCGGGAACGGCCCCGGGCGTCCACGTAACGGTGGTCGACCAGGAAGCGTGCTTCGCCCGGTTCGAACCAGGTGGAGGCCATGGCGACTGCCGCCGGCAATGGCTTATAGCGGTGGTACAGGCCCACCCCGAGCAGTACAGTCAGAAGCAGCAGGATCAGTCCTGTCATCATCACGGGGAATACCCCAGTCCTGTTGAACGAGTTGAACAGAATCCTTTGATTGTCTGCCGGACGGCACTGGGAAATACTGGCCTCATCAGTAACCGGTATGAACCCAGGGAGTCAGACATGACCGAACGCATTGTTGAACGCCTTATCCACGGCGAGCGCGCCTCTGACGGTGATGGGGTCCAGCTCAGGCGCAGCCTGGGCCAGGGCCCGTTTGCACGCCTGGATCCCTTCCTGATGCTGGATGAGTTCCAGGCCGACGACAGAAGCGGCCCTATTGGCGGCTTCCCGCCCCACCCGCACCGGGGCTTTGAGACCGTCACCTACATGCTCGTCGGCAGCATGCAACACCGCGACTCGCTGGGCAACAGTGGCCGCATTGGCCCTGGCGGGGTGCAGTGGATGACCGCCGCCGGCGGCATTGTGCATTCGGAAATGCCGGAACTGCACGATGGCTACATGCGCGGCTTCCAGCTCTGGATCAACCTGCCCGCCGCGGACAAGATGAAGGCCCCGCGCTACCAGGACATCCAGGCGGATCGGGTACCGGAATACCCCTTCGACGGTGGCCGGGTACGCGTGATCGCCGGCGAGGTGGTGCTCGAAGGCAATACCCTGGTGGGCCCGGTCTCCGGCGTGGCCACGGCGCCGACCTACATGGATCTGGTGATCGAGCCGGGTCGGAAACTGACTCTGCCGATCGAAGCGGACCACAATGCCATGATCTACGTGTACGACGGGGAAGTATCGGCCGGCGATGACGGCTTCTCACCCGTAGCCGCCACCAACGCCGGTCTCCTGTCACGCGGAGACGAGGTCCGCCTGCGTGCCGGGGATGAAGGCGCCGGCCTGCTTCTGCTTGCGGCAAACCCGGTGAAGGAGTCCGTGGTCCAGCACGGGCCCTTCGTGATGAACACCCGGGATGAGATTGAGCAGGCGATCCGGGATTACCAGGAAGGGCGGTTTGAGCGGGAGGATGTGGCACTGTCCTGAGGCTTGACTGTCCAAAACCGCCCGGGGCAATCTACAACTGTTCATGGAAAGCCCAATCACAGGGAGTTGTGAGGAATGCCCAACCGCATCAACTATGAGTTCCTTAGTCGTCTTGAAGGTGGGAGCAGAACCAAGGGGTACGTTCCGCTTCCCGAATCGAGCAGAAGTGGTGTAACCATCGCCACGGGGTTTGATCTTGGTCAGCGCGACGAGGATGACCTGAAGCAACTTGAGCTTGATGCCTCTCTGATCACTAAGCTGAAACCGTATCTTGGGGTGAAAGCAGAGGCTGCAGCGACTCTGATTCAGAATAACCCTCTGAACGTTACCGAATCCGAGGCGAAGAGTATTGATCAAGCGGTTAAAGCGGCACATATCGGGAAGCTGAGGACGCGGTATCGTTCCGCTACAGCGAATAAAGCCGGTAAACTCTTCTTCGAAATTCCTGCCGAAGCTCAGACAGTTATTGCATCGGTCTCCTTCCAGTATGGCGTTAACCTGAAGGTTGTGACTCCGAAATTCTGGAAGGCAGCGTCCTCCCAGGACTGGCGACAATCAGTGGCCATTCTGAGGAATTTCGGGGATGCCTATCCGACCCGGCGCAGAAAGGAAGCACGTCTTTTGGAGAGGGTTTTTGAATGATTAATGCAGGACGCGGTATCCCTTGTGCACTAGCGTTCATTGCTGGATGCAGTCTGGCTGGTCAGGCTACGGAAACGGATCGAATTTTTAATGCCGGTCTCCAGAAGGCATTCCAGAACCACGAACAAACACTGGAGAAGCAACGTCCACCACTCAGGTTCATATCCGGAACGACGGTTGAGACTTGCCGGGAGTATCTGGCGAAAACCGAAACGGAGGCAGTGGCTGAAGGTGTTGATAACCGGACTGTATCCGGGGAATACCTGGTATGCGATTCCGTTGCGGCCCTAAACCAGGGCAAGAAAACAGGGGGAATCCAGTACAGCCCCGAGTCCTACGGCAAGCAGCTCATGGCTCGGCTTGATCTCAGAACGTTTTCCTCCTCTTTGGGGCCCAGGGTAACGGATGAGCAATATACCCTGGCGGACCTCGCCTTGGATGCTGTCGATCACTCCCGGTTTCAAGTCGTCTTCGATTCGAAGAACTGGCACTTTGCTCTGGAGGTCGTTGCATCACGAGATCTGAATGGCAATGGGCGTGATGACTGGCTGCTGTGGCTCGTGGATGAGGCAAAAGCGGGGAACTATCGCGATTATGAAGTGCTGGTTGCTTATGATGTAGGGAGCTCGGGGCCCATTCAGGTTGAGCCCTTCAGTCCCTAGGGGGCGCCTGAGATATCCTTGGCCATTGAATGAGATCTGGCCACAAAAAACCCCGGCAGGGCGAACCTGACCGGGGTTTTCAACGCTCTAATACCAGTTACAGCACGTTGTGCTTCACCAGCTTGCGCTTGTTGTGGGCCAGCCCGTCGAACGGGAAGTCGTCCACGCTCAGCATCTCCAGCACTTCCGATTCGTACTGGCGCATGAACTCGGCGTCGTCCTCGGAGATCAGGCCGGCTTCCAGCCCTGCCTCGAACTTCTGCTCGGGGTGCAGGGCTTCCGCGGGCAGCTCACCCTTGGCGTGCGCCTTGTCCAGGGTCTTGTAGAGCTTGTCCGCGCGCGGGTAGTCCGCCAGCAGCTGGTTGTAGTGCGCCAGCGGGTTGAAGACCTCGCCCTTCTGCTCAAGCGTGTCCCAGGTGTTGCTGGTGAGCTTGGCGCGCAGCGAGGAGTCCGTGCTGATCGCGTGGGCAATCGCCTGGGTGCGCTTGTCGGAGGGTGCCTTCCAGCGCCGGCCCAGCGGCATGGTGACCCAGCGCAGGGCCACGGCAACCGCCCGATTCGGCAGGTTGTCCAGCAGCTCGTCCAGCGCTTTCTCGGCGCGGTTCAGGAGGTACTCGCAGCTGTAGGCCATGAGCTCGCGTTCGCCTTCCACGGCCTGCCCTTCGTGCCAGTTCTTGAGCACCATGGAGGTCAGGTAGAGGTTGGCGAGCACATCACCCAGCCGCGCCGAGAGCAGCTCGCGCAGCTTGAGGTCCGAGCCCAGTGTGGTCATGGCCGCGTCCGAGGCCAGGCCGAAGGCGGCGCTGAAGCGGTTCACGGCACGAGCATAGGGCGCCGCCGCGTTGTCGAAGGGTACGTCGCCACGGCCGAGACCAATGGCCTGGGTGAAGGCGCGGGCGGCATTGCCGAAGACGAGGCCTGCGTGGTTGAAGAAGGCATCGTCGAAGGCATCAATGTCGTCACTGTCCTTGGCCGCCAGCTCATCCAGCACATAGGGATGGCAGCGGATCGCACCCTGACCAAAGATCATCAGACTGCGGGTCATGATGTTGGCACCCTCAACCGTGATGGAGACGGCCGAGCCGGCAAAGGACAGCCCCAGGTAGTTGCGTGGCCCCAGGGTGACAGTCTTGCCGCCGTGAACGTCCATGGCATCGGAGAGGATGTCACGCTGATACTCGGTCAGCTGGCTCTTGAGGATGGCCGAGGGGACGGCGGGCTTTTCGCCGTTGTCGATCATGTTGGCGGTCTGCATCACCGCGGACTGGGCGATGTAGGCCTTGCCGGCGATTCGCGCCAGCGGTTCCTGCACGCCTTCCATGTCCGCCACCGGGGTGTTGAACTGGCGGCGGATGCGAGTGAAGCCACCGGCCAGGCCTACGGCGTAGCGGCCACTGCCGCTCGCGCCGGAGGGCAGGGTGATGCAGCGGCCCACGGAGAGGCACTCAACCAGCATGCGCCAGCCCTGGCCGGCCATATCCGGGCCGCCGATGATGTAGTCCAGAGGAATGAACACATCCTTGCCCTTGATCGGCCCGTTCATGAAGGGGGTGCCGATGGGCGCGTGCCGGCGGCCGATTTCCATGCCCTCGGTGTCACGCGGGATCAGCGCGCAGGTGATGCCCAGGTCCTTCTGCTCGCCCAGCAGGTTGTCCGGGTCGAACATGCGGAAGGCCAGACCGACCACGGTGGCGATGGGCGCCAGGGTGATCCAGCGCTTCTCGAAGTTCAGGCGCAGGCCGACCACTTCCTTGCCGTCGATCTCCTGCTTGCACACGATGCCGGTGTCCGGCAGCGAGGTGGCGTCGGACCCGGCGCGCGGGCCGGTGAGGCCGAAGCAGGGAATCTCCCGGCCGTCGGCCAGGCGTGGCAGGTAGTAGTTCTTCTGGTCGTCGGTGCCGTACTTGAGCAGCAGCTCACCGGGGCCCAGGGAGTTGGGCACGCCCACAGAAACCATCAGGGACTCGTTCACGGAGAGCTTCTGCAGCACCGCGGACTGGGCGCGGGCGGAGAGGCCGAGGCCGCCGTATTCCTTCGGGATGATCATGCCGAAGAAGCGTTCCTTCTTCAGGTAGTCCCAGACCTCCTTGGGCAGGTCCGCGCGCTCGAAGCCGATGTCCCACGCATTGCACATGCTGGCCGCCACGGCGCACTGGTTGTCCACGAACGCCTGCTCGTCCTGGGAGAGACCTGTGTTGCGATTGGTCAGCAGACGGTGCCAGTCCGGGCGGCCGGTGAAGAGTTCACCGTCCCAGCCAACGGTGCCCGCGTCCAGGGCTTGCTTCTCGGTCTCAGAGACCTTGGGGGCGACCTTCTTGAACATGGCGAAGGCGCGCGGGGTAAGCCACTGGCGGCGCAGGCCGGGGAGTCCGGCAAAGGCGGTGATGCCGGCGCCGATGAACAGCAGCAGGCTGAACCAGCCGGTGCCCATGAACAGGCCGATGATGCCGACCACGACCATGACGGCGATGGCCGCCGCTGCGCCGGATTCGCGCCGCAGCACGAACAGCAGGCCGGCGAGAGCGAGCAGAACAACAATGAGGAGATCCATAGTGTTTCCCTGTGTTGGCCTTGGAGTTGGATTGTCTGGCTGTATACGATACCAGCAATGCAACGGATTGTATCGCCGTTGGGCCCGCTGATGGCAAGCGTTGTGGCGTTGTTGGCAGGGAAGGGGGAGGGGCTGGTGGTTACAAATCACAACCCGGGATGGCCGGTGGTCGGGGTTTACCTCTGGTCAGAAGTTGTTCAGTATGGGAAGTAGACAACCCACCTGAGCGAGGTGAGAGGCATGATTGAAGGCATGAACCCGCAGGCGGCCAACCTGGCCCGGGATAGCGGCGCCCAGCAGTTGCAGTCGCGTGGCGCCCAGGAAAGTGCCAACCAGGGGCCCCAGGCTCGTGAGAATTCAGTCGGCAACACTAATGCCCGGCCAGCGCAGGACGTGAGCGTCCAGATTTCCCAGCAGGGCCTGGATTCCGCTGCCGCCAACAGTGGTGAGGCGGTGCCCGATGCCGCCGCCACGGATACCAATACGGCGTCGACACTGTCCAGCGGTGACTTCGGCAGCGCTGCCAGTGAGACGGGCAACAGTGCCAGCAGCCGTGCCGAGGCCACCAACAGCCCGGGTGGCGGAGCCGTAGCCGGCAACCAGTCGGTCAGCGCAGACGAGCAGCTGGGCACCAATATCGACGTGGAGGCGTAAACCGCCTCCCGCCGTTTTCCTTTCTACTGGCTTTCCGCCAGCGTCGGATAATCCGTGTAACCCCGTTCATCGCCGCCGTAGAAGGTGCTGGCGTCCCACTCATTGAGCGGTGCGTCCTGCCGGAAGCGTTCCACCAGATCCGGATTGGCAATGATCGGCCGGCCGAAGGAGGCCAGGTCACAGCGCCCGGCATTGATGCGTTCAATGGCCTCATTCCGGCTGTAGGCCCCGTTGCCGATATAGGCGCCGGTGAATTCCTCGCGGATGGCGTCGATCACGGATTCCGGGCGGCCGTTCTCATGGTTGCCCTGGAAGGAATCCTCCACCACCTCGATGTAGGCCAGGCCTGCTTCCTGCACCTTGCGTGCCAGAGTCCGGAAGGTACTGTGCGGGTCCGCGTCGAACATGCTGTTGAAGCTGCCGGTGGGGCTGACCCGGATGCCGATGCGTGCCGCTGGCCAGACCTGCTTGACCGCTTCCACCACCATCATCGGGAACCGCAGGCGATTTTCCACTGAGCCGCCATAGTCGTCGGTGCGGTGGTTGCTGCCGGACTTGATGAACTGGTCCAGCAGGTAACCGTTGGCGGCGTGGATCTCGATGCCGTCGAAGCCGGCTTCGCGGGCGTTCTCGGCGCCCTGGCGGTACTGTTCAACAATGCCGGGCAGCTCATCGGCTTCCAGTGCACGGGGCGTGGGGATATCCACCATGCCGGAGTCGGCGCTGATGAACACCTGGGAGCCTTCCGGCTTGATAGCGGAAGGTGCCACCGGCAGTTCGCCGTTGGGCTGGAGTTCGGGGTGGGAGATGCGGCCCACATGCCAGAGCTGGGCGTGCATACGGCCGCCGGCCGCGTGGACCGCGTCCGTGACCTTGCGCCAGCCGGCGATCTGCTCCGGGGTGTAGATCCCGGGTGTGTAGGCGTAGCCCTGGCCCTGCTGGGAGACCTGTGTCGCCTCGCTGAAGATCAGCCCGGCACTGGCGCGCTGGGCGTAGTAGCGGGCGTTCATGTCGCTGGGTACGTCGCCCGGCTGGCTGGCCCGGGCGCGGGTCAGCGGCGCCATGATGATGCGATTGGGCAGCTCGAGATCGCCCAGGGTAAAGGGTTCAAAAAGCACGTTGTCCCCGTTGGTCATCGAAGGGTCTCCTCTTGGTGGTCGGATGGTTTCTGATAGATACGTCTACGACAGAAAACCGAATCCGATTGATGTGCTCTATAAGATGGGGGTGAGAGGAGACCCCTTCAACCGGTCAGCGTGTCTCAGGTTGTCAGTATCATCCGCAATCCCTCCAGCTCCACGCCGGCCCGGTCTATGGCCGCAGTGCCCTGTTCGCGCTGGGCTTCCAGGGCCTCGATCTCGCGGTTTTTCAGTTCATTACTGGTGGCCTGCAGTTCCCTGAGTGCTTCGATTTCGGTGTTGTAGTGGGCCTCCAGGGCCTGTCGGGCGTCGGCGATGGTTTCCGGCAGGCCTGCCTCGGCCTTCTCCCGGATGGCCGGCAGCAGGGCCTCGATGTCGTCGCGCAGGCGCGGCAGGATCTGCTGGGCGTCCTTGCGCTTGATGCGGCCACCGATCTGGTTGAGCTTGTCGTGGGTGAGCATGGCGCTCAGGTCGCGGCCGTCACTGGTCAGCAGCAACCGGCCCGGGGCCAGTGGCAGGAAGCGGCCCACGGCCACGGCGCGCGGGGCGGCGGTGGTGACGCGGTAGAGCGCCTCCAGCATCAGGGTGCCGGGCTGTACGCCCTTGAGCTCCAGGGTGATGAGGGCGGCGTTGCCGAGCTCTGAATCGGTCACCATGTTCATGGCATCGCGCACCATGGGGTGCTCCCAGCTCATGAAGGCCAGGTCCTCCCGGGCCAGCGCCACATCCCGCTCCAGGGTGAAGCTGAGGCCGTCGTCCGGCAGGTGCGGGAAGTGCTCGGTTTTCATATGGTCCGTGGGCCGGATGGTCCACTGTTCCTTGCCGGTTTCCTCGTGGTCGATGCCGTACTGGTCCAGCAGCTGGGTAAGGTAGGCGGCAAGATCGTCCGGCGCCTCGGTTTCCCGGATGGTGCTGATGCTGGCATCGGCGGCTGCCTGTTCGTCCCGGGTGAGGGAGGCGATCAGGCGGCGCTCCTCCTGCAGGCTTTCCTCCTGGGCTTCACGTGCCTGGCGCGTGGCTTCCAGAAGCCCGTCCAGCGGCGCTTTCGGGTCATTGAGGGCGGCGTCGAGCTGTTCCGCAACCTCGTGCTGAACCGCCACGCCCGTGGGGCAGTAGGCCTGGAGGGCGTTGAGGCCCTGCTGGTACCACTGGAAGAGCACCTGCTGGGCTGAGCCAGCGATGTAGGGCACATGGATGTGGATGCGCTCCCCCTGGCCGATGCGGTCAAGCCGGCCGATGCGCTGCTCCAGCAGGTCCGGGTTCTGGGGCAGATCGAACAGCACCAGGTGGCGGGCGAACTGGAAGTTGCGCCCCTCGCTGCCGATCTCGGAGCAGATCAGTGCCTGGGCACCCTGCTCGTCGTCCGCGAACCAGGCGGCGGCGCGGTCGCGCTCGATGATGCTCAGGCGTTCATGGAAGGCGGCGCTGCGGATGCCGGCACGCAGCTGCAGGAAATGCTCCAGCGTCTCGGCGGTATCCGCATGGGCACAGATGACCAGGACTTTTTCGTTGCGGTTGGCCTTGAGCATCTGCTGGAGCCAGGCGACACGGGGATCCTCTGCGAGCCAGGTTTCACTGTCCAGGCCGGTTTCCGGGAAAAGGCCTGCAGTCCCCGCCAGCTGCGCTTGTTCGGCGTAGTCCAGGCCCGCCTCAAGCGGGGCGGATTCCACCACCCGTTCCGGAAAGCCACCCACGTCATCGCGGGTGTGGCGGAACAGGACGCGGTGCTGCTCGGGCAGGCCCCCGTGGTCACGCACCGTCTGCTGGAAGGCCGCGTAGTCGGTGAAGCGCGCGGGATCGATCAGGCGCAGCCGCGCGAAGTGGCTGTCCAGGCCCACCTGTTCGGGGGTGGCGGTTAACAGCAGCACCCCCGGAATCTGCCCGGCGAGCCGTTCCACGGCCTGGTAGCCGGCATCAGCGCCGTCCGGCGTCCAATGCAGGTGATGGGCTTCGTCCACCACCAGCAGGTCCCAGCCCGCTTCCTCCGCGGCGGCCAGGTTGGCCTCGCTGTCACTGAGCAGCGAGAGCGGGCAGAGTACGAACTGTTCGTTCTCGAAGGGGTTGCCTTCCTCGGCCTCCAGGCGTTCCTGGTTGAAGAGCGCGAAATGCAGGTTGAAACGCCGGCGCATCTCCACGAACCACTGGGTCAGCAGTGCGTCCGGCACCACCACCAGCAGGCGTTCGGCCTGGCCGGTGATGACCTGGCGGTGGAGAATCAGCCCGGCCTCGATGGTTTTGCCCAGGCCGGCCTCGTCCGCCAGCAGCAGGCGCGGATGGGGGCGGCGGGCGGTCTGCTCGGCGATCGCGACCTGGTGCGGCAGCAACTGGGTCCGGGTGCCGATGAGCCCGCGAGCCGGCGAAGCCTGGAGTCGTGCCTGGTGCTGCAGGGTGGCATAGCGGAGCTGGAAGTCGCCATTGCGGTCAAACTGGCCGCAGAACAGACGCTGCTCGGGATGCACGAAACGGGCATGGGGGCTGAGCATGACCTCCGTCAGGGTGACCGGTTCGCCGGCCTCGTCCTCGCATTCGTAGGTAAAGAGCCCCTCGGAATCCTCCACTTCGCGCACGGTCAGTGCGCGCTCATGGCGGTCCCTCAGGGTCTCACCCACGCGGTAGCGCACCCGGGCGAGGGGCGCGTTGTCCATGGCGTAGGTGCGTTCTTCCTCGGCTGCGGGAAAGGCAATGGTAACGCGGCGGCCGCTGACGTCGGTGATCAGGCCGAGGCCGAGATCGGATTCGGTCTGGCTGACCCAGCGCTGGCCCATTGTGAAGGTCATGGAGGCTCCGGACTGGCTGTTTCGGGAGCGCAAACGTAGCGGCTGTGTCGGCTTATTGCAATGCGTGATTGGCCGGGGGTACCGGGCCCGGCTAGAATGCCGGCAGCAGCCCTTCACAGGAGCCGGATTTGGCAGCCAGCGACATGGACACCCGTTATGCCTGAGGCGGACAGCAGCATCCTGGCTGGCCTCTTCGCGGTTTTCTACGTGAGCCTGGCTATTGCGGCCTCCGGGCATGCCATCCTCAAAAAGGAAGACAGCCGCGCGGCGGTGGCCTGGGTCGGCGTTATCTGGCTGGCGCCGCTGATGGGATCGCTCCTTTACCTGATGTTCGGCATCAACCGCATCCGGCGCAGGGCGGCCGAGCTGCGTGGCGAAATGCCCAGGGTGGATCAGGGATCGGCGGTGCGGGCCTATGTGCCCGAAGACATGGGCCGGGAGCTTCCCCGGGAGATGCAGGCGCTGGCCCGCCTGGCCGACCGGGTCTCACGCCAGCCCCTGCTCACCGGCAACCGTCTTACACCGCTGAGTAACGGAGACGAGGCCTATCCCCGCATGCTCGAGGCCATTGCCTGTGCCCGCCAGAGCATCACCCTGAGCACCTACATCTTCAGCAATGATGCCGTGGGCCGGGATTTTGCCCGCAGCCTGGGGCAGGCCGTGCGCCGGGGCGTGAGTGTGCGGGTTCTGGTGGACGCGGTGGGGCTGCGCTACTCCGTTCCCTCGATCATCCGGCACCTGCGCCGTGAGCGGGTGCCCTATGCCCGCTTCATGCCCACGCGCACACCGCTGGCCATGCCCTTCATGAACCTGCGCAACCACCGCAAGATGCTGGTGGTGGACGGCCTGCTCGGATTCAGCGGGGGTATGAACATCGCCGCCGGCAACTGTGTGGAGAGCCAGCCGCGCCATCCCATCCGGGATCTGCATTTCGCCATTGAAGGGCCGGTGGTCGCGGAGCTGCAGACCGTATTCGCCGAGGACTGGGCCTTCGCCTGCCGGGAACGGCTCAACGGCGAACGCTGGTTCCCCAAGCCCTATGCCCCGGGCTCCACCCTCAGCCGCGTTATTCCCGACGGGCCGGATGAAAACCTGGATACCCTGCGCCAGGTCATTGTCGGGGCCCTTTCAGTGGCGCGGCGCCATGTACGGGTCATGACGCCCTACTTCCTGCCTGATGCCACCGTCCAGGACGCGCTCAAGACGGCGGCGTTGCGCGGTGCCACCGTGGATGTGGTACTGCCGCTGCGCAACAACCTGCCGATGGTGGACTGGGCCTGCCGGGGGCAGCTCGAGGATCTGCTCCATTGGGGCGTGCGGGTCTGGTACAGCCCGGGCGATTTCGATCACAGCAAGCTGTTCACAGTGGACGGGCGCTGGAGCATGGTCGGTTCCGCCAACTGGGATCCGCGCAGCCTGCGCCTGAACTTTGAGTGCAACCTGGAATGCTACGACGCGCGCCTGGCTCGCTCGCTGGAACGGATGGTCGATCAGGTAACGGCCCGGGCCGAACCTCTTGAGCTGGCTGAGCTGCGCAATGCCTGGCTGCCAGTGCGCCTGCGCAACGGCATTGCTCGGCTGATGTCGCCCTATCTGTAAAAGTGTTAATGAATTCGTGGCCTTTGCGCGTGAAACACCCCCCGGAGTCGCGTTATGCTCGCGGGCTCATACATCATTAACACTATAACCGGAGTGTTCCCTATGAAGACCTTCCGACTCCTCGCCGCCGGCCTTGCCATGGCGTTTGCCTTCACCGCCGGCGCCCAGCAGATGGGTCAGCAGGGTGGTGACCAGGTGGATCAGCTGGCCCGCATGATCGATCTCACTGATGAGCAGCAGGAAGAGATCCGTGGCATCCTGGATGAGATGCAGGGTGATATCCAGGAGACCCAGAAGCAGATCCAGCAACTGCAGCAGAAGCTGGACGGCCGGGTTGGCCCGGACTATGACGAGGAAGCCATCCGGGCGGATGCCGAAAAGCTGGGTAATCTTACCGGTGAGATGACAGCGGAAAGCATTCTGCTCCAGTCCCGCGTGGAGTCGGTGTTCACCGAGGAACAGCGCAAAGAGCTGGAAAAGCAGATGCAGAAGCAGCGCCAGCAGATGCAGCGTATGCAGCAGCAGATGCGTCAGCAGCGTAGTCAGGGCCAAGGCCAGGGCCAGGGTCAGCAGTAAGACTGACGCGCGTGATGCGTACGGGTGGTTCCCCGGTCAGAACAGGCTGGGAACCACCCGTCAGAACATGCCGGCATCCAGTCCCGCTGCCAGGTAAAGGCCCAGTTCCTCACACTGGGTTATGAATTCCTCCCGGAATTCACCGTGGCAGAGCAATGGCTCCTGCACTGCCCGCCAGCGCAGCCCGGTGGTGATGGTATCGATGGCCTTCAGTGTTCCCGTTCCATCCTTCCCCGCCCGTACAAAACTGGCAAACGGCAGGGCCTGTGTCTGTTCCAGGCAGGGGTAATAGATCCGATCAAAAAAATCTTTTAGCGCCCCACTCATATATCCTAGATTCTCGGTGGTCCCGAGAATGATGGCGTCCGCTGCGAGCACATCGTCCGGACCCGCTTCCAGGGGCGGTATGTGCCGAGCCTCGACGTTTTCGATATCCTCATGACGAGCGCCCTTCAGTACGGCCTCGGCCATACGGGATGTATTGGGCGACGGGGTGTGGGCGACGATCAAAAGCTGCCTGGCAGTCACTGGGCCACCTCCTGCGGGGAACCAGTCCTTATGGTGGTGCGTATGAGACTCAAGTCAATCCATTCCAGCGCAACGGGGAATCCAAACCTATGAAATACCGTGGCATGAGTGAGCACTTCACCCACGACCAGCCGGCCAGGGTGGGCGTGCTCATCACCAACCTGGGCACGCCGGATGAACCCACCACGCCGGCGCTGCGCCGCTATCTGGATCAGTTCCTCTCGGATCCCCGCGTGATCGAGCTGCCGCGGCTTCTCTGGTGGCTGATCCTGCACGGCATTGTGCTGCGGACCCGCCCGAAGAAATCCGCTGAGGGCTATCGCAGCGTCTGGAGCGAGGACGGATCACCTTTGCTGGTGCACACGCGTGGCCAGGCCGAGGGGCTGAAGCAGCGCCTGCAGTTCCGCTACGGGCAGAACATCGAGGTGGCCTACGCCATGCGCTACGGCAATCCGTCGATCGAATCCGCGATTGAGGATCTGCAGCGCCGGGGTGTGCGCCAGCTCCTGGTTCTGCCGATGTACCCCCAGTACTCGGCTTCCACTACCGGGTCCACCTTCGATGCGCTGGCACAGGACTTCCAGCAGCGGCGCTGGCTGCCGGATCTGCGCTTCATCAGCCATTACCATGACTTTGAGCCCTACATCGAGGCAGTGGCGCGCAAGATCGAGCGCTACTGGGAAGACAATGGCCGGCCGGACATGCTGGTGCTGTCCTACCACGGCGTGCCCAAGCGCTACCTGCTCAACGGGGATCCCTATCACTGTGAATGCCACAAGACCACGCGGCTGCTGGCCAGGCGGCTGGGGCTGCGCGAGGGTGAGTACATGACCACCTTCCAGTCCCGCTTCGGCAACGAGGAGTGGCTCCAGCCCTATACGGACGAAACCATGAAGTCGCTGCCCGGCCAGGGCGTGAAGCGGGTCCATGTGGTCTGTCCCGGTTTCTCATCGGACTGTCTGGAGACCATCGAAGAGATTGATGAGGAGAACCGGGAGTACTTCATGGAGGCCGGAGGCGAGGATTTCCACTACATTCCGGCGTTGAACTCGGACGAGGATCACATCGACATGATCACCACCCTGGTGGAAAAGCATATCCAGGGCTGGACCCTTCCCGAGAACAACCCGGAGGAGCTGACGGCCAGCCGCGAGCGCGCCGAGGCACTCGGGGCTGACCAGTAGGGCGGGTCAGGCGTCGACCAGATCGAAGCGGATCTGGCGGCGCTCCTCATCCACCTCCCTGAAGCGCACCGTCACCGCCTGGTCCAGCCGGAAGCGGCGCTGGTCACTGGTGATGGTGTGGGTGACCGGGTCGAAACTGAACTTCTCGGGCAGATCCCGTGCGGCCACAAAGCCCACCAGGCCGGTTTCATCCAGCTTCACCTGGAAGCCCCCGGCGTTGACCTGGACGATGGTGCCCTGGTGCGCCGCGTCCCCCAGGCTGGGGGCGAACTGGCACTTGAGACTGTGCTCCATTTCGTTGACCGCCTGGCGCAGCTGCCACTGGGACTCCTGCAGGGCCTTGAGCACGGACTCATCCCATTCGGGTTTGCCAGCAAGACCCAGGTGGTGGCGGATCAGCCGGTGCACGAAGTAGTCGCTGTACTTGCGCAGAGGCGAGGTCATGGTGGTGTAGAGAGAAAGGCCCATGCCCTGGTGGGGCGCCGCCTGGGTGGCCATTTCGGCGCGTTCGAGCTGGCGCATGACGATGGCCTTCACCGGCAGCTCCGTCTCCAGTGCCGATGCCCGGCGTACGAGGCTGGTAAAGCCCTCCGGTGTGGTCGGGTCAACGTCCAGAAGCTCCGGGCAGTGCTGTTCCAAGAGCTGGCGGATGTTGTCCGCCTTTTCCTCACGCACGCCGGCATGGGTGATGAAGAGTCCATCCCCGCTGCGCTGCTGCAGGAAGTCCGCCGCACAGCGGTTGGCGGCGATCATGCATTCCTCGATCAGCCGGTGGGCGCTGGTCTGGTAGGCTTTCTGGATGCTGCGGATCTTGCGGTTCTCGTCCAGTCGGATGCGGTAGTCCGGCCGTTCCTCGTTGACCAGGGCGTTGGTCTCGCGCCACTGACGCAGGGCCTGACCCACGGATTTCAGCTGGTTCAGGCTCTCCAGGGTGGTGTCGTCCAGCGCCTGGGTCTCCTCGTCAGTCCGGTCCTCAAACAGGGCTGCGACGCTTTCGTACGCCAGCTTGGCGCGGGAGCGGATAGTGGCGGCGTACAGCTGATAATCGCCCATGTTGCCTTCGGCGTCCAGCTGCAGGTCACAGACCAGTGCCAGCCGGTCCCTGCCCGCCATGAGCGAGCCCAGGTCCTGGCTGATGGCCGAGGGCAGCATGGCCCGGGGCTGGCCGGGGAAGTAGGCGGAGCTGGCGCGCAGCCGTGCTTCCTGTTCCGTGGCTCCATCCTCCGGAAGCAGCGCCGCTGGGTCCGCAATGGCGATGCACAGGCGCCAGCCCCCTTCCGGGCGTGCCTGGGCCATGACGGCGTCGTCCATGTCCTGGGTGCTGGGGGCGTCGATGGTGACGAAGGGCAGATCCGTCAGATCCTCACGCCCGGATGTGGCCTGTTCAATGGCCGCCTCCGAGAGTGTGGCGATCTCTTCGTTCACCGCCTCTGGCCATTCGTCGCGCAGCTGGTATTTGGCCATGGCGTAGCCGCGCTCGATGCCCGGGTCCGACTCGTTACCGATGACACTCAACACCTCGGCCTGGGCGTTGCCGCTGCTGAACGGATGACGGGTGACCCGGGCATGGACGAAGTCGCCGTTCTTCGCCTCGTTGCGCTGTTTCGGGGGTACGAAGAACCAACGGCTCAGGCCGTTGATGTCCGGCGCCACAAAATGGCCCTTGCCCCGGACCACGTACTGGCCGATGAAGGTATCCAGTACCCGCTCATCGACGCTCTCAAGCTCCCCTGCCTGCTTGCCGCCGTTGCCCTGGGTGATCTGGATCTGGACGCGGTCGCCCAGCAGTACCTTCTGGGCTTCGTCCTTGGGCAGATAGATGTCGCGGCCGTCATCCAGGGTGACGAAACCGAAGCGTCCGGTGACGCGCTTGATGGTGCCTGCAAACAGCTCCTTGTCGGACTGGATGTCGGAACGGAGCTGCTGGAGCTGGTTCAGGGCGTCGCTGTTCAGCATTGAGAGAATAACCTGTCAGTATTGCGGAGTCAGAGGCTGGTCTGGGCGGGGTAGTGTTCAAAGACTTCCTGCTCACCGTTGTCCCGGAAAAGAATCACATCGAAGGCGTCCCGGCCACGGCCTTCCACCTCCATGCCCGGCGAGCCTACCGGCATACGCGGCACGCTGAGGCCGGCGGCTTCGGGTTGCTCCCGCAGAAGACGCTTCACGTCGGAGGCGGGGACATGGCCCTCAATGAGGTAGCCGTCGATGAAGGCGGTGTGGCAGCTTGCCAGTGAGCGTGGCAGCCCGGCTTCCTGTTTGACGCGGTTGATGTTGCTGACTTCCCGCTTTTCAGCCTGGAAACCGGCGTCGCGCATGTGATTGATCCAGTCGCCGCAGCAGCCGCAGGTGGGCGAGGCGAAGACGGTGAGGGTCTGCTCCGGGGCGGCGCTGTTGTTCGCCTGCTCCGCTGTGGCGGTTTCCTCCCGGGTGCCGGAAACCAGCTGGGTGGCGCCAAGGGCGACAGCGGCGATGGCGGCCAGGCTCAGTACAGTGATGATCAGGCGGCGCATGATGGTCAGGAGTACTCTGTTGTGTTGGCTCGGTTGAAACCGATGTGTTTCACCAGTTCATCCGCGGCCAGGGGCGGGCTGATCCGTTCACCCTGGGCGAAATCGCACCGGTGTGCGTTGACGAACGTCAGGTGCGCATCGGTATCGACACCCGTTGCGGTGACCTGCATGCCCAGATTGTGGGCCAGGTTGATGATCGCCCTGACGATGACACTGTCATTATGACGGCTGGTGACGCGCCGTACAAAGCCCGGCTCGATTTTAAGCTGATGCACCGGGAAGTCCCTGACCCAGGCGAGGGAGGCGGTGCCCTGTCCGAAGCCGTCGATACTGATGGGCAGGCCCAGCTCGCTCAGCGCCCGCAGCTGCTTTTCCCGCTGATGGCCGTTGCTGGCGAGACTGGCCTCGGCCAGCTCCATTTCCAGGGCTTCCGGGGCGATCTCACAGCGCCTCAGGGTCCCGGCGATATGCTCCACCAGGCCGCCGTCCTCAAGTTCCGGGCCGTACAGGTTGACCGCCACCGTCAGGTGGTGCGCCCCGCTCTCGCGCCAGCGCCGCAGCTGATCGCATACCAGCGTGATGGTGTGACGGGTGATGGCCGGTGTCAGGCCTGTTTCCAGTGCCGCTTCCATGAAGGATTCGGGCCCCAGGTCCCCCCGTTCAGGGTGCTCCCAGTACAGCTTGGCCTCCGCCGAAACCCATTGCCCTGTGGCCAGGTCCTGCTGTGGCTGATAGCGCAGATGGAAGCGCCTGTGCTCCAGGGCATCGTGCAGCCCCCAGTGCAGCTCCATACGCTCCCGGATCCGTTCGTGCAGGCGTTCGTTGTAGAACTGGTAGCGGGTGCCGGAAAGCGCCGCCGCCTGGTTGAGCGCTGCCTCGGCACTGGCGATCAGTGACTGGGCGTCGCCCACGTGATCCGGGAAGAGGGCGACACCAATGGAGGCGGACAGGTAGCGGTCCTCGTCATCCATTCGGATGGGACGCCGGAACAGATCCCGGATGCGGTCCAACAGGTGGATCAATGATTCCAGATCCGACAGCGGGTAGCAGCGCAGGTAGAAGTCGTCGCTGCTGGCCCGGCAGAACAGGTGGTTGCTGTCCTCCAGGGTGCGCAGGCGCTCGGCCACCGACATCAGCAGCTGGTCGCCGTAATCGTGGCCCATGGAGTTGTTGAGCGTCTGGAAGCTGTCCAGGTCAATCGCGATCACCGCGATCTTCTCACCGGACAGGCGTGCGCGCTGGACCGCGTAATCCAGGTCCTCCATGAAGAAGTGCCGATTGGCGAGGCCTGTCAGCGGGTCGTTGCTGGCAATGCGTTCGAGGTCAGCTACGGCACTCACCCGTCGGTCCGTTTCCTGACGCAGGGCGGCGCGGGTTTTTTCCAGCAGCTGGTTATGGCGCTGAAGGCCCTGTCCCAGTGCCAGCGCCAGGGTGCCCAGGGCCCCGCAGGTTAGGATCAGCGGTGGCCAGAACGGCCCCTGGTGCCAGGACAGTATGGTCCCGGCTGCAACCAGCGACAGGGTGGTGAGCCAGGCCAGCGTGAGCAGAATCGGCGGTCGGGTGTCAGCACTGAACAGCGAACGCAGTGACATCGGGGTCGGGCCTCAGGGCCGGAAGCGGTGGTTTCTCAGTGTAGGAAAGTGTGCACAAATGTCCACGGCCGCTATGAGCGCTGGCGGGACGCCCCCAGTGTAACCGACACCGAGTCCGAGAAACGCAGGGCATGGGGCTTGTCGATTTCCACCTCGGCCTCCAGAACAGCCTCGGGCTCCATGGCCAGGTCCAGGACCTCACGGGTCATCCGTTCCAGCAGTGCGAAGCTGTTGCCCTCGACATACGCAATGATGTTCTTGGTGATGGTGCGGTAGTTCAGCGCCGCCTCGATGTCGTTATTGCGGATGGCCTGGTCGGCGTCATACAGCAGTCGGATGTTGATCACTACGTCCTGACGGTTGTTGATCTCCTCCTCCTTGATACCGACGTAGGTGCGCAGGCGGAGATCCTTGATGCGGATGGTGGCGGTGCGTGCGTCGGTCATGGCGGCCCCGTGGCGGTCAGCTGCGTTTGAGCAGGGTCAGGAATTCCATGCGCGTGGCCTGGGATTCACGGAAGGTGCCCAGCATCACTGAGGTCTTCATGGTGGAGTTCTGCTTTTCCACCCCGCGCATCATCATGCACATGTGATGGGCCTCGATGACCACCGCCACACCCTTGGCACCGGTGACCTCCTGGATGGCCTCGGCGATCTGGCGTGTGAGCGATTCCTGGATCTGCAGCCGACGGGCGAACATATCCACGATGCGGGCACACTTGGAAAGCCCCAGGACCCGTCCGTTGGGCAGATAGGCCAGGTGGCACTTGCCCACAAAGGGCAGCAGGTGGTGCTCGCACAGGGAGTAGAGCTCGATGTCCTGGACCGCAACCATCTCATCATTGGAGGATTCAAAAATGGCACCGTTGACGATCGAATCCAGGTCCTGATGATAGCCATGGGTCAGGAATTCCATGGCCTTGGCGGCGCGTTCGGGGGTCTCAGCCAGGCCCTCGCGTTCCGGGTCCTCTCCCAGCCGCTGGATGATGTCCCGGTAATCGGCCGCCAGCCCCTCAGTGTTGTGCTCCATGGTGTGCTCCCGGGTTCAACCCATCGTTGATCAGCGATCCATTATGCCGTTCGCCCGAATCCCATCATAGATAGGTTCAATGGAGGACGGCGGACGGATTATCTCTTTTTCTCGGTTTACGACGCAATGAAGGCACTGGATGAGTGTTACAGGCTCGTTGCATATTGCACATTGCGATAGACTCAGCCGCCGGAAGACAGAATTGTCGCACAACAGACAGGGAGAGACCGTGATGGACCGGATCGAGGGGGAATCCCATGGACTGCAGCGCTGGCAGGAGGCCGGGTGCTGGTTCATGTACGGCGAGCATGCGGTCTTCAGCCGTATCGGCGGTCGGGGTGAGCTCCTGCTGCTGATCCACGGCTTTCCCACGGCCTCCTGGGACTGGCACCGATTGTGGCCGGCGCTGAGTGAGCACTACCGGCTGCTGGCGCCGGACATGCTGGGATTCGGGTTCTCGGACAAGCCCCAGGATCACGACTATTCCATCATTGAACAGGCGGACCTGATCCAGGGATGGCTGGAGCAGATGGGCGAGGAACGGGTGCATGTCATGGCGCACGACTACGGGGCGACCGTGACCCAGGAGCTGCTGGCGCGCCAACGCGAGGGCAGCCTGGGATTCCGCCTTGAGAGTGTCGCCCTGATGAATGCCGCGCTCTTCCCGGAGGTCCACCAGCCCATCCTGATCCAGAAACTGCTTCTGGGGCCGCTGGGCGGGCTGGTGAGCCGGGCGCTGACCCGACGGGTGTTTGAAAACAGTCTGGGGCGCATCTTCGGCGCGGCCACCCAGCCCACGGCACGGGATATCGAGGATTTCTGGCAGCTGCTGATCCACAACAACGGACGGGGCGTCATCCATCGCATCATCCACTATATGGAAGAGCGCCGGGTTCACCGGCACCGCTGGGTGGGTGCGCTCCAGGCCATCGATCAGCCGGCGCGGCTGATCTGGGGCGGGGCGGATCCGGTCTCCGGGGCCCCGATGCTGGCGCGTTACCGCGAGCTGGTCAGTGACCGCGGGATTGCACTGCTGGACGACATTGGTCACTATCCGCATTTCGAGGCGCCCGCGGAAACGCTCCAGCACTACCTGGCCTTCCGTCGCCGTATTGCACTGGGTAATGACTGACCGCGCTGATGACCGATTCCATACCGCCCCTGAGCATCCATGCCGGTGACCGCGCCCTGGCACGTATCCGTGAACGCGGACTCCATCCGGGGGATGTGGGCACCATTCCCGGCGCGGCGGGTGGCCCCAAGGCTCTGGGGCTGCTGGGGCTGGACCGGGTACTGTTCGGGGACTGGCTGGAACGGGCACCGCGAGAGCGCACTCTGATCGGCTCGTCCATTGGCAGCTGGCGTTTTGCCTGTGCCTGCACGCCGGAGCCGGTGGCCGCTCTGGAGCGCCTCGGGGAGCTCTACACCACCCAGCGCTTTCCGAGAGGGATAACCCCGGCGCAGGTTTCCGAGCAGTGCCGGGAGATGCTGCAGGCGCTGCTTGGCGGGCATGAGGCCACCATCCTTGAGCAGCAGCGTTACCGTCTGAACGTGATGGTGGCACGCTCGAAAGGGCTGGTGGCTTCGGACCGCAGGCCGCTGCTGATGGCCGGTCTGGCGCCGGTGGTGCTGGCGAATGCCATTCACCGGCCCTGGATCCGGCTGGGGTTTGAGCGGATGGTGATGCACGATGAGCGCGCCGAGCCCCCACTGGATGCCTTCAGCGACTTCCCCGGGCGTTATGAGGGACTGAACGCGGGCAACCTGCAGGCCGCGCTGCTGGCCTCAGCCTCGATTCCCTTCGTGATGAACGCCGTGGACACAATCCCTGGTGTTGCGGGCCACTCGTTCCGGGACGGCGGCCTGACCGATTACCATCTGGACCTTCCCTACGCCGGGGACGATCTTGTCCTCTATCCGCACTTTACCCAGCGGATCGTGCCGGGCTGGTTCGACAAGAGCCTCCCCTGGCGCAACGGGGATCCCGAGCGCCTGCGCAACCTGGTCCTGATCGCGCCCACACAGGCGTACCTGGAGGGGCTGCCGGATGGCAAGCTGCCGGACCGTCGGGATTTCCCGGCCTACCGGGACGATGACGCCACGCGCGAAGCTCACTGGCGCCGGGCCATGGCTGAAAGCCAGCGGCTGGGGGACTACTTCCTGGAGCTGGTGGACAACGACCGCGTGGCCCAGGTGGCGAGGCCACTGTCCGAACTGGGCTGAGGCTCAGTCGCGCGTCCGGTCCTTTTCCAGCTCATCCACCCGTCGGCGCAGCTCGCGGACCTCCTCAAGCAGGTCCAGTGACAGGGCCACGCCGGGCAGGTTGACGTCCAGATCCCGGCGCAGCCGTTCCGCTTTCTTGACCCTGACCAGATCCTCACCGGCAAAGATCCATTCCCGTGGGCTCCGGCCCTCGCGCGGCTGTACCACGCCGAACTCCACCAGCTCGATGACATACTCGGCGTTGACCTGGCAGTCATGGCAGAGATCGCGCAGTGTCAGCCGCATCAGCTCGTCCATCATCTCGGCTTGAGGCGTTCTGCTGCTCATGATCAGACTCCCAGGTGGTCGCGTGGGTTGAACGGCACTTCCTCGCCCAGCTCGCGGAAGAGGTCGCGGCTGCGCTCGGTCTGTTTCGGCGGCATGGCGATCTGGAGTACCACGTACTGGTCGCCGGCCGTCTTACCGGGCATGCCCTTGCCGCGCAGGCGCAGCTTTTTGCCTTCGCGCGTGCCTTCCGGAATGGTGAGCGTCGCTTTGCCGCCCATGGTGGGTACTGTAATGCGACCACCCAGTGCCGCCTCCCAGGGGGTCACGGGCACAGTCACATACAGATCGCCGCCCTCCAGCCTGAAGTGTGGATGGGGAGCGATCTGGATGTCCAGATAAAGATCCCCGTCCGGACCGCTGCCCATGCCGGGCCCGCCCTGGCCGCGCAGGCGTATGGTCTGGCCGTCGCGCACGCCGGCGGGTACCTTCACTTTCAGGGTGCGCTCGCGGCGCTGGACACCGCCGTCAGGCCCGGGTTCCGGCTGCTGCATGCGCAGGGACTTCTCACAGCCGTTGTAGGCCTCCTCCAGGAACAGCGACAGCTGGTGGTGGAGATCCTCGCCGCGCATGGCGAAGCCCTGGCCGCGCTGCTGCCGGAAGCCGCCTCCGGCGCCGCCGAAGATGGATTCAAAGAAGTCGCTGAAGTCCATGCTGTCCGCACCGGTGAACCCGCCGCGCGAGAAGCTGGCACCGGATTCCCAGTCGGGCGGCGGATCAAAGCCACCGTCCGCCGTCTGGCCATACTTTCGGAGCTGGTCGTACTCAGCGCGTTTCTCGTCGTCCTTCAGGACCTCGTAGGCCTCACTCACTTCCTTGAAGTGGTCCTCGGCGTCCGCTTCCTTGCTTACATCCGGATGGTACTTGCGCGCGAGCTTGCGGTAGGCGGACTTGATCTCGGACTTGGAGGCGTCCTCGTCCACGCCCAGTATCTTGTAGTAATCCTTGAATTCCATTGGCGAACCTCTGTTCAGAATCTGGCGCCGTGTTCAGGTCATCTCTGCTCACAGAGGTGGTGGCGAATCACTGCTATTCAATGGGGCCACGTGGTGAGCAGACCACACGGAAGCCCTGGCAGTGGGAAAGCGCGTCCACGATGGCGCAGATACGTACGTGCACGGACAGGGGCTCGCCCCCAGGCTCCGTGAGCCAGGTGTCCAGGGTGGTGTGGCGGGCCTCGCGACGGCTGGTTTCCAGGGCTTCATCAAGACGCTCGTGTTCGGATTCCGGAAGGAGAGAGGCAAAGCATTCGCCCGCCAGAGTGGAGGGGGTATGCCCCAGCCAGCTTTCAACCTGGGGCGAGACATAGCCGATGGTCCGGGCATCATCCAGCTCCAGGGCAATACCGGTGCCCAGGCGGATGAAGTCACGGGTCCGTTGTTCACTGTCTGAAAGCGCCCGGCTCATTACTTCCTTTTCGAGGCGTTTGTTCTCAAGGGCGCGGCTGTCGCGCTGGCGCAGCCGTTCCAGGCGCACCTCGCGGCGGATCATGAGTCGGTGGGCACGCACGAGCTGCCAGGTGACCAGGGCCATACCAACGCTCAGAAGGACACCGCACAGCAGAAGGAGGCCCGGGAAGACCGGGTCGTCGCCGGTGGTGGCTGCACGGGCCAGTGCCTGGCGGGTCTCGGACCACAGCAGCAGGCTCAGAGCCAGCCCCACACCCAGAACGATCGGGGGCAGTGCCCGGTACCAGCCCGGCTGATCGGTATCGGGTACGCTTTCCGGTTCCATCGTCCTGGCTCCCCCGCTGTCTGCCTTGTTTCACTGTAGCGCAGTGGTGTGCGCAGACCAAGCGGTGGGTGTCTCAGGCCGGCGCGCGAGCCCGCACGAGCCAGAGGAGAAGGAAGAAACCGAAAGCGGCCACCACTACCGAGGGGCCGGCTGGGGTGTCCACGTGCCAGGACAGGGTCATGCCTGCCACCACCGAACCCATGCCCAGCAGGGAGGCGATCACCGCCATGCGCTCGGGGGTGGCGGCCAGCGGCCGGGCGGCGGCTGCGGGTATGATCAGCAGAGCGGTGATCAGCAGAACCCCCACGATCTTCATGGCGGTGGCGATCACCAGCGACAGCATCAGCATCAGCGCCAGCCGCAGCAGACCGGTGCGGTGGCCCTCCACTGTCGCCAGTTCCTCGTGGATGGTGATCATCAGCAGGCCGCGCCAGAGCCAGACCGTGAGCATCAGGATGAAGGCGCCGCCGAGGGCGATCCAGAGCAGGTCCCGCTGGTTGATGGCGAGCAGATCCCCGAACAGGTAACCGGTCAGGTCGATGCTGAAATCCTGCATCATCCCCAGCACCACAAGCCCGATGGCCAGGGAGCTGTGGGAAAGGATGCCCAGAAGGGTGTCGCTTGCCAGTGACTGCTGGCGTGAGAGCAGCATCAGGATCACTGCCAGCAGTACACACACCAGGACGATGCTCAGGTTGAGATTGGCCTGGAAGGCGGTGCCCAGCGCGATGCCCAGAAGGGCGGAGTGCGCCAGTGTGTCCCCGAAATAGGCCATGCGCCGCCAGACCACGAAGCAGCCCAGGGGCCCGGCGACCATTGCCACCATCAGGCCGCCCGCCATGGCGCGCCAGAAGAAGTCGTTCAGGATAAGGTCGATCATGGCACGGTCTCTCCGTGCACGTCATGGCTGTGGTTATGGTGGTGATGGTAGACCGCCAGGGTGTTGGCCAGGTTTTCGCCGAACAGCTGGGTGAAGGCCGGATCCTGAGAGATCTGTTCCGGCTGGCCGCGGCAGCAGATGTGACCGTTCAGGCACAGCACCGTGTCCGTCGAGGCCATGACCACGTGCAGGTCATGGGAGACGGTCAGTACCGCGCAGTTGAGCTCATCGCGCAGGGAGCGGATCAGCTCGTAGAGCGCGGACTGGCCGTTAACGTCCAGCCCCTGGGCCGGTTCGTCCAGCACCAGCAGCTGGGGGCGGCGCAGTATGGCCCGCGCCAGCAGTACCCGCTGGAACTCGCCGCCGGAGAGGTGATGCACGGACTCGTCTGCCAGCTGGGCCACGCCGGTGCGCGCCAGGGCCGCCTCAATGGCGCTGGGGTCGCCGCCGGCGAGCCCGAGGAAGCGGCCCACCGTCAGCGGCAGGGTAGGCTGGAGGGTCATGCGCTGGGGCACGTAACCCACCCGGGTACCCGCGCGCTGGCGCACATGGCCGGAGCTGGGCTTCTCGATGCCCAGGATCAGCTTGATCAGGCTGGTCTTGCCAGCGCCATTGGGGCCGATGACGGTGACTATGTCCCCTTCGCTCATGCTGAAGGTCAGGTCGTGCAGGACATGGGTTTCGCCATAGCGCAGGCCGGCGTCCTCCAGTGATACCACGGGTTCAGTCATGGCCGTCTTCCTCCCGACAGGCGGGACAGAGCCCGGTCACTTCGGCCACTGTCTCCTCATTCAGGAACCCCTGGCTCCGGGCCTCACTGTCGATGGCCTTCTGTATGCCGGATGCCTCAATCTCCAGCACGTTGTGGCACTGGCGGCAGATCAGGAAGCAGCCGGTATGGCGATGGTCCGGCTGGTTACAGCCCACAAAGGCATTGAGCGAGGCGATCCGGTGAACCAGGCCCATCTGCAGCAGGAAGTCCAGAGTGCGGTAGACGGTGGGTGGTGCCGACCGGCGGCCTTCCCCGTTGAGGATATCGAGAATGTCATAGGCCCCAAGGGGCCGGTGGGACTGCCACACCAGTTCCAGTACCTGTTCCCGCAGCCGTGTCAGGCGTGCGCCTTTCTCGGCGCAGATACGTCGGGCGTCGCTGAGGGCCTGGCTGACGCAGGCCTCATGGTCGTGGGAGCGGTAGGGCAGTGGATGCGTCATATGTTACAGGGTAACACTGGCTCCACAGGGACGGAACCTCAGCCGGCGGCGCGCTGGGCCAGGTCCTCGAGCACCGACATGTCCGGAATCACACAGTGCTCCCCCTCGAAAACGACCTCCATCAGGGTCGCGTCGCCGGCTGCTTCGGGCTCCCGGCGCAGCTCCTCGGGGCTGACCTTGGCCTGGCGGGGGATGCCCCGGGTGGCCATGGCCATGAAGGGCATGGCCTCATGGTGTTCGGTGATGGTGTTGAGCACCAGTATACGCCCGCGCCGACCCTCGGGCGGGAAGGGGTCGCCGCCGTTGGCTGCCTCCCAGGACAGCACCGGCAGACTCACGCCCCGCCACTGGAGCCGGCCGAGCACCCATTCCTGGTCCTCGTCCGCCGGGTCGGGCTCGTAGTCCACGATCTCGGCGATGGAGACGTTGGGCAGAAGCAGGGTGGTGTCCTGGACCGGGATCAGCACGCAGGACAGTTGTTCGGGGTTCTCCGCCATGATGGGTTCCTTGCAGGTCGAATCAGGCTGAATGGCATCGGGAGCGGCCCGTCAGCAGGGTCTGTTCCTCGAGCACGCGCAGAAGCCGTGCCGCCAGCTCGCGTGGATCGCCCTGGAAATCCACCGTGCCGGTGGCCTGGACGGATTCCGGCATGGCCGGGCTGGCGCAGGTATCCGGGCGCTGGACCCAGACGTGACCGCCCGCCTGGTTGAGGGCGGGCGCGGCCAGAGCGCCGTCGTTGCCCATACCGCTGAAGATGATGCTGTGACAGTGGCCGCCGTGCACCCGGGCGATGTGGGTCATCACCTGGTCGATGGAGGGGCCGTAGGGGCCGGACCAGGACTCCTCGTGTAGCTGGATCCGGGCGTCCCCGTCCAGCCAGAGCGCCTGTTCCACGGGCACTTGCAGGATCTCACCGCAGCGCAGCGTGCGGTCCTGTTCGGCATTGACCAGATGCCATTCCGAGTCGCGGGTCAGCACCCGGCTGAGCACGCTGCTGAAATGGGCATCGATGTGCTGGGCGTAGACGAAGGCGATGGGCAGACGCCCGGGCAGGGCATCGAGGAAGGCCTTCACTGCCGCGGGGCCACCCAGTGAGGCGCCCAGAACCCAGAGCTCCCGGGCCGGTTCGTCCTCTCCCACAGGTTCCAGCCAGTTGGGCATGGGCAGGCGTTCCCGGGTTTCCGGCTGCGCGGCCAGTGCATCCAGGCTGCCTTCATTCTCAAGAGCCTCCAGGCGGCCCAGCTGGTCCTCCAGCTTGGCGAACAGGCGCCGCTCCCAGCGCACGTATTCCTGGCGACCCGGCTCCGGGGCCGCGCCCGGGCCGAACAGCAGGGGGCGCTCGTCCTCCGCCAGCAGCGCCTCGATCAGCTCCGGATATTCCTCCTCATCGGTGAGTTCCACCAGGCAGAGATCCGACTCGGGGGCCGGGTCCAGGGCGGCAAAACGCTCCGGGTCGCCGATGAACGCGACGGGCAGGCCGTGCCGGTCCAGCGCCTGCTGCAGCCGGTGGCGCTGGAGCACGTCGTCGGCGATGACGATCACGCCCCTGCCCGTGCTCATTGCTCCGCTCCGACGCTGGCATGCTCCATGATGGTGTCCAGCAGCTCCTGCTCCTGGAACGGCTTGCCGAGGTAATGGTTGACGCCAATGGCCTCGGCCCGCTCCCGGTGCTTATCGCCGGTCCGGGACGTGATCATGATGATGGGCACGTCGCTGAGCTTACTGTCATGCCGGATGAAGCTGGCCACTTCAAAGCCATCCATACGCGGCATCTCGATGTCCAGCAGGACAATATCCGGGCGCCGGTCCTGGAGCTGGCCGACGGCGTCCAGCCCGTCCTTGGCCAGCAGCACCTCCATACCGTGGCGTTCCAGCAGCCGCGAGGTGACCTTGCGGACCGTGACCGAGTCGTCCACCACCATGACCTGTGTGGCGCGCTGTTCACGCGGCGTCTCGCCGGTCTCGACATGGGCCAGCATGCGCTGGCGCTGGGCCAGGATGTCGCCACGGATCATGGCCGGCAGGTCGAGAATCACCACAACGTTACCATCACCAAGGATAGTGGCACCGGAGACGCCGCGAACGCTGCCGAACTGTGGCCCCAGGGATTTGACCACGATCTCGCGGCTGCCCATCAGGCTGTCCACCTGCAGGGCCATGGGCTGGTCGGCGCCACGCACCAGCATCACGGGCAGCGGCAGGGCCTGACCCTGGAGCTTCGGCTGGCTCTCGGAATTGAGCAGGGCGCCCAGGTACTGCAGGCGGTACTGTTGGCCGGCGTACTCGTACATGGGGGCGTTGGGCTGGTAATACTCCTCCAGCTCATAGGTGGAGACCCGCACAATGCCTTCGATGGTGTTCAGCGGGATGGCGTAGTAGTCGTCGCCGATGGTGACCATCAACGCCCGGTTCACGGACACCGTGAACGGCAGCCGCACCGTGAAGATGGTGCCTTCGCCCAGGGTGGAGTCGATGTCCAGGCTGCCGCCGAGCTGCTTGATTTCGCTGGCGACCACGTCCATGCCCACGCCACGCCCGGAGATCTGGGTGACGGAGGCAGCGGTGGAGAAGCCCGGCTGCAGGATGAACTGCAGGATCTCGTGATCGGTCAGGTCCTCGCCGCTTTCCAGCAGTCCCTGCTTGATGGCCTTCTGGCGGACCTTTTCCGTGTCGATCCCGCCGCCGTCGTCCCTGAGGCGCAGGACCACTTCGCCGCCTTCGCGGCTGAGGTCCAGGCGCACGTTGCCGGTGGCGGGCTTGCCGGCCTGTTCGCGTTCGCCGGCATCCTCGATGCCGTGGTCGATGGCGTTGCGCAGCATGTGCTCCAGTGGTGCCACCATGCGGTCCAGTACCGTCCGGTCCAGTTCGCCCTCGGCGTTGTTCACCTCGAAGTGGGCCTTCTTGCCGGTCTCGCCGGAGATCTGGCGCACGATTCGGCGCAGGCGCGGCACCATCGAGGAGAACGGCACCATGCGCGTCTTCATGAGCCCTTCCTGGAGCTCGGTGTTGGTGCGTTGCTGCTGCAGCAGCAGCGTCTCGGCATCACGCACCTTGTCGCTCATGGTCTCGCGCAGGTCGGCAAGGTCCGAGGCGGATTCCGACAGGGCCCGTGACAGCTGCTGGATGGCCGAGTAGCGGTCCATTTCCAGCGGGTCGAAGTCCTGGTCGTAGTCCGGACCGAATTCCTGTTCGGCGCGGTGCAGGATCTGGGCTTCGGTCTCGATCTCCATCCGGCGCAGCTGCTCGCGCAGGCGGTCGGTGGTGGCCGCCATTTCGTCCAGGGTATGGCTGAAGTCGCTGATCTGCTGCTCCAGCCGACCGCGGGTGATACTGGTCTCACCGGCGAGGTTGACCATCTCGTCCATGAGCTGGGCATTGACCCGCAGGGTCTCCTGGGCGCTGCGGGCCAGTTCGGCCCGGCGCTGGTCCCGGGCCTGCTGCTGGGGCTGGGTCTCCTGGCCCGCGGGACTCGGTTCCGGGGTGGTCTGTGCCTCGGGCTGCGCGGGCTCTTGCGGTGACTCAGCGGTTTCCGCGGGTGCTTCCGGCTCCTGTGCCTGCGGGGCCTCGGTTGCCGCCCCGGACGGTTCCTCCCCCGTATCCCCCTGCCAGGTGCGGCGGACCTGTTCCACGCGGCTGATGATCTCGTCGTGGAGGCCGTGGATTTCCTCCCACTGGGCTTCCGAGGGCTGATTGCCCTCGGATTCAATGCGCGAGAGCAGGCTCTCGAAACGGTGGGCCTTTTCACCCAGAGTGGTCAGCTCGGCCAGCCGGGCGCCGCCCTTGATGGTGTGAAGGGCGCGCTGCGCTTCCTGGCTGTGGGCGGCTTCATCGCCGTCCTCGGCTCTCTGCCAGGCGGCCAGGGTGTGATCCAGGGTGTCCACCAGCTCGCCGGCTTCCTCCAGGAAGATCTCGAGGACTTCCGGATCCACGTTGCTGGGGTCGTCTTCCGCCTCGTCGCCCGCTGTCGCCTCGCCGGCTTCCGCCCCGGTCGCATCGGCCGCGAGTGACTCACCGGCCTCGACCCGGTCGAGCATTCCGCCCAGCCGGGTCAGGCTCTGCTGGCTGAAGCTCAGGGCCTGGTGGCTGTCGCCGGCGCCTTCGATGACGCTGTCGAGGGTGCTTTCCCAGGTATCCGCGAGCTCGGCAATGGGTTCGAGTTCGGACAGGCGGGCACCGCCCTTGAGGGTGTGGAGCTCTTCGCGCATCCGCGCCATGGGCTCACCCTGTTCGGGGTCGCCTTCCCAGTCCCGGACGGCCTGCTCCAGGGCATTCTCAATCTCGCGGGCTTCGTCCAGGAAGAGAACACTGAGTTCATTTTCGGGCGCGCTTGTGGGCTCTGCTTCGGGTTCGGCGGCGGTTTCCGCTGCCGATGCCTGCTCCGATGTTTCGGGCTCGGGCTCTTTGGCTTCGGTCTCTGCTGCCGGGGTGGCCGTTTCGCCCCGCATCAGGGCGTGCACCCTTTCGGTCAGCTCATCCGCCGGTTCACAGGGTTGGAAGGCACTGGTCTGATCCACCATCCGCGCCAGTGCGTCATGGCAGGCGAGCAGGGTTTCGCCAGTGGCTTCGCCCAGCGCCAGTCGCCCTTCGGCCACGCGCTCGAACAGGTCCTCCAGCGAGTGCGACAGGTCCGCAATGGGCGCGATCTCCGCCATACGGGCGCCACCCTTGAGGGTATGCAACTCACGCTGGAGCGTTTTGGCCAGCTCGGTGTTGTCCGGTTCGGAAATGTACTGGTGCAGCGCCTCCCCGGTGCTGTCGATCAGTTCATGGGCTTCCTCGAGGAAGATTTCCGCCAGTTCCGGGTCGATGTCCGCGCTGGCCTCCCCGCCACTGGCGGTCTCACCCTGTTCTACAGGCTCAGGCTCAGGCTCAGGCTCAGGCTCAGGCTCAGGCTCAGGCTCAGGCTCAGGTGCCGGTTCCGCTTCGATGTCTTCGTTCAGGGCTTCGTCCATGGACGCCAGATCCCCGCCAAAGCGTTCCTCGAAGACCTGTTGTTCGGCGTCAGTGCGGGCCTGACGCAGGTCTGCCGCCTGTTCGTTGAGGCGGGTCACGAGCCCGGCCGGGGATTCGGTGGCAAGCCCCGCGGCCAGCTGGTCCATGAGGTTGATCATGGCCTCGTGGGCTTCCCGCAGCAGCGGTGTCAGCTGGTCCACGGGCAGATCCGTGGTTTCGATGACTTCCTCGTAGAGGTGCTGCAGGGCCCCGGCGAGTTCACTGACGTGCTGCACCTGGGCGCGGTCGGCACTGGCACTGAGCGTGGCCAGGCTGTCGATCAGGGCCTGCAGGGGCGCTTCGCCCGTATTGCCCTCCAGCCACTGCTCAAGGGTCTGGTCGGCGTCGAGCAGCTGTTCAATGCCTTCATTGAGGAAGATGCTGATCAGGCTGTTGTCGCCGGCCGCCCCGGTCTCGGGCGAGGTGGTGCCGGCCGGGGGCGCCTCGTCGGGGTAACGTGCCTGGTGCAGCTCCCGCAGGTCGGTGAGGAACGCATCCGTTCCGTCGAGCGGGGTCAGGGGATCGCTGGTCAGGCGATCGAGCCCCGCCTGCACAAAGTCGCGCACCCGCTGGATGAGGCTGATCACATCGGCGTCGGCCCGGTCGCCCGCGGCCCGGGCCCGTTTGACGAACTTCTCCATGGGCGCGGTGACCCGGGCGATGGGCTCAATGCCGGCGGTGTGTGCGCTGCCCTTGAGGGTGTGCAGCGCGCGCGACAGGTTATCGGTGTAGTCGGCTGTTTCCTGGTCTTCGGCGTCCGCCAGGAAGGTGTCCAGCGCCTCCAGGTGGCTGTCGGCCTCGGAACGGAAGATGTCCATGAGCATCGGGTCGAGCTCGGGCTCTTCGACGTCTGCTGGCTCTTCGGCCGGGGCTTCGGGAGCCGGGGCTTCGGGCTCGGCTTCCGGCATGGGTTCGGCGTCCAGAACCTCACCACGTGCCAGGGCATTGGCGCGCTCCCCAAGCCGTGTGGTGTCAATGGAGGGTGCGCGCTGTTGCCGGAAGTCTTCCACCAGAGTGGGGATGGCATCGGTCACCTCCTGCAGCACCGATGCCATGTCATCGCTCATGAAGAGGGTGCCGTCCAGGACGCGGTTGAGAGCGTTCTCCACCGCCCAGGCCAGTTCGCCGATGCGTTCCGCCTCGACCATGCGTCCGCTGCCCTTGAGGGTATGGAAGGCGCGGCGGACTTCGGTGAGGGCGCTGGTGTTCTCGTAGCTTTCCAGCAGCCGAGGCAGGTATTCATGGATGGTTTCCAGGACTTCCTCTGCCTCCTCGATGAAGATATCGAGGATCTCCTGGTCCACCAGCGGCTCGTCGGCGGTTGCCGCCTCTGTTTCCGGTGCCGGCGCTGCGCTGGCTTCAGGCTGTGGCTCCGTGTCTGTTTCCCTGTCTTCTGGCTCTGGCTCTGGCTCTGGCTCTGGCTCTGGCTCTGGCTCCTCGCGAACGGCGTGCTCCGCGTCCGTGTCCTCGGGCTCTTCGGCGTTGCGGGTATCCGCGAGGCCGTGTGCCTCGTTCATCAGGTCGTCCACATCGCCGGTGGCCTCACCGTCACGGAAGGACTGGATCAGACCGGGGAGTCGTTCGATCACCCGGTCGAGCAGGCTCATAATGCGCTCACCGGGCTGGATGGAGCGGTCCAGAACGCGGTTCAGCAGGTTCTCGACCGACCAGGCAAGCTCGCCGATGCTGGTTGCTCCCACGAGGCGGCCGCTGCCTTTGAGGGTATGGAAGGCGCGGCGCACTTCGCTGAGTGCCTGATGGTTCTCGTAGTCAGCCCGGAAGGTCGGGTAATGCTGCTGGATGGCCTCCAGAACTTCATCGGCCTCTTCCACAAAGATCTCAAGGATGTCGTCATCCAGCAGTTCGGAATCGCGCTCCTTGGGCGGCTCCGCGGTGGCGGCGGCAGGGCTGTCGGCGGGCGCCGCTTCGGTGGCTTCATCGGCTTCCGGTTCGGGGGCGGTGCGGGTCGGTTCGCGTCCGGGTGGGAACCCGAGACTTTCCAGGCGTTCCTCGGCCATGGCCAGGATGGCATCGTTGTCGTCGATGCCGTCCATCAGCCTTTCCAGGTGATATTCGATGCTGGTGATGGCGTCCGCGAGGGTATCGAGCTGTTCCCAGTTGGGAGTCCAGACGCCGTCAATCAGCACGTCCTGGATGAAACGCTCGCAGGCCCCCAGGGCGGTGGCGGTGCGTTCCAGCGGAATCAGGTGCAGGCTGCCGCGGATGCTGTAGAGCAGTTCCGGCACGCCACTGATGGCTTCGGTATTCCACTGGGATGCGATGAAGTTGACCACACCGGTCTTCACCTGCTCCAGCGCGTTGCGGGATTCGCGCAGTACGGCGCCGCCGGCTTCGGTGGCCTGGATGCCGGTGATGCGGTGATCGGTACCGTGCCCGACATCGGACGGTTGTTGGCTCTCGCCTTCAGAGAGGCCGGAGATCGCGGCTTCCACATAGAGCAGTGCCCCGGCGATGTCCATCAGTGTGCCGTCGTCCACGGCATCCGCACTGGCTGACAGTTGCTCGATCCGTTCGATCTGGTCGTTGATGACCCGCTGGCTGGTGCCCTGTCGCAGCATGGCGAGGGTGTTGGCCACCTGGCGCAGCCCGGGTAGAAGTTCCGCGAGATCGGCGTTGCTGCGCTCGTGGGCACGCACGAACAGGTCAAGCCGGTCCTTGATGGTGTTGAGTTCCTCGGTAAGCACTTCCACCACCGAGGTCATGGCCGCCCGCGCCGGCGCCTGGCTCTGGCCGTGGTCGCCGGTGTCGTCCGGGAGCGCTTCCCGCAGGCGGTAGCGTTCCACCATGGTGCTGACGCGCTCGCTCTCGCAGTCCACGCCACGGGCAACGTAATAAAGCAGGTTCTTGAGGGTATCCTCGGGAACGGACTGGCTGAGGATGGTGTCGCTTTCGCTGATCAGCCGCTCCAGCTCGCCATCGAGATCGCTGATCAGTGCCAGGGTGGCTGCGCCCATGGGGTTGTGGCCGGATTTCAGGGTATCAACAAGGGCGCCCGCGGCCTGCCAGATCTCACCCTGTGGGGTTCTCTGGCAGAGTTTGATCAACCGGGTGATGACCTTGTCGAGATAGTCCAGGTGGGTGTCCACATCCTCGCCCCGCTCCAGGCCGGCACGGGCGAACTGGAACATCTGCTGGAGCTTGCGCACCTTGTCGAGCACACCGGAGGCGGTTAGGCGCTGGTTGACCTGGGCCGGTGCCTGAAAACGTGCCGGGCTCAGATCCGGGTTGAACAGGGCGCTGGCGGAGAGGAAGGTCTCGCCGCGTGCGGCCCGCAGGTCATTGAGCAGCGGCAGCAGCCGCAGTGGCACATCCTCGCTGCGGGAGTGCAGGGTACTGAGGTAATCCGGCAGCTGCAGGATGCTCTGCATCAGGCTGCCGATGGCCGTGTCGCTGTCCCCGGGTTCATGGTTGAGCAGGGCTTCGGCCAGGGCTTCCATCTCCGCCGCGACCAGGCTGGCGCCCTCGAGCTGGACCATCCGGAGTGTTCCGTGAACCTGGTGCAGGTGGTTCAGGCAGAACCGGAGCTGGGCCAGATCCTCGCGGTTCTCGGCAAAGGCTTCCAGCGCATGCTGGCTCTGTCTGAGCGTTTCCTGGATTTCGCCCCTCACCCAATGGAGGGAAAGGCTGTCATCGTGCTGGGCCATGATCACTCCGGTTGCCATTCTGGGGGTCCGATCGCTGCCAGGCGAGGACCTTACGTGCTGCCACAGGGGTCAGCTCCGGGTGCTGCCAGTCTGTCAGTTCGCCCTGCCCGAGAATCAGCAGTCCGCCCGGGGCGAGCAGATCGGCCAGTCGGTTGGCGATGTCCCGCCGCCGCCAGCGGCGGAAGTAGATCAGTACATTCTGGCAGAAAATGATGTCCATGCCGTGCATGGGCGCGTGTCGCAGTTCAAGAATATTGAGCTGGGAGAAGCTGACGCGCTTCCTGAGCTCCGGAATCACGGAGACACTGTTGTCTGTAAGGGTCTCGAAATAGTGTGACTGCCAGTAAGGGGCCGTGCCCGCCAGCCGACGCGGTCCGTATACACCGTGGCGGGCTTTATCCAGTGCCACCAGGCTGATGTCGGTGCCAGTAACGCCGAAATAGCGGCGTCCTGCTGCCTCGCTGGCCGCCTTATGCAGGATCATGGCCAGGGTGTAGGCTTCCTCGCCGGTGGCGCAGCCCAGGCTCCAGGCCTCCAGTGTTCTGCAGTTGGGCTCCCGATAGCGCTCGCGGGCATAATCGGCTACCAGTTCAAACGCATCCGCGTCGCGGAAAAAGCGGGTTTCCTGAACGGTCAGCCGGTCCACCAGGGTCGCCCATTCGGCGATGGCCCCGGGTCCGTACATGACCTTCTCGTAGTAGGCCTGATAGCTGGGAAAACCGAGTTCCCGGAGGCGGGTGCCCACATTGGCTTCCAGGAAGGAGCGCCGCTCCGGGGTCAGCGTCATGCCGGTACGCGATTCAAGCAGGTCCCGCCATTGCTCGAACTGGGCATCATCCATAGCCATTCCCGGCGCGAAGCCGGGCATGGCCATTGTGGATGGGTTGTCGTTTTCAGCATTGACCATGGTACGCCCGCACCTGACCGCTGGTTCTGATTAACGGACTGTCGGGACATCCTGGTCGCTGTCATCCCCGTCATCCATGGGCTCGTCCTCGTTGGAAATCTGCGGGGCTTCCGGCGCTGGTTGTGCCTCCTCGCCCTCGCCGGCCGTCTCCGGCAGCTTGAACCCGGCCACGGACTCACGCAGCTCGGCGGCCATCTCCGCCAGATTGCCGATGGACTCGGCGGTCTGGTTGGTGCCTGAGGACGTCTGCGAGGTGATCTCCTGGATCACGTTCATGGTGTTGGAGATGTGCGCCGCTGAAGACGACTGCTGGCGCGCGGCATTGGAGATGTTCTGGATCAGTTCCGCCAGGTTGGTGGAAACGTTCTCGATCTCTTCCAGTGCCACACCGGCGTCCTGGGCCAGTCGGGCGCCACGCACCACCTCGGAGGTGGTGTGCTCCATGGAGATGACGGCCTCGTTGGTGTCGGACTGGATCGTCTTGACCAGGGCCTCGATCTGCTTGGTCGCTGCGGAGGAGCGTTCCGCCAGCCGCTGGACTTCGTCCGCGACCACTGCGAAGCCACGGCCCGCGTCACCGGCCATGGAGGCCTGGATGGCGGCGTTCAGCGACAGGATGTTGGTCTGGTCGGCGATGTCGTTGATCAGCGATACGATGTCGCCGATCTCCTGGGAGGATTCACCCAGGCGTTTGATCCGCTTGGAGGTCTCCTGGATCTGCTCGCGGATGTCGTCCATGCCCTTGATGGTGTTCTGCACCACTTCGGCGCCCTTCTTGGCGATGGATACCGAGCGTTCCGCCACTGAGGAGGATTCGGAGGCGTTCGACGACACCTGGTCGATGGAAACAGCCATTTCGTTCACGGCTGCCGAGGCACCGGCAATCTCCTGGGCCTGATGCTCCGAGGCCTCGGCCAGCTGTTTCGCCGTGGCCTGGGTCTGCTCGGCGGAGGAGGCCACGTTCACGGCCGTGTCGCGAATCGACTGCACCAGGGTGCGCATCTGGTCGATGGCGTAGTTGATGGAGTCGGCGATGGCACCGGTGAAGTCCTCTGTGACCGTGGCCTCGGTGGTCAGGTCACCGTCGGCGAGGTCGGCCAGTTCGTCCAGCAGCCGCAGGATGGCGTTCTGGTTCTGTTCGTTCTGCTCCTGGGTCTCGCGCAGCCGCCGTTGCGAGGCTTGATACAGAGCCACGCCGATGGCGATGATGTTGGCCAGGATGGCGATGAGGATCACGTAGGCCCACAGCGGCGTGACGATGTGGCTGCGGTTCTGCACCAGGGAGACCAGCTCCGAGGTTTCGCTGAGCAGTTCAGGGCTCTGGCTGAAAATGGTGTTGGCGGAGTCCCGCGCCTGGAACAGGTCCGGGGAGAAGTTGAGGATCCGGTCGACGTTTTCGTCCACCACGCTGAAGAGCTCGTTCTCGACATATTCGAGGATGAACTGCGCGTCCGGATCCTCCAGCGCGCTCACATCCATGGACTCGTCGCCGCGAAGCTGGGCGTTGAGCACCCGGCCGAAGCGCTGGGCGTCCTGGCCAAACTGGTTGGCGGCCACCACCGCGTCCTCGTCACCACTGAGGATATTGTTCACGCTCCGGGCGATACGCTCGGCCAGCAGCGACTGGCGCTGGGCCAGTGAGATCTGCTGGGGGGCTGCTTCGGTGTTGATGAGGATGTCCACCACGTCCTCGTATTCCACCTGCAGGTCCGGAATGATGCTGTTGAGTTCGCCGGCCACCTGGTGCAGCTCCAGGACGGCGCCGCGGGTGGCGAGGATCTCATCCGCGTTGGTCCGTACATCGTTCCACAGCGATTGCACCCCGGTTTCCCCGGTGAGCTCGAGCGGGGGCAGGCCGGTTTCCGGGTTGCCTTCGCGCAGATAGCCCCAGAGCTCATCGAACCGGTCGCGGGAGCTCTGGAGCTGGTCGAAGGCCGACTCGGTGCCGCCGGCGGCCTCGGTGGCGTTCTTGGCGATCTCCTGGGAGAGCACCCGCAGGTCACCCGCGTAGTCGATGTACTGGGCATCATGGCTGCTGTTGCGGTTGATCAGGAACAGCACCACCACCAGCGCAATGGTCAGCACCCCGAGCAGACCGATCAGACCCACAATGGGCCGGTTGGCGCTCTGCGCTGAGATGAATTTTCCGGCACGGTTCTGCATTTTCGGCTCCTGGCCTGTCACTCTGATGTTGTTTTTGATTGATGGATCCGGTGGCTACCACGCGCGCACTACCAGTGCGCCACATCCAGAAACTGTTCATTCTCGGCCAGCGCCAGCGTGGAAAACACGTTCCACACCTCGTCGCTGCGCTGGTAAGCCCCCCGCAGGCAGGGTTTCACCGCGGCGGGAGGATCCTCCGGGTCCGGCACATGACTGTCGACACTGAAGTACTGCATTCCGAGCACGTCATCCACCACCAGCCCGCTGAACAGGTTGCCCTGTTCGATGACCAGCACGCGGCGTTCACGCAGGGCGCCGGCGGGCCTGGGTAGACCAAAGTAGAGGGCCAGATCGGTGATCGGAAGCAGGCGGCCACGGACGTTGGCGACGCCGAGCATGAAGGCACGGACGCCGGGAACTGGAGTGAACCGGGGGACGTCCAGGATTTCGACCACCTCACCCATGGGGGCCACATACCGCTGGCCCGCCAGGGTGAACCCGATACCGCTGAACAGTTCGACCGCTTCTTCCTGCTTGGGCAGCCCGGCCGCCTGTTCACGGCTGCGCCGGGCAATGTCGGTCAGGACGCTGAACGGATCGGCTTCGGGGGAAGTGGCCTGCGCGGACATCCGGAGCTCCTGTTCAGCTCAGCAGGTCGTCGATGGTCTTGAGCAGCTCGTCCTCGGGCACAGGCTTGACCAGATAGCCACGGGCGCCCTGGCGCGTGCCCCAGACACGGTCTGTTTCCTGGTCCTTGGTAGTCACGATGACCACCGGGATGTGCTGGGTTTCCGAACTGCGGGTCAGTTGCCGGGTCGCCTGGAAGCCGTTCAGTCCAGGCATGACCACGTCCATGAGGACCAGATCCGGCTGCTCCGAACGGGCGATGGCCACGCCGTCGGAGCCATTGTCGGCACTGAGCACTTCGTGGCCGTTCTTGGTCAGCAGTCCGGAGATCTTTTTCACCTCTGTGGGTGAGTCGTCAACGATCAGGATGCGAGCCATGGGTTCCTCTACTCTGGGTCGTCAAATGATGGGCATGCCGGCGCTGTTATTCCTGGCGTGCGGGCATGTGGTCGCGGATGGTGCCGAGCAGCTCATCCTTGCTGAAGGGCTTCGTCAGATACTGGTCCGACCCCACGATGCGGCCCTTGGCCTTGTCGAAGAGGCCGTCCTTGCTCGACAGCATGATCACGGGTGTCTGCTTGAAGGCATCATTGTTCTTGATCAGGGCGCAGGTCTGATAGCCATCAAGCCGTGGCATCATGATGTCCACGAAGATGATGTCCGGCTGGGAGTCCGCGATCTTGGCGAGTGCGTCAAAGCCATCGGTGGCGGTGATGACTTCGCAGCCCACTTTCTTGAGAAGGGTTTCAGCGGTGCGACGGATGGTTTTGCTGTCGTCGATCACCATGACTTTGAGGTTTTCGAAGTTATCGTCCATTGTCCAACAGCCCTGCGCTAGAGATAGAGATCATTATTGTTGTCGGCGGCCCGGATGGCGTCCAGTGCCCGTGCTTCGGCCTCAGTAAGAGGCGCCGTTTTAACACAGATCCCGTGCATGTTCTATATAGCCCCACTGTTATAGCGGACGATGGCCCGGGCCTCCAGCGGCACCGTGTCACTGATTGTGATCTGTCTCACTATATGGGCGCCATGCAACAGCCTGCAAAGCCAGCTTGCAGAACCGCTGCCCTTTTTCCAGCATAGCAGGTATTCTCTGGCACGCATTTCCGGCACATTGCCGGTCCGTTAATCCGTCTCCGGGAGGCCCCCTGATGAGTGTGACCCTGGGTGTGGTCATGGATCCGATCGAACGGATCAGTTTCAAGAAGGACACCACGCTGGCATTGCTGCTGGCGGCCAGGCGCCGTGGCTGGGCGCTGCGCTACATGGAGCTCGACGACCTCTACGTGCGCGATGGTGCGGCCCGGGCCAGGACGCGCGAACTGGAGGTGTTTGACGATCCGCAGCACTGGCATGAGTTCGGCGAGACCCGGGATCAGGATCTGGGTGAGCTGGACGTCATCCTGATGCGCAAGGACCCGCCGGTGGACGACGCCTTCACCATGGCCACCTGGATTCTGGAGATGGCGGAGGGCCAGGGCGCGTTGGTGCTCAACCCGCCGCATACATTACGTGATTGCAACGAGAAGCTGTTCGCGACGCGCTTTCCCCAGTGCATTCCGCCGCTGGTGGTCAGCCGGGATCCGGAGAAACTGCGTGAGTTCCACAGCGAACACGGCGACGTCATCATGAAGCCCATGGACGGCATGGGCGGTAAGTCCATCTTCCGGGTGCGGCCGGACGACGAGAACCTCAGTGTGATCCTGGAAACCCTGACGGAGGAGGGCACGCGCACCGCCATGGCCCAGCGTTACCTGCCCGAGATCCGCGACGGCGACAAACGCATCCTGATGATTGACGGCGAACCTCTGCCATACTCCCTGGCGCGCATCCCGGGAGCGGGTGAGAGCCGGGGCAACCTGGCCGCAGGCGGGCGTGGCGAAGGCCGCGAACTCACCGACCGGGACCGCTGGATCTGTGAGCAGGTGGGCCCGGCCCTGAAGGCGCGGGGTCTGCTGTTCGTGGGCATTGATGTGATTGGCGACTACCTGACGGAAGTGAATGTGACCAGCCCCACCTGTGTGCGCGAGCTTGACCGGGCCTTTGACGACGACATCGGCGGACGCCTGATGGAGGCCATTGCAGTGCGCCTGGACAACCGGGCCGGCTGAGGGCTGTTGTGGCGGAGGTAACGCATACGGATCGCCTGGGGCTGACGCTCTTTGCAGCCCTGGTGTTTCACGGTGTACTGATCCTGGGGGTGGGGTTCGCGCCGGAAGACCCCTCGACCACGGATCACAGCATGGACGTGACCCTGGCCACCCAGCCGAGCGCGGAGACGCCCGAGGACGCGGACTTCCTGGCGGAGGCGGCCCAGAAGGGCAGTGGTGATGCGGACTCCGTCCAGGAGGTTACGGCCACCGAGCCGGCGCCGCTGTCCGCCCCCGAAACCCGCCAGGCCGTGCCGCCGCGGCCCGAACCCCGGCCCGAGAGTGGCGGGACCACCAGCCGTGTCACCACGCAGGCCGAATCCCGCCGCGAGGTGCCGGAGGACAGCGAGGAAGACCGGGAGGCCCCGGAGCGGGACAATCCCCATGAAACCCTCCGGGAACGCAGCCAGGACATCGCCAGCCTGGAGGCCCGGCTCAGCCAGCAGCAGAACCAGTACGCCAAACGCCCCCGTATCACACGGGTCACCGCCGTCTCCACGATGGAGGATGCCGGCGCCGCCTATGTGCGCAACTGGCAGCAGACCATTGAGCGCACGGGCAACCTCAACTACCCAGAGGAGGCGCGCAGGCGGGGGCTGCACGGCCAGGTGCGCATGCTGGTCGCCATCAACCGCGATGGCAGCCTGCGCGAGCTGGAGGTCCTGCAGTCCTCGGGGCACGCGGTTCTGGATGACGCGGCCCGGCGCATCGTCCGCCAGGCGAGCCCGTTCGAGGCCTTCAGCGGACGCATGGCCGAAGAACAGGATGTGCTCGAGATCATCCGCACCTGGTCGTTCCAGCCCCGCGGTCTCAGCGGCAGCGCCCCGGATAGGGGATAACCCCTCTTGTACGCACGCCGCAGGCAAGGAATACTGCGGCCATGAGCACGCAGCCGGAATTCCTGACGAATCAGTTCCTCATCGCCACCCCTTACCTGGCGGATCCGCGCTTCGAGGGGTCGCTCACCTATATCTGTGAGCACAGTGATGAGGGGGCCATGGGCCTGACCATCAACCACCCGCTGGATCTCGACCTGGGGGATCTTCTGTCGCAGCTGTCGATGGAAGGCGAGCCTCCCCATGCGCCCGTCTACCAGGGCGGCCCGGTCCAGCCCGAACGCGGCTTTGTCCTGCACCGGCCGGTGGGCCACTGGCAGAGCTCGCTGGCACTGACCGACACCCTGGCGCTGTCCACCTCGCGGGACATTCTCAGTGCCATCGCCGTGGGCGAAGGGCCGGCGGACTTCCTGATGCTGCTGGGGTATGCCGGCTGGTCGCCGGGGCAGCTGGAGGAAGAACTGGCGGGGGATGCCTGGCTCACCTGCCCGGCGGACGAAACCATCCTGTTCGAGCGTGAACCGGGGCAGCGTCTCAACGCCGCCCTGGAGAAACTGGGCGTGAGCCCCGGCCACCTCAGTGGAGGCGTGGGGCATGCCTGAGAGCCGGAGCCTGATGGCCTTCGATTTCGGTGAGAAGTGGATCGGTGTGGCGGTGGGGCAGGAGATGCTCGGGTACGGTTCCGGCAAGGCGCGGCTGAAGGCGCGGGACGGGATCCCGGACTGGAACCAGGTGGCGGAGCTGGTCGAGGACTGGCAGCCGGATCTGTTCCTGGTGGGGCTGCCGCTGAACATGGACGGCACCGAGACCTGGCTGTGCCATCTGGCCCGCAAGTTCGCACGACGGCTCGAAGGGCGCTATCATCGCCCCGCAACCATGGTGGACGAACGCCTGACCACCCATGAGGCCAAGCAGGAATCGCTGGCACAGGGCCGGGTGCCGGATTACGCGGATGAGGGCGTGGACCGGCGCGCGGCGGAGCTGATCCTCGAGACCTGGTGCGCCTCGGCCAGTGACTGACTACAGGAGCCTCCGTGCAGGATATTGAACAGCTTCTGGACCGGATGACCGACGACCTGCGCGAGCACATCAATGCGCGGGGTCTTTCCAGCCTGTGCCCCGTGGGCATCCGCACCGGCGGTGTCTGGGTCGCGCAGGCGCTGCGCGAACGCCTTGGCATCCAGGCCGAATGCGGCGAACTGGACATTACCTTCTACCGGGACGACTTCAGCCGCATCGGGCTTCACCCCCGGGTCAGCCCCTCGCGGCTGCCGTTCGAGACCGAGGGCCAGCACCTGCTGCTGGTGGACGACGTCATCATGAGCGGTCGTACGATCCGCGCCGCCATGAATGAACTCTTCGACTACGGGCGTCCTGAGTCGATTACCCTGGCCGCGCTGGTCGACCTGGGTCGGCGTGAGCTGCCGATCCAGCCCGACGTGACCGGCACCCATGAGACCCTGGGCCCGCGCCAGCGCATCAAGCTCCGGGGGCCGGAGAGTCTGGAACTGGCGGTGGAGGAGGTGCCCGATGCCTGAGACCAGCCGCGATCTCCAGCTGACCGCCGATGGCGAGCTGCGCCACTTTCTCGCGATTGAAGGACTGGACCAGGCTCTGCTCACACGCATTCTGGACACCGCCGATTCCTTTATCGAAGTGGGTGAGCGCACCATCAAGAAGGTACCGCTTCTGCGCGGTCGCACCGTGGTAAATCTCTTTTTCGAGCCCAGCACCCGCACCCGCAGCACCTTCGAACTGGCCGCCAAGCGTCTCTCGGCGGATGTGCTGAACCTCGACATCGGTACTTCCGCGACCTCCAAGGGCGAATCCCTCTCGGACACCCTGCTCAACCTGCGCGCCATGGCCAGCGACATGTTCGTGATGCGCCACTCCCAGAGCGGGGCGCCGCATTTCGTGGCCCAGTCCGTCACGCCGGATGTGGCCATCATCAACGCCGGCGACGGGCGTCATGAACACCCCACCCAGGCCATGCTCGATATGCTGACCATCCGCCAGCACATGAAGACCTTCAGCGGTCTGCGGGTGGCCATCGTCGGCGATGTCCAGCACTCGCGGGTGGCGCGCTCCCAGATCCGGGCACTGAACACCCTGGGCGTGGACGAGGTCCGGCTGATCGCGCCGGACACACTGCTGCCCCATGAGCCCGAAGCTTTGGGCGCGCGGGTTTTCCACCGCATGGAGGAGGGGCTGCGCAACGTGGACGTAATCATCATGCTGCGGCTCCAGCACGAGCGTATGGAGGGGGCACTGCTGCCGAGCGAGAGCGAGTTCTACCGCATGTACGGTCTGACCCGTGAGAAGCTGGCCTATGCCAACCCCGGCGCACTGGTGATGCACCCGGGGCCGATCAACCGGGGCGTGGAGATTGAATCCGCCGTCGCGGACGGTCCCCAGTCCGTGATTCTGGGGCAGGTAACCAATGGCATCGCCGTACGCATGGCCGTGATGTCCATGTCCATGGGCGGCCAGCTCAATGAACGCCAGTCTGCAACCGGAGAGGGAGTGGCTTCAACGTGAAGTGGCGCGTCGATAATGTTCATCCGGTCATTGATGGCGAGCCGGCGGCGGAGGCCACCTCGGCACTGGTGGTCGATGGCCGCATCGCCGCACTCGGGGCGGGTCTTTCGGGCGAACGGGTGGAACGTGAGGTGGATGGGGCCGGCCAGTGGCTGCTGCCCGGGCTGATCGACCTCAACTGCCATCTGCCGGAGCCGGGCAGCGACCGTGGTGGCAGCATCGAGAGTGAAACCCGGGCCGCCGCCCGTGGCGGCTTCACCACCGTCTGCACCACGCCGGATACCAGCCCGGTCAACGATTCCAGCGCCGTAACCCATCTGATCCGGGATGTGGCCGAACGCAACGGTCACACGCGGGTGCTGCCCGTGGGGGCGCTTACTCGGGGCCTGGAAGGCGAGCGGCTGAGCGACATGGCCGGGCTGACCCGTGCCGGGTGCGTGGCGCTGGGCAATGGCGGCCACGCCACCGCCAGCTCACGGGTGCTGCGCCGCTGCATGGCCTATGCCCATACCTTTGACATCCGGCTGTTCCTGCAGCCGGAGAACGCCTCGCTGGCCTCGGATGGCTGCGCCCATGACGGACTGGTGGCCGCCCGCATGGGGCTGCCCGGCATCCCCGAGGTGGCGGAAACCACCGCTGTGAACGAACTGCTGATGCTGGCGGAGGAGACCGGGGCGAACCTGCATATCGGGCCGCTCAGCTGTGCCCGCTCGGTGACACTGGTCCGTGCCGCCAAAGAGGCAGGGCACAGCGTCACCGCCGAGGTGGGTATCGCCCATCTGGTGGCGACGGAGGCGGCCATTGAGGGCTACAACGGTACCTTCCACAGTCGTCCACCGCTGCGGACGGAGGCGGACCGGCGCGCCCTGCTCGAGGGCGTGGAAAGTGGCGTGATTGATGCCATCGTCAGCCAGCACCGGCCTTCGGATAAAGCCGCCAAACTCGCGCCGTTCCCGGAGACCCAGCCAGGGCTCTCCACAGTGGAATCCACGCTCTCGCTGGGGCTGGAGCGGGTGGCCGCCGGAGAACTCTCCCGCGGGGCTCTGCTGCGGGCGTTGACCAGTGGGCCGGCGCGGGTGCTGGGTCTGGACGCGCCGACCATTGCCGAGGACAGTGTCGCGGATCTTACCCTGGTGGCGCCGGAACAGCACTGGATGCCGGCCGTGGGGAGTCTGTATTCCGTGGGCCCGCACCTGCCGGTCATGGAACGGGAACTGCCCGGAGTGGTGATGTTGACGGCCGTTGATGGCCGCATCCGGCACGAGCATGAAGGAGACGGATCATGAACTGGCTCGCGATACTGCTGCTTGCCGTTATCGTCTGGCTGCTGTGGCGGATTGTCCGTAATACCGGGGATGCCCTGGATCGTCAGGCTGCTATGCAGACGGAGCTGACTTCCATTGAGCGGCGGCTGGCACGGCTCGAGGCGGTAAAGGATGAGAACCCCGGGTGAAACCCCGGGGTCCGGGTTTTACTTGATGGCCTCGCGAAGAGGCTTGCCCGCCTTGAAGCCCACCGACTTGCTCGCCGGAATCTGGATGGAGGCGCCCGTCTGCGGGTTGCGTCCGGTGCGCGCACTGCGCTCACGCACGTTGAAGCTGCCGAAGCCCGGCAGGGTCACGCCTTCGTTCTTCGCCAAAGCCGCACTGATCTGATCCGTGAAGGCATTCAGTACTTCCTGAGCCTTGCTTTTTGAAAGGCCCGTTTCCTCGGCAACGGCTGCTGCCAGTTCCGGTTTGCGCATAGCTGGTTCTCCTTTGGATGGTCGCGGTCGACACCGTTCAGATATAGCCCACCAGACTCCGCTGTCAAACCCCGTAATGAATTTGGTCCCGACACCAGTGCAGCCGCATACCAGGCTTTGTGGTACTCATCTCACAAATTCGCCGAAGGGTCGCACATAATGCCGCCCTGGATTTGACACGCTTTCAGGGGGCGGCGAGGATTCGCTGCACACAACGGAACAACAAACACAAGAAAGGTTGAGGACCAACCATGACCGTAATCCTCTCTGCCGTGGCCCGGCCCCGGTTCTGGGGGCGGGCCATTGTGCTTCTGGCACTGGTGACCATGCTCGGCGGCTGTTCCATGATCCGCCATCACATGTACGCCACCAGTGGCAGCGTGATGCAGGGGCTCTCGAAGGAGCACACCACCCCCTACGTGCTGCAGCAGTCCGATGTGGGCATGTCCTGCGCCATGAGCGAGGCGACCACGCCACTGATGATGTCCTTCGGGCGCGTGACGGACGAGCCCAACCAGCTCGGCATCATGATGCACTTCTCTGCCGCCGGCTGCTCCGTGACCCGGGCGCGCGAACTGGATCTTGAGTACGAGCGCCTGATGCGCGATCGCGATCCGGATGCCGCACAGGATGCCCGCTATGCCGCGAGCCGCCACTATCGTGAAGCCGCTATGCGTTTTCACGAGGCCTGGAAGAACATGAATGAACACTACGGCCGGGTGGGCAATGGCGAATGCCCCACGGAGCGGCTGGAAACGGAAACCGACCAGTTCATGTTCCTGGCTGGGTTGGTCTCCGGCCTGCAGGCCATGCACACCCAGGTGCGTGCCGGGGAACAGCTGGGCATTCCCAACAACATTGGCTCGCGGGTAGCCCGTGCCTCCGAGTGCCTGGACGACGACCGCTGGTGGGGGGCACCGGGTGCCATGCAGGCGGCCGTCTGGGCCATGCTGCCCTCTGCCGCACCGGAAGATGCAGAACCGTTCAAGCAGCTGAGGGAGGCCAGCCGGAAGGGTGAGAAAGCTGGTGTGCGGCTGGCCCATGTGTTCCATGCCGTGGCCGCCGAGAACGCGGGTGACCAGGCCATGGTGCGGGACGTGATCCGTCGCCATGCCGAGGCCAGGGAAGCCAAACCCGCCGCCGATGACTGGGTCATGATCGATGAAACGGCCACACGGCACATCCAGGCCCTGTCTGACCGTCTCTGGACCCGGGCCGAGGGCCACCGCACGCCCACCGGCCGGCTGGGCGAGTTCTGGGACGACCCGGAACCCGAATCCGAAACCATTGACCTGAATGAACTGATGTAACGGGCGCCGGAGGAATGGACATGAAGACCCTGAAACGCACACTGATCAGCGCGCTGGCCGCCCTGACCCTTGGAACCGCGGTCAATGCCACGGCCCAGGAAGAAGAGGTGATCAAGCGCAGCTTCTGCGTGTTCGACCCGGTGGGCGCCAACGGCCCGCTGTTCGAGCTGATGCAGTCCGCCCGCCCCATGGCGCTGGAGCGCGGTGTGGAGCTGGACATGCGAGCCTACACCAGCGAGAAGATCGCCGCCGAGGAATTCCGCAATGGTCAGTGCGACTCGGTGCTGCTGACCGGCACCATGGCCCGGGACTTCAACCGCTTCACCGGCTCGCTGGAGGCCATGGGGGCCATCCCCGGCGAGGAAGAGATGCGCATGCTGATGCAGGTGCTCAGTCAGGATAACGCGCGCCAGTACCTCCAGACCGAGAAGTACGAAGTGGTGGGGGTACTGCCGGCGGGTGCGGTCTACCTCTTCCTGGATGACCGCTCGATCGACACCGTGTCGGATCTCCAGGGCAAGCGCATCGCCACCCTGGACCACGACAAGGCCTCCATCACCATGGTCCGGCACGTGGGGGCCTCCGTGGTGGGCTCCAGCACCTCCAACTTTTCCGGGCGCTTCAACAATGGCAGCGTGGACGCCGCCTACGCTCCCGCCGTGGCCTACGAGCCCCTGGAGCTCTACAAGGGCCTGGGCGAGGACGGCGCCATCCTTGACTACACCCTGGCGCAGATGAACTTCCAGATCATCGTGCGGCGCGATCGTTTTCCGGATGAGTACGTGAACCAGGTGCGCGACTACGCCTTCAGCCGGGTGGATCAGGCGTACGGGATCATTGAGGATGCCGAGTCCAAGGTGAAGGAGAAGTACTGGATGCGGCCGACGGAACAGGAGCGCCGGGAGTACAACGCCATGCTGCGCGAGGTGCGCCAGCAGCTTCGCGAGGAAGGCGAATTCGACGAGACGGCCCTGAAGCTGATGCGCGGCATCCGCTGCCGGGTGGAACCCTCACGTGCGGAATGCGCTCGCTCTGAGGGCTGAAGCCACCAACTGACCAGGGTTGTTGTATGGGTCTGCCACGCCGTACCGGCATCGAATGGTTCTCTTCGCTGCCGGCCTGCCTGATTCTGCTGCTGTTCGTGTTCTTCGCCACGACCACGGACTTCCACAACAAGGCGCTCCAGCTTGGGGAGTATTTCTGGTCCGGCTACTACCAGCTGAGGGAGGACCCGGAGCGCCCGGACTGCAACCCCATGGTGGACGTCGAGTCCGAAGTGGATCGTCTGGCGGAACGCAGGATGGACGACGAGATCGCGGGCCTGCTCGGCGAGTCCGAGGTGGATCGCGAGGCCATTCGGCGCTCGGTGATCGCGGCCCAGCGGGCCTGTGAGGCTGACCATCTCCAGTACCAGGCAACGAAGGAACGGATCACGACCCCGGTGCGCCTGTACCGCAGCATGGAGCAGGGTCTGGCGGAACTGACGGCGGTCGGGCTCAACTGGCAGCGGCCGTTGCTGATCCTGCTGGTCGCCATCTGCGCGGCCACGGCCACCCTGGGGCGGCACCAGATCGCCATCCGGGGCATCGAGACCCGTACGGACTACCGGGTCTCCTACAGCGCCCAGACCATCGCCAACATGATGCTGCTGGCCTCCAGCTGGATCTACCGCAACCACGTGCAGCAGGCCATGGATGTGGTGCCGGCGGCGCGAGACATGCTGAACCTGCTCTGGGTGCTGTGTTTTGCCGTACTGAGTATGGCCAGTGTCTACCGGCTGCTGCGTGAACCAACAGATCTGCGCACCGGCGGCAGCATCCTGCAGGCGCTGCCCACCATTCCGCTGTATTCGGTGATGTGTTTCATCTCCGGGGCCTACTTCCTGAGTTTCGGCTACATGCAGGGCATCGGTGTCTACCTGGGCGCGCTGATGGAGCACGCGGAAATCTTCGTGAACGTAGCGCTCTACGTCTGGGCGGGCATGATGCTCAAGCAGACACGGGTGGCTACCCTGGTGTTCGACATTTTCCGGCCCCTGCGCATGCCGCCGGAGCTACTGGCGACAGTGGCCGTTGTGGTTGCCGCCATCCCAACCGCCTATACCGGTGCCTCCGGTATCTTCGTGATCGCTGCCGGTGCCGTGATCTACCACGAACTGCGTTCCGCTGGTGCCCGCCGTCAGCTGGCCCTGGCCGCCACCGCGATGTCCGGCTCCATGGGCGTTGTGCTGCGGCCCTGCCTGCTGGTTGTGGTCATTGCGATGCTCAACCGCGAAGTCACAACGGATGAGCTTTTCAGCTGGGGGGCAATTGTCTTCGCGCTCTCGGCGGTTCTGTTCTTCCTGGTGACCATGCTGTTCAACCGCCAGAGCGAGATGAAGCTGGCGCCTTTGGGTGAAGCCATTCCAGAGATGCTCCAGGCCCTGCGGCCGCTGATTCCCTATGCTCTGGTGGTCGCCGCGGTGGTTCTGGCTTACAGCTGGGGGCTGGGCGTTGGCCTGGACGAATTCTCAGCGCCACGGATCCTGCCCGTCATGCTGCTCAGCATCCTGGTGTTCGAGGCCATCCGCTTCCGGGGCCGGGAGCTGCCGCAGACCGCCGGCGGCCAGGCGCACAGCGGCTTTGAGCCAAGCCTGCGCCACGCCACCAGTGATACCACCGCCGAGATCGGGGCACTGCTGTTGCTGTTCGGGCTCTCCATCAGCCTGGGCGGCGTGATTGAGCGCGCCGAACTCATGGACCTGTTCCCGGACAGCGTGGCGAGCCCCTGGATGGCCATGGGCCTTATGGTGCTGCTGCTGGTGGGTCTGGGCATGATCATGGATGCCTTCGGCGCCGTCATCCTGGTGAGCGCCACGGTGGCGAGCTTCGCCTACCAGAGCGGAATCGACCCGGTACACTTCTGGATGGTGACGCTGGTGGCGTTCGAGCTGGGCTACCTGACGCCGCCCGTTTCCCTCAATCACCTGCTTACGCGGCAGGTGGTGGGTGACGAGGAGGTGCGCCTGGCGCGCACGGAGGCCAGTGGTGGCAGCTTCTACCAGCGTCATGAACGCATCGTCATGCCCATGGTGGTGATGGGGACAGCGCTGGTGCTGGTGGCGTTCGTGCCCCTGCTTCTCTACGCCCTGTGACAGGTTCGCCTGAATGAAAAAGGCCCCGGCGTGATCACACGACCGGGGCCTTTCCGCTTGAGCGCCCGACAGGGCGCGGAGGCGGGCTTACTGACGCAGCTTCGGGCCGGCGTTGACGATCGAATCCGGCACGTCGAACTTGCTGAAGTTCTCGACGAACTGGCTGATCAACTCCTGAGCCTTTTTGTCGTACTCGGCCGGGTCATCCCAGGTGTTGCGTGGGTTGAGCAGCTTGGTCTCAACGCCCGGTACCGACGTCGGCACGTCCAGGTTCAGGTCTTCCAGATGCTCGGTCTCGACGTCGTCCAGCTCACCATCCTGGATGCCATTGATGATGGCCCGCGTGGTGGGAATGGAGAAGCGCTTGCCCACACCGTAGGGGCCGCCGGTCCAGCCGGTGTTCACGAGGAAGACCTTGCTGTCGAACGCGTCCATCCGCTTCATCAGCAGTTCGGCGTAGACGCCGGCCGGGCGCGGGAAGAAGGGCGCTCCGAAGCAGGTGGAAAAGGTGGACTGCAGCCCCTCGCCGGACCCCATCTCCGTGGAGCCCACCAGTGCGGTGTAGCCACTGAGGAAGTGGTAGGCCGCGGATTCGCGCGAGAGTATGGACACGGGCGGCAGCACGCCGGTCATGTCGCAGGTCAGGAAGATGATGTGCTTGGGCTCGCCGGCACGATTCTCCACCACCCGCTTTTCAACATGGTCCAGCGGGTAGGCGCAGCGGCCGTTCTCGGTAAGGGAGGTGTCCGTGTAGTCCGGCTCACGGGTCGCCTCATCCACCACCACGTTCTCAACCAGAGCGCCGAACTTGATCGCGTCCCAGATGATGGGCTCGTTCTTGCGCGTCAGGTCGATGGTCTTGGCGTAGCAGCCACCCTCCAGATTGAAGACGGTGCCTTCTCCCCAGCCGTGCTCGTCGTCACCGATCAGGTGGCGGCTCTGGTCGGCCGAGAGGGTGGTCTTGCCGGTACCGGAAAGACCGAAGAACAGGCACACGTCGCCGTCATCGCCCACGTTGGCGGAGCAGTGCATGGGCAGCACGTCATGGTCCGGCAGCAGGAAGTTCTGCACCGAGAACATGGCCTTCTTCATCTCGCCGGCGTAGTGCATGCCCGCGATCAGCACGCGCTTGCGCGCGAAGTTGATGATGACGGTGGCGTTACTGTTGGTGCCGTCGCGTTCGGGCACGCACTCGAAGTTCGCCGCGTTCAGGATTTCCCATTCCGGGTTGTCGATGGGGTTGTACTGATCAGGGCGGATGAAGAGGTTCAGGCCGAACAGATTCTGCCAGGCCGTCTCGGTGGTCATCTTCACCGGCAGGTAGTAGTTCGGGTCCGAGCCCACGTGCACGTGCGAGGTGAAGTGCTCATGCTCACCCAGGTATGTCTTCACGCGCTCCCAGAGCGCATCGAATCGGTCCGCATCGAAGGGGTGATTGATCTTGCCCCAGTCGATCTGGTTAACGGTGCTGGGCTCTTCAACAATGAAGCGGTCCACCGGGGAGCGACCGGTGCGTTCGCCGGTGGTCACCACCAGTGAGCCATTGGAGGCGAGTTTGCCCTCATTCCTTTCCAGCGCCAGCTCAACAAGCCGGGCCGGGCACAGATCCGTGTAGGTTTTACTCACGATGACCTCACTTTCAGATGTTTCAAATCGGTTGCGGCGCGCGGCTGCCGGGATGAAAGGGCAGCGAGGCGGCCCGGGGGTGCGGATGGTTGTTCGGGGCGCACCCCTCTAAGCGGTAGCACCCCGCCACGCTCGCGGCGTGCCGGGGTGCGGGAAAGCATTCCTGTCGTCTACAGGCGCGACAGTATGCCAGAACGTTTCGGTAATTACGACCATTGGGCGGGGTGTGGGGGGCGTTGGGGCCTTTCCTGCTGTCCCCTGTAGAGCTATCTTGTTAGAGCAGAAGTCGTAACAGGAACAGATAGATAACCGCTTTATGGCCGAAGGTAAACCAATGGACGGTGATTTCGCATTTCAGTCGGACGAGCTGACCAGGTCGTTGTCCCTGCTCGGGGAGCGCGTTGCATCAGGGCAGTCCGTATCAGCCGCTTCACCTTCTTTCAACCTGCCCTCCGAACTCCCCGCACAGGGGGTTGGAGGCGAGCCAGCCCTGATGCAACTGGCGGATGGCTTCTTCCCCCCGGCAGCCCGGTTGGGCCATGCGGGCTATTTCGCGCACATGGACCCGCCGACGCCCTGGGTCTCCTGGGTAGGGGCGCTCTGGGCCGCGTCCTGTAACCAGAATCTTCTGCATCAGGATACCGGCAGTGGCGCGCGCGACCTGGAAGAGATAGTGGTTGGATGGCTCGCTCCCTTCTTCGGCATGAACGGTGGACATCTGGTCCCCGGTTCCACCCTGGCCAATCTGACGGCCCTGTGGGCGGCGCGGGAGCTCAAGGGGGTGCGCAGGGTTGTTGCCAGTGAGGTGGTGCACCTGAGCATCCGGAAGGCGGCGTCGCTGCTGAACCTGGCTTTTCATGAAGTGCCTGTGGACAGTGAGCAGCGGTTACGGTCGGAGGCGCTCAACGGGATCGACCTGGGCGAGGCGGCCGTGGTTATTACAGCTGGCACGGCTGCGGCCGGGGCGATCGATCCACTGGATGCGTTCCCGGAGGCGGCGTGGCGCCATGTGGATGCTGCCTGGGCCGGTCCGCTTCGCCTGACCCGTCATGCGGGGCTGCTTGAAGGTATCCAGGATGCTGATTCCGTAGCGGTGTCTGCCCACAAATGGCTTTTTCAGCCAAAGGAAAGCGCGCTCGTGCTGTTTCAGAAACCGGAAGAAGCGCATCAGGCGATGAGCTTCGGTGGGGGTTACCTGGCTGTTCCCAATGTAGGCCTGCTGGGCTCACACGGGGCAACGGCGTTGCCCCTGGCGGCAACACTGCTGGCCTGGGGCAGGGAAGGTATCGCGGAGCGGATTGAGCACTGCATGGAACTGGCGGAACAGCTGGCGTCTCGCATTGCTGAGGAACCGGAGCTGGCACTTTTCGGGCAGCCTGAAACCGGCGTTGTGCTGTGGCGCCCCCGCCATAGCTCGGCCGAAACGGTTCGGGAGCATATGCAGGGCGCCTTTGTGTCTCTCACGCAGGTGGGCGACGAGTACTGGTTCCGCTCGGTGGCCGCCAACCCCAATGCAGACCCGGACCGGGTGGTGGATAGTGCGCTTGCAGTCTTGAAGTCGGAGTAGTCTCGCTTACAGGAATTCGTTAGGAGGCGGCCTGTAGTGCCCATATCACTCCAGACTGGGGCTAGCAGAGATGGTTTTCATGGAAGTGCGTGCCGCTCAGCAATCAGATCTTTTAACGGTGCTTGGCTGGGTCAATGGTGAACATGAGTGCCTTATGTGGGCGGGGCCCAATATACGGTATCCCGCAACGCCTGAAACGGCATGGCGAGATATGGAGGCCTTTGACGAGAACGCTTATGTTCTGGTTGATCCTGCTTCCAAAGTCGTTGGGTTTGGCCAGGTTTTATCCAGAGGAGGCAACGCCCTTCATCTGGCGCGCCTGATTGTTGAGCCCAGGCTCCGGGGCCAGGGTGTTGGCCGGGACCTTTGCGCGGCTCTTGTGGATATTGGTTACGCGAGCCAGCCTGCCGAATACTTCACGCTTAATGTGTATGAATCGAACAGAGCGGCGGTTCGGCTTTATCAAGCGTTGGGATTTGAGATAAAAGAGAGGGGCGATTCAGGGGTGCTGGCCATGGTAAAAACCCGAAAGGAAGGGGAGTGACGATGAGATTCTCCGGTGTCGCGGTAAGGTTGGTTGAATCCACTGATGACTGATATGTCCATGAACGAACAAACCCTTGAAACACCGCTTACGCGCCTTCTCGGCATCCGCCACCCCATCCTGTCCGCGCCAATGGCGTGGGTCGCTGGTGGGCACTTGGCCTCGGCGGTCTCGGAGGCCGGTGGGCTGGGCCTGATCGGGGGTGGCTACGGTGATGCGGAGTGGCTTGAGCGGGAGCTGGCCAACGCGGCTGACACGCCCGTTGGCGTTGGCTTCATCACCTGGAGCTTGAAGCAGAAGCCGGAACTGCTCGACCAGGTGCTGGCGCATCAGCCCGGGGCCATGATGCTGTCGTTCGGGGAACTAGCCGGGTTTGCCCAGCGGATCAGGGAAGCCAATTGCTGCCTGCTGGCACAGGTCCAGACCGTGGAGCAAGCAAAGAAGGCCGTCGATGAAGGGGCGGACGTCATCATCGCCCAGGGCACCGAGGCCGGTGGGCACGGCGCGAACCGGGCCACGCTGCCCCTGGTTCCTGCGGTGGTCGATGCCGTTGGCTCTGTCCCCGTGGTCGCCGCCGGCGGTATCGCGGACGGGCGCGGCGCAGCGGCGGCCATGATGCTCGGGGCAAGTGGGGTCCTGATGGGCAGCCGCTTCTACGCCACCGAGGAATCCCTGGCGCATCCCATCGCCAAGGCGGGCGCGGCTGACGCCCATGGTGACGACACGGTTCGCGGTTCCGTATTCGATCGGTTAAGGGGCTACGGTTGGCCGGAACCCTACACGTTGCGCAGCCTGCGCAACCGCATGACCGACCAATGGCATGGCGATCTGTCCCACCTGGAAGACAACCTTACCGAGGAACGCGAACGCTTCCAGGCCGCGATAGAGAATGCGGATTTCGAACTCGCGCCGCTGATCGTGGGTGAAGCGGTGGATCTGGTTGATCGGGTGCAGTCGGCTCAGGAAGTCGTCGAAGGTGTGGTTGCTGAAACGACCGCGTTGCTTCAGAAGGGAGCGCCGAATGTCTCATTGCATTCCGGGGGCGCTTGATAGGATGAATGGGCGATTTCTGGCCTGGATGCCACAGGGGCAATTACATTGTTGAAGCGGCGGACGTGGAACTAGTCTCTGTTGCGCCAATATCCCGGTTTTCTGGAATGGTGGGCTATGGCAATCACAACCGCCTCCGTCACCATCTCGATAACAACGAGATCATAGGGAAAGCGGTCGAGCATGAGTCGCTTCGCACCCGAATTACCCGCTTCGCCAGGAAGGGCTGATAAAGGAAGGTAGTTTTCTTCAATAATATCCAGAGCCCTGTCGATAGCCGTGAAAAACTCGGCGCCAAGGCCTGGCTGTTCGGATTCATACCATGCGGCTGCCTCTTCTGCTTCCTGCGAGGCCTCTTCCAGTATCCTTACTGTTCTCACTGTTATTCGCCCAGCCTGCCCCTCATTGTTTGCCGGAATTCATCACGGGTCAGCAACCGGGCATTACCCTCTCGGACACGGGACGCACGCTGAACGACTTCCTCGTTCCACGCCTGTTCAGCCGAGTCATCGCGCGGGCCATCCAGGCTCATAATGAGCTCACGGGCCAATTCGGCACGCTCTGACTCAGAAAGGTTCGAGATCTGGGAGCGGAGGTGGCTCAATGCTTCAGTTGTCATGTTGACTCCATGAACCGCAGTACTTTAATGCTATCCGGATTGAACAACCCGGACAAGCTGTATCCACAAGCGGGGTGGGTGCCTTTGCGAATACTCTGCGACGAAATGCTCAATGGCATCGCCCAATGGCTGCGCGTTGCGGGGTACGATACCGCGGTGCCCACGCCAGGGCTTCCGGACGATCAGCTGATGGCTCAGGCGCGTGCCGAAGGGCGCTGGCTGCTTACCGCTGATTCCGATCTTCTGGCGTTCGCCGATGCGGCCCGCTATGTCATCTATCTGCAGGGTCAGGATGACGGGGCCCGTCTCCGGGAGTTGACCCTGCGTCTGGACCTGGACTGGTGCCGGGCGCCGTTCACCCGCTGCAAGAACTGCAACACGCCATTGCACGAGGCGAGCGAATGGGAGGTGGCGCATTACTACCCCGGTTCCATCTGGCTGGACGGGCAGAGTGTCTGGGCCTGTTCGAGTTGCTGCCAGCTGTTCTGGGAGGGCAGCCATGTGCGGCGGATGCGAGCCCAGCTGGAAGCCATGAACCGTTGGCGGTGAGGGCATGGATTTAGGCATGATTGGCGCCAGGCAGACGACGCAGGAGGCGGATTTTTGGATATCGAGCGTGATACGCGAAACGCCATCAAGGTCCTGGTGCAGGACTACAGCTGGGTTCACCTGACGCTGGGCCTGCTCGGCAACCTGACGTTTTTCATTGGCAGTGCCCTCTTCCTCCCGTCACTGGAGGCGTACAAAGTGCTGGGGGTCTGGCTGTTCATCATTGGTTCCTTCCTCATGCTGATAGGCTCCATCGGGCGATTCCTGGTGGATATCTGGGAGGAAGAGACCTGATCCTATTCATGTTGGTCGGAAACAGGGAGCGTTGTTGTGGAACTGGATCATGTCGTCCCCTGGGGGCGCTCTTTCGAGGAATACCAGCGGATGTTCAACCTGGCACCCGCCGACCTGGATAAGCGCATCCTCGGCTGCGGAGATGGCTCTGCCAGCTTCAATGCCACGCTCACGGCCCGGGGTTGCCGGGTGGTGTCCTGCGACCCGGTTTACCGTTTCAGCCCGGAAGCGATCCGCCGTCGGGTGGATGCGGTCTATCCGGAGATCATGGCGAAGGTGTGGGCCAACGCTTCGAATTACCTGTGGGATGAACTCGGTACCGTGGAGCAGCTCGGCGAGGTCCGGATGGCGGCGATGACGGACTTCCTTGCCGATTTTACCGAGGGGTGTGAGCAGGGGCGTTACTGTGATGCGGCGCTGCCTGATCTCCCGTTTGAGGATGCGGCCTTCGACCTCGCGCTCTGTTCCCATTACCTGTTTCTCTACAGCGACCATCTGGATGAAGAAGGGCATTTGCAGGGCATGCGGGAGCTCTGTCGGGTGGCGAAGGAAGTGCGGGTCTTTCCGCTGGTGGCCCTGGACGGGCATCACTCCAGGCATCTGGACGCCGTCATGGCGGCGCTGGCTGATGAGGGAATACGGACGTCGCTCGAGCCGGTGGATTACCGGTTCCAGAAGGGGGCAACCGAGATGCTGGTGGCGACGAGGGCATAGGGCCGCCTTGCGGCGACCCTGAGCCGGGGTATCGGTGCTTCAGACCGTTACCACCAGCTCCACCGGCACGTTGTTCCGGGTGGCGTTGGAGTAGGGGCACACCTGGTGCGCCTTGTGCACGAGCTCCTCGGCCTGTTGCTGCTCGAAGCCCGGTACGTGCACGTTCAGGGTAACCGCCAGGCCGAAGCCTTCGCCCTCCGGGCCGATGCCCACCTGACCGGTGATGGCGGTTTCTTCCGGCAGCTCGACCTTGGCCTTGCCGGCGACCAGTTTCAGGGCGCCGATAAAGCAGGCGGAGTAGCCGGCAGCAAAGAGCTGCTCGGGGTTGGTACCTTCACCACCGGCACCGCCAAGTTCCTTGGGCGTGGTGAGCTTGACGCTGAGCTGGCCATCGTCGCTCGTGGCCTTGCCGTCACGGCCGCCGCTGGCGGTTGCCTGGGCCTGATAAAGGATTTTTTCTGCACCCATGATGATTTCTCCTCTCTCTTTCGCTTTGATAGCACGCTATTAAATCGTGCACGATTTAAATAATCCAAAAAAATGCCTCAGCTGGCCAGACGCTCTCGCAGGTTGTGCAGGTCGTCGCGCAGCCGTTCCAGCTCATCCGGGCTGCACTGCGTGGCACACATGACGGACTCCGGCACCGCTTCGGCTTTCTCGCGCAGTTTGTGGCCCTGTTCCGTAAGCACGACGGCCACCTGCCGCTCATCCTGGCGGCTGCGCTGGCGTTGCAGCAGGCCCGCCCCTTCCAGCCGCTTGAGCAGGGGGGTGAGGGTGGCCGAGTCCAGGAAGAGCCGCTCACCGATGCCGGAGACGGTCTGGCCGTCCTGTTCCCACAGCACGAGCATGACCAGGTACTGCGGGTAGGTCAGGTCCAGTTCCCGCAGCAGTTTCCGGTACACCTTACTCATGGCCAGCTGCGCCGAGTACAGGGCAAAGCAGACCTGTCGGTCCAGTGCCAGCAGGCTTTCCTGTGAGTCGTTGCGATCAGTCATGCCACGCATCTTATATAGCGCGCGATTTAATCGCAAGCATGGTTTAAGCCGGTACAGGTCGACCCTGCTATAGTGGCTCGGTCAGAGACATGCTTGAACGAGAATAAGGAACCCGACCCTATGACGGACAGGACCATCACCAAGACCGAGATCCTCAACAAGGTCTACACGGCGGATGACCACGAAAAGCTGATGGACGCCTACAAGGACTGGGCGGCCGATTACGACAGCGATCTGGAAGAGCTGGGCTATGTGGCTCACATCACCAGCGCCAGGGCCCTGGATCAGGCGCTTGGCGGGAATCATGATGCAGTGATCCTGGACGCCGGCAGCGGTACGGGCCTGGTAGGGGAGGAGCTGGCCAGGCTGGGTTACCGCACCATGGACGCGCTGGACTACTCCCAGGACATGCTGGACCAGGCGGAAACCAAGAACGTCTACCGTAAGCTGATCCAGGCGGACATGAAGGAACGCCTGCCGCTGGATGACAACGCCTATGACGCGGTGGTCTGCACGGGCACCTTCACCTATGGCCACATAAGCGCTGAGGGCTTTGATGAGCTGATCCGCGTCACCCGCCCGGGTGGCACGATCGTGTTCACCGTGCGCGAAGGCGCCTACGAGGAATACGGCTACCGGAAGAAGATGCTGGATCTCGAGGTGAAGGGTGAATGGGAGCTGGTCAGCTTCTATGACACGCCCTACCAGATCGAGGAAGGCAATACCTGCAAGATGTGTACGTATCGGCTGCCGACTGCGTAAGGTCTGCTTCGCGGTTACACTGAGGGTTTCAATGGCCGGTTACGGAGGCTGGAATGCGCGTTGAAACCCTTTCGGTCTACACTGGTGAACTCCCCTATAACGGTCCCGCCTATTCGTTTGCTGGCGGCCGCTCCTATACGGAGTTCACCAGTACGGTGGTCGTTCTCACCACGGATACCGGGCTGGAGGGCTATGGTGAGGTCTGCCCCTGCGGCCCCAGCTACATGCCGGCGTTTGCAGGTGGCTTACCATCCTGTCTGGAGGCGTTGGCGCCGACTGTGATCGGCGAGGATCCCCGCCACACTACCCGGCTTATGCGGAAGATGGACCAGGCGCTTAATGGGCAGGCGGTGGCCAAGGCGGCGATTGATCTGGCGTGCTGGGATCTGCTGGGCAAGTCGAGCGGGCTGCCGGTGTATACCCTGCTGGGCGGGCTTCTGAATGTGTCCATGCCGTTGCACCGGATTGTGTCGCTGGCGGAGCCGGCTGAGATGAGGGCGAGTTTCCGGGACTTCCGGGAACGGGGCTTTCACAGCTTCCAGATCAAGCTGGGCCATGATATCGAGGCTGACCGGGATCTCGTGCACGCCCTGATGGACCTGCGGGAGTCGGGCGAGATCTGGGTGGGCGACGTGAACGGTGCGTGGCGCCGGGACGAGGCGGTACGCTTTTCCCGTTCGGCTGAGGGACTTGATCTGTACCTGGAGCAGCCCTGTGCGAGCTACGAGGAATGCCTGTCCGTCCGTGGCCATGCTCGGCATCCGATGAAGCTGGATGAAAGCCTGACCTCGGTGTCGGATGTCCAGCGGGCGCTGCGCGATGACGCCATGGATGCGATGTCGCTCAAGGTCAGCAAGTTCGGCGGCCTGACCCATTCACGGGTGATCCGTGATCTGTGCGTGGCTTCGGGCATTCCGATGACAATCGAGGACGCTTGGGGAAGCGGCATCGCGACAGCTGCCTATGCCCACCTGGCGGCCAGCACACCGCCGGCCTGCCTGCTCAACACCACGGACCTGCACAACTACAATACGGTTCAACTTGCCCGGGGCGCGCCAGAGGTGGCCAACGGCCGGATGACGCTGAGCGAACGCCCGGGACTTGGCGTTGAACCCGATTTCAGTCATCTACGGCGTGATGCTCTATATTCGTAAAGGCCATCATTCTGGAGGATATCCGCCGCCTGGACGGCGTGAACCACCCCAAGGACCAGCTCCCTCATCCCTGGGGACGGATTCCCATGAGGCGCACGTAGCCTGCTGGCAGCACTAGAATGGTCAGGATCGCCGCAAAGGCGAGCCCGAACATGATCGCCAGTGCCATGGGTGCCCAGAAGGGCCCGGACAGCGCCAGCGGCAGCATGCCGAGCATGGTTGTTGCGGCGGTCAGAAGGATGGGGCGCACGCGGCTTGTCGCGGCCTCGCCAATGGCTTCCAGCGTGCCGCTCTCGGCCAGCGCCATATCCATTTTCTGAACCATGACCACGGCGTTGCGGATGATCATGCCGGACAGGCTCATGGTTCCCAGAAGCGCCATGAAACCAAAGGGCTGCTGGAACAGCAGAAGCCCGACACTGACGCCCACCAGCCCCAGCGGCACCATCAACATGACCAGCAGGGTGCGCCGGAACGAGTTGAACTGGGCCATGAGCACCAGCACCATCAGCCCAAGGATGACCGGCACGGGTTTCAGCACACCCGCGCGGGCTTCAGCGGACTGGTGAACCTGGCCGTCCCACTGGGCGTCATACCCAGAGGGAAGCGTGACCTTCTGGATTTCGGGTGCCAGGGCGGCGCGCACCTCGGACGCGGTATACCCCTTTGCCAGGTCTGCTTGCAGTGTAATCGCCCGTTCCCGGTTGTGCCGCCAGATCACGGGGCGCTCCCAGTCGAGCTCGATATCGGCGACTTGTGTGAGCGGGACAGGCTTGCCGCCGCTTTCCGGCCAGACAACCATGGTTTCAAGCTCGGAGGGGTCGGTCCGCTCGGGCAGAGGAAAGCGCCAGACAATGGGAATACGCTCATCGCCCTCACGGAACACGCCAACCCCTTGCCCGGCAAAGGCGGTGTTCAGGGCCAGGTTGATGCTGTTGGTGGTGATCCCGGCGCGACGGGCCCGGTCCTGGTCCACGTTGATGGTGACCCGGGGCTGGGTCTGGCGCCAGTTGTGCCGCAGGTTCGTGACGCCCGGGTGCTCGGCCATGATGGCCTGCAGTTTTCCGGCCGTATCCACGAGCTCCTCCCGTTCCGGCCCGGTGATCCGCAGCTGGAGCGGGAAGCGAACGGGTTCGCCCAGCTGCATCGCTCGCACCCGGGGTTCGGCTTGCGGGTAACCATCTTCCAGATGCTCCCGGACCTTAGCCATCACAGGGTCAACGTCCTCCTTGGTCTCCACGTTAACCAGGATCTGCCCGAAGGCGGGGTTGGGGGTTCGCGGGATCATGGGCAGATAGAATCTTGGCGCGCCTTCACCGATGAAGGCGGTGACGTCCGTCACCGGTTCCATCTCCATCAGCCGTTGCTCAATCCGGGCCATGTCCTCGCTGGTCTGCTCAATGCGGCTGCCTTCCGGGAGCCAGTAATCCACCATGAACTGGGAGCGTTCGGCCGGTGGGAAAAAGGTCTGTGGCACGAAGCTGAACGCCACAGCACTGGCGGCAAAGATAATGATGGCACTGCTTGTCAGGATCCAGGGACGCCGGAGTGTGGCGGTTATCAAACGGTGCACCCACTGGTAGAAGGCGCGGTCCTCGGGGTTTCCGAGCCCGCTTTTGCTGTCCAGTAGCCAGTAGTTCATCAGTGGTGTGGCAAAAACCGCGAGCAACCAGGAAATGGCCAGGCTGATGGCCACCACCCAGAACAGCGAGCGGGTGAACTCGCCCGTGGCGGTGTTGGTCAGGGCGATCGGGGCGAATGCGAGGACCGCTATGGCGGTGGCTGCCAGCAGGGGCCAGGCGGTTTCCTGCACGGATTCCGCGGCTGCTTTCAGACGCTCCGTGCCGCGCTGCATTTTTACCTGCATCAGCTCGGAGATGACAATGGCATTGTCCACAATCATACCGAGCACGATCACCAGGGCCCCGAGTGATACCCGGTGGAGTTCAAAGCCCATCAGGTACATGCCCACAAAGGTGCCCAGAATGGTCAGGGGCACCCCCAGTCCGACGACGAAGCCGGTGCGCAGGCCCAGCGAGACCATCAGGACTGCCAGCACAATGGCTACTGCCGTGACCAGGTTGATCAGGAATTCGCCGACGGCCTGCTCGACTTCCTCGGACTGCAGCGCGATGCCACCGAACTCAATGCCCACCGGCATCCTGGCCTCGATACGGTCCAGCTCGGCCTGGACCCTTTCGGTGAGCTCGACCACATTGGCCCCCTCGGCCGGCACGACGCCCAGAGCCAGGGCGGATTCGCCCTGATGGCGCAGGCTGGCATCGGGCGGGCTGGCGTACCCGCGCCTGACTTCCGCGAAGTCACGCAGCTGGACGAGTTCACCGGTCACGGGGCTGCGGATGTTCAGCCTGGCCAAGTCGTCCACGGCCTCAAAGGTGCCAGTGGTATTGATCCGCAACCGGCGTGATCCCATCTCGGTGAAACCACTGGGAGCGACCACGTTCTGCTTGTTAAGGGCGTTCACGACCAGCGCTGGGGTCAGGCCCAGTTCGGCGATCTTGGAACGGCTGGTTTCAATGAAAACCCGTTCGCCCTGGTCGCCGAACAGGTCGACCTTGGCAACGTCATCAACCCGCAGCAGGCGTTGCTGGAGGTGGTCTGCAATGTCGTTGAGTTCGGCGTAGCTGTAGTCGGCGCCTTCCACGGAAAGCAGCATGCTGTAAACGTCGCCGTAGTCGTCATCAACACGCGGGCCACGCACGGAATCGGGCAGGCTGGCGCGGGCTGCTATAACCTTCTTGTTGAGCTCGTCCCAGATCTGGCGCAGTTGCTGGCCGCCGTACTGGTCCTTAACCTCAACGTAGATAATGGAGGTGCCATTGCGGCTCAGCGACTCAATGCTCTCCAGCTCACCAAGCTGCTGGATCTGCTTCTCAAGTGGTTCGGTCACTTGCTGTTCCACCCGTTCCGCGTCCGCACCGGGGTAGCCGGTCATCACGATGGCGGTTCGGATGGTGAACTCAGGGTCCTCGAGCTGCCCGAGCCGGGTGAAGGCGATGACCCCGAGCAGGGTGATCAGGAGAATCAGGAATCCCACAAAGCGATTGCGGCTGATCGCGCCGCGCACCAGTTGCGCCAGCATCACTGAATTACCCCGCCTTCAAGCCGCTTGACCTTCTGGCCTTCCTGCAGGTGTTGCGCGCCGGCCACCACGATCTGCTCACCGGATTCGAGCTGGCCGGTGATCCGGACGCTGTCCGTCTCCAGTGACTCGGTGGTGACCGGGCGTGACGTGACCTTACCGGAGTCCGGATTCCAGACCCAGACATGGGGTTGGTCCGCTTTTTCGAAGATGGCTTCCACCGGCACCAGGAAGCTGTCATCCCAGGGGGTATTCCTGAGACTGGCCTTGAACGAGACTTCGGCGGTCATTCCCGGGAGCAGCTCTTGCTCCGGGTTCTCGACCGCAACCCGTACGGGGTACGCCTGGGTGGCCGGCGAGACATCAAGGCGGACATTCTCCACCCGTGCGTCGAAGCGCTTGTTGTCCATAACGGGCATGAATACATGAACGTCTTTAAGATGGTCGCGGAACTGCATCAGCCGTTCCGGGATGCTGACCTCGACTTCCACGGTTTCAATGTTGTCGATCGAGAACACTGGGCGCTGCGGGCTGACCTGCTCGAACGGCTCCGCCATGCGGCGGTTGATCACCCCATCAAAAGGCGCCTCCAGAACGGTGTCATCCAGCGCTGAGCGGGCTGTTTCCAGGGCTTCACGCGTGGCGTTGCGCTTGGCGCGGGCCTGCTCATAGGCACTTTCGAGGCGATCGAACCTGGCGTCGCTGATGGCGTTGGAATCCACCAGTTCTTTGCCCCGTTCCCAGTTCTTGCGCGCTTCGTTCAGGGTGGCCTGGATGGATTCCAGTTTGCTCTCGGTTTCGTTCACCTTGAGGCGGAAATCCCGCTGATCCAGTTTCCCCAGCACCTCGCCCTCGGCGACCTCATCACCCACATCCGCGCTGAGTGTTTCGATCTTGCCGGGCACGCGGAAACTCAGGGTGGTGGTCTCGGCGGGTTCCACACGCCCGCTGAACCGGCGCGAGGCCAGGCCGGTGGGCGTTTCAAGCGTCATCATCCGGGCGGGCCGCAAGGGCTGGGCTTCAGCGGTTTCGGAGCTCTTGCCGGGATCCCCGTCACAACCGCTCATCAACAGTGCGATGGCTGGGATCCAGAGGTAGCGGCCAAGGGATGAGAAAGAATGAGTCATGAAACAGGTCCCTGCTGCAGAGGAGGTGATCAGGCGATCAGTCTATTCTGAGCGCCTGCGTGGGCTCTGGCAATCTGTCGGAAGTGATAGCGCCGGCATTCGTGCGGTTCAGAGCACGGACCGCAGCCAGGCCCCGATCGCCTGGATTTCTTCCAGGCATACCTCATGTTCCATGGGGTAGGTACGGTACTCGGGCTCGTAACCCAGCTTCCGAAGATGCTCCAGGGCCTCCTGGCCGAGGAATTCGGGCAGCATGGGGTCGTTGGTGCCGTGGGCCATGAAGATCGGCAGCTGTCTGTTGGCCCCGGAGGGCGTGGTCAGGTTGATGCTGGCGAAGTAGCCTGAAAGGACCATAAGCCCGGCCAGGGGCTGCTCGAAGGTCAGGGCCGTGTGGTAGGCCACGGCGCCGCCCTGGGAGAAACCGGCGATGACAATGCGGTTGCTGGGCACGCCACGCTCCATCTCGCGATGGATTAGATCCCGGATGCGGCCGGCGGAGGCGAGAATGCCCTGTTCGTCGGTATCGTTGTGGCGGTCCAGTGAACGGATGTCGTACCAGGCGGGCATGACCATGCCGCCGTTGAGGGTGACCGGGATCTGTGGGGCGTGTGGGAAGACGAAGCGCACGTGCGCGTCCTGGGGCAGCCCCAGGTGCGGGATTACGGGCTCGAAGTCATGCCCGCTGGCGCCCAGCCCGTGCAGCCAGATGACGCTGGCGTCCGGGTTCTCGCCGGTGGTCTTTTCCACGCATTCCAGGTATTCCATGGTCCCCTCCGCTGTTCAGTGAGGGCGTTACTCTAGCGTGCCGGGCGGTGCCCGGGCCAGTGTCAGTGGCGCTGGTGGGGGCCGAAGAGGGCCTCAATGTCGTCCTGGCCGAAGCGGTACTGCTGGTTACAGAACTGGCAGTCGACGCTGATCTCGCCCTGTTCCGCCAGCAGGTCGTAGCACTCCTGGGCGCCCAGGGTCTCCAGTGCGTTGGCGGTCCGCTCGCGACTGCAGTGGCAGTGGAAGAAAACCGGCTCCTCGGGGTAGAGGCTGATGGATTCCTCGTGGAAGAGCCGATGCAGCAGCGTCTCTGGCGCCACCGAGAGCAGTTCCTGCTGGCTGGTGGTCTGGGCCAGGTGCGTCAGACGGTTCCAGAGATCGTCGTCCTCGGTCGTCTCGTAGCCGGGCATCTTCTGCAGCATCAGGCCGCCGGCGCGCTCATTGTCCGCGAACAGCAGGATCAGGGTGTCGAGCTGTTCCGAGCGGGTGAAGTAATCCTGAAGGCATTCCTGCAGGGTCTCGGACTCCAGCGGCACGATGCCCTGATAGCGCTGGCCCTGTTCCGGTTCGATGGTGATGACGAGCTGGCCATGGCCGAGCTGTTCCCCGATGGAGCCATGCTGGATGCTGTCTTCGGTGTGTATGAGCCCGCGCGCGCCGCGTTCATTGCTGCAGTCCGCCATCAGCAGAGTGACCGGCCCCTGGCCCTTGGCCTGGAGGCTGATGCGGCCCTTCATCTTGAGTACGCCGCCGAGCAGCACGGCGGCGCTCAGGCTCTGCGCGAGCAGATGCTGGGCGGGCTCTGGGTAGTCACGGCCCTCAAGGGCGGTCTTGAGGGTGTCCTCGATCAGCACGAGCTCGCCACGGACCTCGCCCTCGTTGAAGACAAAACGCTGCAGGGTATCGGTCATGTTGGCTCGCTAATGGGACATCTGGTTTTTCACGCGCTGCAGTTCGCGGCGCTGCTTCTTGTTCGGGCGGCGCGCGGGTGGGTGCTCGGCGGCGACCATCATGCGACGGCGCCAGGCGTTGTCCTCCCGCTTTTCCTTGCTGGCTTCGGTCTCGGTATAGAGCATCTCGGCCTGGGGGGCGCTGCCGCGCTTCTCGCTGAGTTCATCGATGATGACTTCGAACGTGGTCGAGCCCTTGTGCACCTGCACTCTGGCGCCCCTGGTGACGAACTTGCCCGCCTTGGGGCGTTGGCCCTCGTAGCGGACCTTGCCGCCCTCAATGGCCTCGCGGGCCAGGGTGCGGGTCTTGAAGAAGCGCGCGGCCCAGAGCCATTTGTCGAGTCGAACGCGTGCGGAGCTGGAGTCGGATTGGTCGCCCTTTTTGCTCATGGGAGCATTATACCGGTTGGGGCGGTGTGATCGGAAGGAGCGTCTCGAAGCGTTCCAGCGCTGGCCAGCGGCCCTCCGGAAGGGGGTCGCGCTGGCTGTCAGGCTGGTGAATGCTCAACAGATGCCTGACGCCGAAGGTCTCGGCGGCGCTCAGGGCGGTGTGGTTATCGTCGATCAGGACTGTGGTCGCCGGGTCGAAGGGCTCGCTGGCGTGCAGGGCGGGCCAGAACGCCGGGTCTTCCTTGGGTCGGCCGAAGCTGTGCGTGGTGTGGATGGCATCCACCCACTGGTCCAGGCCGGTGCGTTCACGCTTGAGGTCCAGTCCGCCACGGTGGGCGTTGGTAACGATCACAGTGCGGCAGTGGGACGCTTTCAGCGCGCGCAGGAAGGCCGGCGCGTCCGCCCGGAAGCGGATGCGATCCCCCACCTCGTGCTTGAGCTGGCTCACGTCCATGCCCAGGCGGTTGCTCCAGAAATCCAGGCAGTACCATTCCAGTGAGCCCTTCAGGCTCTGGATGGTTTCGTGGATTTCCCGGCTGGCCTGCTCCGGTTCAACGCCCCGGGTCTCCGCGTAGCGGGCCGGGAGATGGGTGAGCCAGAAGTACGTGTCGTAGTGGAGGTCCAGAAGGGTGCCGTCCATGTCGAGCAGGACGGTCTGGATGCGCTCCCAGTCAATCATCGCCCGGGTTGACGACCTCGCCGGCATTGCGTCCGGAATGGGTGCAGCCCAGGCAGCGCACGAAGGTGGCCTTGGCCGGGCCGACCACCAGGGTCTCGCCCACCTCATCGGCATTGCCGCCCAGCGCCGAGAACGGCAGCGTTACGGTATGCACGACACTGCCCACCACGGTGGCGCCCAGCAGCAGCGGGCGGGCGATGACGGCGTCACCGACCATGGCCAGGGCGGAGGGTTTCTCCTCAACGCGCTGGGCCTGTGCGGGACCGGCGAACGCCATGAAACCGCTCAGGAGGGCGACGGTAACCAGTGTGCTCAGCTTTTTCATCAGGTGTCTCCGGGACTGTGTGATACTGCCTCCACTATGGCCCAGATACGCGTTTTTTCAAGTCCTGACGCTATCGGAAGCGGACTCAGCGCTGACAGCGGCTGCAGAAGACTGTACCGCGCTGGCCGATAACCCGGTGTCGCAGCGGCTGTCCGCAGTGGTGGCAGGGTTCGCCCTCGCGGCCGTAGACAGTCAGTGACTGACGGAAGTAACCGGGGTTGCCCTGGCTGTCCGTAAAGTCGCGCAGGGTGGTGCCACCCAGCTCAATGGCATTCGCCAGAACCTCGCGGATGGCCTCCGCCAGCCTGCGGTAGCGCGCCCGACCCACGCGGCCGGCCGGGCGCTGGGGGTGGATGCCGGCCATGAACAGGGCCTCGGAGGCGTAGATGTTGCCCACGCCCACCACGATCGCCGCGTCCATGATGAACGCCTTGACCGAGGCCCGGCGCCCCCGGCTCAGCCGGTACAGGTGGTCGCCGTCAAAGTCCGGCTCCAGTGGCTCCGGGCCGAGCTTTGCGAGCAATGGGTGCTGTTCCGGGTCCGTGCTCCAGAGCCAGGCCCCGAAGCGGCGCGGGTCGTTGAACCGCAGAATCCGTTCCGCCAGCGGTATCTCCACATGGTCGTGGGGCCGACGGGGTTCCTCCGGCGGGCTCAGGCGCAGGCTGCCGGACATGCCCAGGTGAACCAGGGCGGTGCCGCGTGCATTGCGCAGGAGCAGGTACTTGGCGCGCCGGCCCACCGCGGTGATGGGCGTGCCGATCAGCTGCTCCGGTAAGTCCGCCGGAATAGGCCAGCGCAGGGATGGGTTGTGGATACGCACCTCCGGGGGCGTCACACCCTCCAGCCAGGGAGCGACACCGCGCCGGGTGGTTTCGACTTCGGGCAGTTCCGGCATGGGTCAGGCCACCTCGAACAGGCTGTAGGCGACCTGGCCCGCCTGTTTGCGCCGGGCCAGAGTCCAGTCCGGCGGCACAGAGGGTTCGTGATCGCTTTCGTGTTCCACATAGACGCGGGCATTGTCCGCGAGCAGGCCGGAGGCTGCCAGGGCCTGACAGACCGGTTCGATCAGGCCGGCCCGGAAGGGCGGGTCCATGAACACAATCCGGTAGGGCCTGGTTTGTTCCGGCGTCCTGAGCCAGTTCAGGACGTCCTGCCTGGTCACGGACCCTCCGCTTGCCTCGAGGGTGGTCAGGTTCTGATGGAGTGCACGGCTCAGGTCGGCGCTCTGCTCCACAAAGGTCACGCTCTCTGCCCCGCGTGACAGGGCCTCGAGCCCAAGGGCCCCGCTGCCGGCGAACAGGTCCAGGCAGTGGCTGCCCGGCAGGACCGGCATGAGCCAGTTGAACAGGGTCTCGCGCACCCGGTCCGGCGTGGGGCGGACGCCGTCCACGGCAGGGAAGGTGAGTGTGCGGCGGCGCCATTCACCGCCGATCAGGCGGACCTGGCCCTGGTCGTTACGCCGGCCCCGGCGCTGGTTGCGTGATGCCATGCTGTGTTCGCTTTTTGGACGGCCCTGTTGCGGGCCGGTAGAATAACCCGCCTTGACCGCGCCCGACCAGTTTCCCCGATGGTCGGCCAATGGCACCGATGAACCATGGGCAGGATTGAACGCCATGAACGCAGAACTGATTTTCAACGCCCTCTTCGTGCTTCTTGTCGCCTGGTTTGTGGTGGACCTGGTGCGAAGCCGGCAGCAGATTCCGAGGCCGCCCAGGCCGCCTGAACGCCAGCAACGGGAGTCAGCGGCAGAAGCGCCGGCACAGGTTCCCGAGGTGGAAGCACCTGCAGAGCCGGCGCCTGCTGAGGCTGAACCGGCCCCGGCTCCCGAACCGGAACCCGAGGAGCCGGTCAGCTTCTTCCAGCGCATGCGCGAGGGCCTGGGCCGTACCCGTGGCCAGCTGGCGGACGGCCTGGCCGGCCTGTTTGCCAGCAACAAGAAGATCGACCGGGACCTGCTCGAGGAGATCGAGAACCTGCTGCTCACCGCCGACGTGGGGATGACGGCGACCACCGAGATCATCGACAGCCTCACGGAAAAGCTCGAACGCAGCGAACTCAGGGATTCGGACGCGCTCTTCCAGGCCCTGCGCGAGGAGCTGCACGGCATTCTGGAGCCCTGCACCACGCCCCTGGAACCGGAGACGGAGAACAAGCCCTTCGTGATCCTGATGGTCGGCGTGAATGGTGTGGGCAAGACCACCACCATCGGCAAGCTGGCACAGCGCTACCAGAGGGATGGCAAGAGTGTGATGCTGGCGGCCGGTGACACCTTCCGTGCCGCTGCCGTGGAGCAGCTCCAGGTCTGGGGTGAGCGTAATAACGTGCCGGTGGTGGCCCAGCACACCGGCTCCGACAGCGCTTCCGTCATCTATGACGCGCTGGAGTCCGCCCAGTCCAAGGGCACGGACGTGCTGATCGCCGATACCGCCGGCCGGCTCCAGAACAAGGACAACCTGATGAACGAGCTGGCCAAGGTCGTTCGGGTCATGAAGAAACTCGACCCCGAGGCACCGCACGAGATCATGCTGGTTCTGGATGCGGGCACCGGCCAGAACGCGCTCAGCCAGGCCCAGACGTTCCAGGAGGCTGTGGGCGTGAGCGGTGTGACCCTGACCAAGCTCGACGGCACCGCCAAGGGTGGCATCATCTTCGCCATTGCGCGTCAGTTGGGACTGCCGATACGCTACATCGGCGTGGGTGAGACGGCCGACGACCTGCGCCCCTTCGCCGCGGACGAGTTTGTGCAGGCGCTGTTCGACGGTCGGGAATGATCCGGCTCCCGGAAGATGAGGCGCGATGATTGAATTCCGCCAGGTAACCAAGCGCTATGAGCAGCAGTTCACGGCGCTGCGGGGTGTGAGCTTCGCGCTCGGGCGCGGTGAAATGGCGTTTCTCACCGGCCATTCCGGCGCCGGCAAGAGCACCCTGCTCAAGCTTATCATGCTGATGGAGCGCGCCACTGCTGGCCAGGTCCTGGTGGGTGGGCAGGCGCTGGAGAAGACCCCGCGCCGGCGCATTCCCTATATCCGCCGCCATATCGGGGTTGTCTTCCAGGATCACCAGCTGCTTTTTGACCGCACCGTCTTCGATAACGTGGCCATGCCCCTGCAGGTGACGGGCGTGCCGCCCAACGAGATTGGCCGGCGTGTGCGGGCGGCGTTGGACAAGGTGGGCCTGCTGAAAAAGGAGCAGCTCAATCCCATCAGCCTCTCTGGCGGCGAGCAGCAGCGTGTGGGCATTGCCCGGGCGGTGGTGAACAAGCCGCCACTGCTGCTGGCGGACGAGCCGACGGGTAACCTGGATCCGGCCCTTTCTTCCGAGATCATGGACCTGTTCCGGGAGTTCAGTCGGGTGGGCGTCTGCGTGATGGTGGCGACCCATGATATCGGACTGATTGAGACCATGGCTCAGCGCACGCTGGAGCTTTCCGGTGGTGAACTGGTTCAGGATGGTCTGCCGACGGCGCTGGAGACCCGGCATGGCTGAAACACGCCAGCAGACCTCCCGTGGTGCCGCCAAAGCCCGCACGCCCTGGCGGGACCAGCTCCGCAGCTGGTTCAGCCACCACCGGCGCTCAGCGCGCGACAGTGCGGCCCGCCTGCGCAACGCACCGCTGTCCAGCCTGATGACAGGGCTTGTTATGGGGATTGCGCTGGCCCTGCCCACGGCCCTGTTCCTGATTATGGCCAGCATCCAGCAGATTGGTGGCGGCTGGGAGCAGGCTGGCCGCCTGAGTGTCTATCTCACCCCGGACGCGGGCATAGAGCGGGCGGAGGCACTGGCCGACCGTTGGATTGAGAACGCCGCGGTGGGTGATGTGACGGTCATCCCGCGGGATGAGGCCATGGAAACCATGCGCTCCAGCAAAGGACTCAGCGGCACGCTGGACTTTCTGGATGGAAATCCGTTGCCGCATACCCTGGTGCTGACGCCGGACCGTGCCTACCGGGAAGCCTCTGCTCTGGAAGACCTGGCGGAACGCCTGCGTCAGGCGGACGGAGTCGACGAGGTAAAGCTGGATCTGGCCTGGTTGCAGCGTCTCAACGCCATGGCGGAGGTGCTCGGCCGGGCCACTCAGGCGCTGGCGCTGCTGCTCGTGGTGGGCGTGGTTCTGGTCATTGCCAATACCGTCCGCCTGGCGATCGAGAGCCGTCGTCGCGAGATCATCGTGGCACGCCTGGTGGGAGGCACGGACAGTTTCGTGCGCCGGCCTTTCCTCTACACCGGCCTCTGGTACGGCGCACTGGGGGGGCTGCTGGCGTGGTGGCTGGTGGAAGTGGCATTCTGGTGGCTGAGCGGTCCGGTTGGTCGCCTGGCGGAGCTCTACAACAGTGGGTTTGAACTCCAGAGGCCGGGCATCGATGAAGTGGTTCTTCTGCTCGGCTGCGCTGTTGTGCTGGGATGGCTCGGGGCCTGGTGGGCGGTGCACCGTCATCTCCGGGCCGTGGAACCGGAATGATCCCCTGTCCGGGATACTCCGTATAGACATACGGGGCTTGAAAACGTATTAAATGATCATATATTGGATTCAGACTCTTTGTCGGGAGACAATGAACAGAGGGGGAGCACCATGGGTACAGAACTTCAGCTCAGTCACAATCTGGTGCCGGGTGCCAACCTGGAGAGCTACATCCAGACCGTCAGCCAGATTCCGGTCCTGAGCGTGGACGAGGAACAGAACCTGGCCCAGCGGTTTCAGGAGCACGGGGATATCGAAGCCGCACGGCAGATGGTTCTGTCGCATCTGCGGTTTGTGGTTCACATTGCACGCAGCTATTCCGGGTATGGCCTGGCCCAGGCGGACCTGATCCAGGAGGGCAACGTTGGCCTGATGAAGGCGGTCAAGCGCTTTGATCCGGGCTATGGCGTGCGCCTGGTTTCCTTTGCCGTGCACTGGATCAAGGCCGAGATCCACGAGTTCATCCTGCGCAACTGGCGCATCGTGAAAGTGGCCACCACCAAGGCTCAGCGGAAGCTGTTCTTCAATCTGCGCAGCTCCAAGAAGCGTCTGGCTTGGCTCAACAACGATGAGACCGAGGCCGTGGCGAAGGATCTGGGCGTTGAACCGAAGGTTGTCCGTGAGATGGAAGGCCGTATGGCCTCCCACGATATGGCTTTTGATGCGCCGACGGATGATGACGACGAGACTGGCTGGCAGGCGCCCGTTCACTATCTGGACGACAAGCGCCAGGACCCTGCCACTCAGCTGGAGCAGGCCGACTGGAGTCAGGACTCCAGTGAACGGCTCGGCCACGCTCTGTCGGCGCTGGACGAACGCAGTCAGGATATCCTGCGCCGGCGCTGGCTTGGTGAGAACAAGGCCACCCTGCATGAGCTGGCCGATGAGTATGGCGTTTCCGCCGAAAGGATCCGCCAGCTCGAGAAAAACGCCATGAAGAAGATCCGCACCAGCATGGTGGCCTGAGCGCCGCCGTCAGTCGCGCATCTGTTGAAAAAGGCCGCTCCTCCGGGAGCGGCCTTTCTGTTTGGGGCCTATCAGCCTTAAAACATGGTAACTTTGCCGGTAAGGTACCTCGCCCGTAACCTGCAGGCGATCTGTTAATGTTTTTCATAGCCTTTTGAAAAGGGGGATTTCGGGGTGCGTGTACTGGTGATTGAAGACGATCAGGATGTGGCGGATTATCTGAACAAGGGGCTCCGTGAGAGCGACTATGTGGTCGACCATGCCACCGACGGCAAGGAAGGCATGACCATGGCAGCGTCGGGGGACTACGACGTGATGATCATCGACCGGATGCTGCCGGGAATGGATGGCCTCAACATCATCAAGACCATCCGTGCCACCGGCAACCAGACCCCGGTGCTGATCCTGAGCGCGCTGGGTGATGTGGACGCCCGGGTGGAAGGACTGCGCGGAGGCGGTGATGACTACCTCACCAAGCCGTTCTCCTTCACTGAGCTGCTGGCTCGGCTGGATGTGCTCGCGCGGCGGGCCCGCAGCGGTGGCGAGACCGAAACGGTGCTGAAAGTGGCGGACCTGGAGATGGACCTGCTGGCCAGGACCGTCAAACGCAATGGCATGAACATCGACGTCCAGCCCCGCGAGTTCCGGCTGCTGGAATACCTGATGCGCCATGCCGATCAGGTGGTGACCCGCACCATGCTGCTGGAGAAGGTCTGGGACTACCACTTCGACCCGCAGACCAACGTCATTGATGTGCACATCAGCCGCCTGCGTTCCAAGATCGACAAGGGGTTCGAGAAACCGTTGCTGCAGACCATCCGTGGCGCCGGGTACATGCTTCGTGACGATACTTAGCCAGCTCCGAACCTCCACGTTCCAGGTCGCGATGCTCTACATGGTGGTGTTCGCCACCTCCGTGTTCATACTGCTGGCGTTCATCTACTGGCGCACTGCCGGGTTCATGATGGAGCAGACCGACCAGACCATTGAGGCGGAAATCGCCGGTCTGGCGGAGCAGTACCGGTCACGTGGCATCAATGGCCTGATGAACGTGGTACGGGAACGGGTGGCACGCGATCCGGACGGCCAGTCCCTGTACCTTTTTGCCACCGAAGACTATCTCAAGCTTGCCGGCAACCTGCCCAAGTGGCCGGAGAGCGCACGCACGGACAACGGCTGGATCGACTTCACCCTGGATGAGTCCATGGGCTATGAGGATGAAGAGCGACGGGCCAGGGCGCGGGTGTTCGAGGTCCAGGGCGGACTGCGCCTGCTCGTGGGGCAGGACATCAGCGAACTCACCCGTGTTAAAAGCCTGATCGAGACGGCCATGAACTGGGGAATGGGGATTTCCCTGGGTCTGGCGCTGATCGGCGGTTTCCTCATGAGCCGGAGCACCACGCGGCGGATCGAGGTGATCAACCAGACCGCCTACCGGATCATGCACGGCGATCTTTCCCAGCGTGTGCCCACGCGCGGGACTCAGGACGACTTTGACCAGCTGGCGGACAATCTCAACCAGATGCTCGACCGCATCGAGTACCTGATGGAAGGCATCCGGCATGTATCAGACAGCATTGCCCACGACCTGCGGACACCACTGACCCGGCTCCGGAGTCAGCTCGAGAATACCCTGATCAATCTCAAGGACCCCGATGTCCAGGACCAGGTGGGCGAGGCCGTGGCCGAAGCGGACCAGCTGCTCGGGACCTTCAACGCCCTGCTGCGCATTGCGCGGCTGGAGACCGGTGGCAAGACGCTGCAGAGCGAGCCGCTGGAGCTGGGCACACTGGTAACGGATGCGGTTGAACTCTACGAGGCACTGGCCGAGGAGAAAGACCAGGTTCTTGACTATGAGGTCGGGGAGGAGGTGTCGCTGCTTGGCGACCGGGACCTTCTGTTCCAGGCGGTCAGCAACCTGATCGACAACGCCATCAAGTACACCGACGAAGGGGGGCGTATCGGGGTGGCGGTGCGGCGTGAAGGCGGTCAGGCGGTCCTGGAGGTGGCGGACAGCGGCGATGGCGTGCCGGACCACGAAAAGGAGAACATCTTTGGTCGCTTCTACCGGGTGGGCAAGAGCCGGTCACAGCCCGGTAACGGACTCGGGCTCAGTCTGGTGAGTGCCGTGGTGGAGCTGCACGAGGGCCATATTGGCCTGTCGGATGCCGAGCCCGGTGCCGAAAGGCCGGGGCTCAAGGTCACGCTCTATCTCCCGGCTCAGCCACCGTCCGGGGACAGTGGCGAACGGGAGCAGTAACAGGGGCCTGACGGGGTCAGGCGCTCTTGCCACTGATCAGGCCGCGGACTGTTTCGGTCGCGGCGCGAGCCGGGCGGAACGCCAGTTCGGCCGCATTCTCGGCGATCGCCCGGTAGCGTGCCGTGCGGGCGTTCAGGCTGTCCATTTCTCCCTCGAACCGGTTCTTTTCAGCCATCATCAGGGCCGCCAGGGTATGACGGTTGACCCGGTTGGTGATGCCGAAGTTTTCGAGTTCATAGCCGACACGATCAAGGCCGTTCAGCGCCACTGCTGTCAGTTTCTTGGTATCCATGGGAATCACCTCTGATTGGGTTCCTGCTTCAGTCTGGCGGAAGACTACTGCGAATGATTAGAGTGCACAACCTAACAACCGCCATTATGGGCCAGTGATCCACGGGAGGAGTCATGGGGCGTTACCGGCCACCGCGCGAACGCGGTTCCCTTTACATCACACCCGAGGGCGAAAGGGCCCTGCGAGAGGAGCTGCGCTATCTCTGGAAAGAGAAACGCCCGGCGGTGACTCAGGCCGTCAAGGAGGCGGCCGCTCAGGGGGACCGTTCCGAGAATGCCGAGTACATCTACGGCAAAAAGCAGCTGCGCGAAATCGACAGCCGGGTGCGCTTTCTCAGCAAACGCCTGGACGAGCTGACGGTGGTGCGGGAGTCTCCCCATGACACCAGCCGTGTCTTCTTCGGTGCCTGGGTCACGCTGGAGGACGACGAAACGGGCGAGGAGGTACGCTACCGTCTGGTCGGGCCTGATGAGTTCGATGTGAGCCAGGGGCTGCTGAGCGTGGATGCGCCCTTTGCCAGGGCCATGTTGCGGAAACGCCTGGATGACGAAGTAGTGCAGAACACCAGCGACGGCGAACGGCTGTGGATCATCACGGCGATTGATTATCCCTGAATGCCGGGAATGCGAGCGTGTTGGCGATTTTCTGACCGCAGGCGCGGTATCATGGGGCTCTGAATCCGCTGGATAGGGAGCATCCGGTATGCCGGCCCAACACCGCAGTCACGTTTACTGGCTCAGCGGCCTCATGATGGCGTTTACAGGTGCGCTGTGGGCACAGGAGGCTGCCGAGGATGGTGAAAGCACCCTGGCTACCCCGCGTGAGCGCTCGACTCCTGAAAGCATCCAGTTCACACCGGTGGGCGAGGAACAGCTGGGGGACACCACCATCCGGGGTGCGTTGGGGCCGCCCTCCGCTGGCCTGGTAGGCCCGGATACGGAGGTCCTGGTGGAGCCTGTGTACCTGAGTGATGATCTGCGCCGGGCCCTGAATCTGGAGCGGAGCCAGCTGGAACGCCAGTGGGAGCAGTTGATCGGGCCCATCATGGACAGACCCGCAACGCCGCCGCAGGTCCAGTACCCCGGATTCCAGAACCGTACCTACGATCCCGGTTCCACCACCAGCACACAGGTGCGGGAGTAACGGCCAGTGTCATTCATGGGTTTTTCTGGTAGTTTCCGGGAAAACGACCGATAACAAAGAGGTAGCGCATGAGTGACCTGAAACAGCAGTTCGACGAAGCCGTCAACTACGTCCAGACCGCGGAGGGGGACTTCAAACCCTCCAATGACCTCAAGCTCCAGTTCTATGCACTGTACAAGCAGGCCACCGAAGGCGATGTGAAGGGCAAGAAGCCCGGCATGCTGGATCAGGTGGGCCGGGCCAAGTACAGCGCCTGGGAAAAGCTCAAGGGCACCGGCTCCGAGGATGCCATGCAGCAGTACGTGGATCTGCTGGAAAGTATGAAGCAGAAACACGGCTGAGGCGCGGGATTCAGGGCGATGCCTGGGCCTGCCGCGCCAGGTTGGTCGCCCGCTCCAGAAGGGGGCCGGCTGATTCCAGCCGCCGCTCATCCAGTCTTTCCCGTGCCTGCTGCATGTAGCGGTTCGCTAGGCTCTGGCGCAATTCACGCAATCCGGCTGTGTTCTCTGTATCACCGGTCAGGGCCTGTACTTGCTTGAAGACAGCATCCAGTTCCGCGACGCTCCCGGCCTCAGCAATCGCTTCTTCCAGCCTCTTCAATTGCTGTTCCGGCGCCCGCGTGGCAGCCTCCGGGGCCGTCTTGCCCAGCGATAGACCAGCCTGCACACGGGCCCAGGCCAGGAGGGCCGCAAGATTCTGATCCTTCCGGAATACCCTGTCGCCCATCGCCACCAGGTTCGCGAGCCCGGACGTGTCGTGTTGCGCCATGGCACGCTCAAGCGCGGCTCGATAGTTCCCCCTGATGTCCGGACCCGGTTCCGGGATTTCCGCTGCCAGCAGGGCAAGGCGGTCATGAAGGTCTGTCAGGGATTGGAGCGTGTCCCCTGCCATGAAGTCACCCCGGGCCAGTTGCTGGCGCCACTGGTCCTGCAGGGCGTTCACCAGTGAGGCGCGACGCTGCAGGAACTGCTCGCGGTACTCGGTGATGGTGGCGTGATTCGGGTAATGCTGTTCGGCTTTTGCAACCGTGTCGAGCGTTTCCGGAATCCGTTCAAGTTCGCCCTCCTGAAGGGCTTGGGTCCCCTGCTCGATGGCCCGGGTGTAGTAGTTGCTCAGCATGGGTTCGCGTTGCCTCAGCACGGCATGGCGTGCCAGTTCCGGAAGCGCGGGGAGGGTGGTCAGGACCTGGCGGGCCCCGGTTTCGTCAGACAGCAACCCCAGATCCTCGAGACGGTCCTCGAAGGACAGATTCTTGTCGGTGCCCATGCCCAGGCCGGCATGGGCGCCGGCCAGGGTCAGGCTGGCCAGAAGTCCGCCGGTGGCCGCGGCCACGGGGACCCGCCAGCGCGGGGGGCTGACCGCGCGTGCCCAGGTGGCCATGCTTGAGTCCGGGTTGCTCTGGCGCAGCAGGGGCCGGATAACGCGCCAGACGCGCCTGGGGAGGTGTCTGGGGCGCTTAAGGGGGTAATCGGCCCTTTCGGCGTCGGTCAGTTCCCGCCGGTCAAACGGGTGGCGGGTGCTAACCAGTTCGTAGGTGATGCAGGCCAGCGCGTACAGGTCATCCCGGGCCGTGGGCTCGTTGCCGGCCATCAGGGAGGGCGAGGCGTAGGCCGGGGTGTAGCCGAACATCCGGGTCTCGTCCTGCTGGCGTGGCGCGAGGTAATCCTCCATCTGGCGCTGGGGCTTGAGGGCGCGGGCCACCCCGAAATCCAGCAGCTTCACCTGACCGTCCCGCGTCAGGAAGACGTTGGAGGGTTTGAGGTCGGCATGGACAATGCCCTGGTCATGGGAGTAGCGGAGCGCATCCTGAACCTGGCGGATGATCCAGCGACAGCCTTTCCAGGGCAGCCCTCTCGGCCGGTGGCGCTGGATGAGGCGGGAAAGTGGTTCTCCTTCCAGAAGTTCCATCACGATGAACCAGGTCTCGCCGTCCTGCTCGAGGTCCTTGACCCGGATGATGTTGGGGTGGGCCAGACGCATGGAGCGGGCGGCTTCCCGGGCCAGCATCGATACGGCGTCGGGGTCGTGTGTCAGGGCCTGGCGAAGGATCTTGACCGCCACCTGGCAGTCATTGGAACCGGCCCGTTCAAGGTTTTCGTCCACGGCCCGGTAAACATCACTCATGCCGCCCGAGGCGATCAGTGCCTCGATCCGGTAGCGGTCCTTGAGGCGCTGGTTCAGCCGCGGGTGGCGCTCGGGAGTGCCTGTGAGGGTATGGTTGTCCGCCCCGATCTTGTCCGTGTGGGGCTGAATCCGTGTTGCGTCCATGCCGGAATCCCTTTCCTTGCAGTAGCGCGGAGGAGTCTAGCCAAGGGCGACTTACGCGGTCAATGCGGAAGTCTTAAGGTGTGATGCAGGGCATTGACAGCCTTATGGGGACTCAATAGCATTCGCGCTGTTCGCATCGTAATCGTGCCTGAATGCTGAACGGCAGCAGACGATCAGGGGCGGACGCAGGGAAGAACATCAGGATGACCCCGGGGAACCGGGTCCAGGGACAGGAGGGGCCAATGGAATTGGCACTTGCCATAACGAGCTACCAGCGACTCTCGCCGACCGTTACCAGCCAGTGCCGCTTTGGCGCTGAGCGACGGTACACCTTCGGGCGTTCCGAAGACTGCGACTGGCACCTGCCGGATCCTGAACGCGTCGTGTCGTCCGTTCACGGGGAAATTGTCTTCCGTGACGGAGCCTTTCACCTGCGCGACTGCTCCACCAACGGTCTGTTCCTCAATCATTCGGAAAGTCCGCTGGGTCAGGACGGGGAGACCGCCCTGAGTGACGGGGACTGCATGACCCTCGGGGATTATGAGATCAGCGTGGCGGTTGAACGCCCGGCTGTAGCCCCGGAACCAGCAGCGGTGGCAAGCCCCGTGCCGGAATCGGTACCGACACCGGCTCCGGACAGCGCCTCCATTTCCAACCCGATGGCGGATCTCGAAGACGCCTCAGACCCCATGGACAGTCATGTCACGCTGCCCGATGTTTCAATCCCCTCGGACTGGCAGTGGCAGGACGGTGCCACTGCCCCGCAGAGCGACGGCCGCGAAAGCGATGAGCCCCAGGGTGACCTCCGCCCTTTCCTCGAGGCGCTGGGAATGGAGTCCATGGCGGGACAGACGCTTTCCGACGAAGTTCAGCGGGAGCTGGGTGGACTGACCCGGCTTCTGCTGGATCAACTGATGACGCTGCTGCGTCAGCGTGCCCGTGAGAAACAGTCCCTGCGCGTCGAGCAGACCCTCTTCGAGCGCCGCGAAAACAATCCCCTGAAGTTCTCCGCAAGCCCCGAGGATGCTGTTGAGGCGTTGCTTGTGCGTCGCAGTGCAGCCTTCATGCCGTCACAGCGCGCGGTTGAGGATGCGTTCTCCGACATACGGGGGCATGACCGGGCCATGCTCAGGGGCGTCGAGGCCGTGGTCGGGGAACTGCTGGCGGACGGGACCGAGGGGCCCGCCGCGACACGCCCGCCGAAATGGGACCTGGTAAGCCGTGCCCGGGCCTATGGGGAGCTGATGGCCAGGCGTGACTGGCAACGCGAGGAATGGGGTGACACCGAGCGCATGATGCGTAGCCCGGTGTTTGCCGAGGCCTACGAGGCCGCTATTCGGGAACAGGAAGCGGAAGGGAATCGATAATGCGTTCAGGCTTGATTCTGGCGATGGTCCTGATGCTGGGTGGATGCGCCTTTTTCCATCCAGTGGCTGATGTGCGTGTGACAGCCGGGGAGTCGGTCAATCCGGATTCCGGAGAGCGGCCCTCCCCGGTGCTGCTTCGTGTCTATGAGCTCAGGAGCCGGGACGCCTTCCGGGATGCAGGGTTTGATGCTCTGCATGACGATCCGGAGGCTGCTCTTGGCGAGGACCTGGTGGGGATGGAGGAAACCATGCTGCGCCCGGGTGGGAGCTGGCAAACCGAGAGGGCGCTGCAGGAGGGAACCCGATATCTGGGCGTAACCGCCGCTTTTCGCAATATTGACGATGCCCGCTGGCGCGTGACCCGGCCAACGGACGGGATCTTCTTCGTACCCGGGATTGATCTCCGGGTGGACGGAGTCGAGATCAGGGACAGGGACGACTGAACGGAGTAACCATGACGGATGCAATGGCCAGGGTGGCCTGGTCGGAGGGCATGCTCCTCCGGCCCCAGCACTTCCAGCAGCAGGATCGCTTTCTCTACCACGCGGCCCGGCTCCGCCACTTTCACATGGCGCCGTATGGGTACGGTGTGAGCGAACTGAGCCTGGATGAGCAGCAACTGAACCTGGGGCAGCTGGGTGTGGTCAGCGCCAGCGGGGTGTTCCCGGACGGGATGCCCTTCAGTCTGGATGACAACGCCGGGCTGGTCCTTGAGGTGCCCGCGGACGCCCGCGATGAGGTGGTTTACCTGGCGCTGCCGAGCGAGCGCCAGAGTGGCACCAACATCGCCGGAGAGGGCGAGGGGGCGGTCGCCCGCTTTGTAATCAGGGATGCCGCCCTCACCGATGAGGCGCTTGCCGAGCATGAGCCGGAAACGGTGGGGCTCGCCCGCCTCAACCCGTGCCTGCGGCTGGGGCGTGAAGACATGGCAGGCTATGTGGCGATTCCCGTGGCCCGGATCATTGAAGTGGCCAACGAGAAAGAGGTTCGCCTGGACCGCCACTTCATTCCGCCCTGTCTGGACGTTGGTCGCATACCAGCGCTCACTTCGCTGCTCAATGAAACCCTCGCCATGATCCGCCAGCGAGGCGATGCGCTGGCTGGTCGCATGCAGAAGGGTAACCAGCAGTCAAAGACCCTTTTCGACATCATGATGCTGCAGACCCTGAACCGCTGGCAGCCCGCACTGGAGCACTGTGCCGAAAGCCCCGGTGTTCATCCGGAGGAACTCTACCGCACGCTGGTTACCCTGGCGGGAGAGCTCTCGACCTTCACCCGCAACGAAAAACGGCCCCCGGAACTGCCGCGCTACCATCATGAATCCCTCACTGAGACCTTTGGTGATCTGGGGGCGGTGCTCAGCCAGTCCCTGAGCACCGTGCTGGAAGAGACCGCGGTGGCGCTCAAGCTCGAGGAGGCGGATTACGGCATCCGGGTCGCGCCGCTGAACGACAAGTCGCTTCTGGAAAGCGCCCAGTTGGTATTGGCGGTTCGCACGGATCTCAGCACGGAGGAAGTGCGGCGGCGTCTGCCTGCCCAGATCAAGCTCGGGCCCGTGGAGCATATCCGCGAACTGGTGAACAGCCATCTCCCCGGTATTCCCGTCAGTGCTCTGCCGGTGGCGCCACGCCAGATCCCGTACCATGCGGGCTATCACTATTTCATGCTGGAGAGTGGCGGTGAGCGCTGGCGCCAGCTGCAGCACAGTGGTGGCCTGGCGGTGCACGTCTCCGGTAATTATCCGGGCCTGGAACTGGAACTCTGGGCCATACGCCGCTAGTCACGGATTGAGGAAACAGGGTCATGACGGATCAGACCGTTGTAAAACCCCGCCCCGGGGCAAGGAGCCAACCCCAGCCGGGCGGTGACGGGGACGGAACCCGGGTGGCGGCTCCCAGGCCCGCGCCGGAATCCTCCGACCTGCGCCTGCCTTCAACCCGGCTGGATCCCGTCTGCGATGAAGCTTCCCGCCTTCTGTCGCTGGCTGACCGGCTGGGGCGGGCCTCCGGTGTGGCGGATGTGGCCGCACTCAAACGCCAGTGCACGGGGCTGGTTGCCGAGTACCAGCAGGCGCTTGCCGGCCATGATGTCACGCCGGACACGGTGGATACCGCGTCCTACTGCCTGTGTGCGCTGATCGATGAGCTGGTGCTGCACAGTGACTGGGGGCAGGCCAGCGACTGGGCGGCCAGTTCGCTGCTCTCGGAGTTCCATTCCCAGACCTGGGCAGGGACGCATTTCTTCGAGCGTGTGGACCGGGCGAGGCGCGAGGGCAACCGGCCACTGCTGCGCCTCCAGTACCTGTGCCTGGCACTGGGGTTCCGGGGTCGGTTCCGGGTGGAGGAGCGTGGTTCGGAACAGCTGGAAGTCCTGCGCAATGGTCTGTACCGGGAAATCACCCGTGAGAATGAGGCCCAGGGTCAGCCGTTTGACACCGAATGGGAGAAACGCCTTTTTACCGGGACCAATCCGGTTCACCGGGTACCGCTCTGGTCACTGGGAGCCATTGCCGGTGGTGTGCTGCTGATCACCTATCTGGGGCTGAGCCATGTCCTGGGGCAGTATACGGAACCGGTTGCCGAGCGGCTTGCCGGTATTGGTGTTCCGGAAGCACCGCCCGCCGGCGATGCTGACGCGCAAGGGCCGGATACGCGCTATCTGGAACAGATTCTGGGGACCGAGATGGAACGGGGCCTGGTACAGCTGGAGTCGGAGGGTAATCGTGCCAGTCTGATTCTTGGCAACGAGGGGCTGTTTGCCCCTGGTTCCGCTGCCATCCATGAATCCAGCATGCCGTTGCTGGGCAAGATTGCCCGTGCCCTGGAAGGCACCGACAGTCTGATCCAGGTGACGGGGCATACCGACGACATCCCGATCAGCAGCGACCGGTACCCCTCCAACTGGCATCTGTCACTGGCGCGTGCCACAGCCGTTGCTGACTTCATGAGCGAGCGGGCGTCGCTGGAGGGGCGGCTATGGCCCGAAGGTCGGGGCGCGGCGGAACCCAGGTTCAGTAATGATTCGCCCGAGGACCGGGCAGGGAATCGACGGGTGGTGATCACCCTGACACCAAGGTAGGTAAGTATGCGCTTGATGGCATGGATGCGTTCTATCGGCAAGTGGATCACGTTGCGGGGCTTTCTGATCGGCCTGGCGGTGGTGGCGCTTGTTCTGCTGGTCTGGTTCGGTGGGCCGCTGGTGGCCATTGCGGGCTGGACGCCGTTGGCGTCAGTCGCTGCGCGGCTGGTGTTTCTGTTGGCCCTGGTGGTTGCTGCGCTCGGGGTTGCACTCTGGCGCGCACGCCGGCAGCGGGCGGACAACGAAAAGGTGGTCAGCGAGATGATCGCTGACAATGAAGGCGACGACCAGCTGCAGGAAGAAGTCGGTGAGCAGCGCGAGCGGCTGCGGGAGCGGCTGCGGGAGGCCCTGGCACTGGTGCGGCGGTGGCGCCCCGGGCGTTTCCGTTCAGTGTACGACCTGCCCTGGTACATCCTGATCGGTGTGCCTGGCTCCGGCAAATCCACTGCCCTGCTCAATTCCGGGCTGGATTTCCCGTTGCGGGACCGTATGGGCGTGGAATCAGTCCGGGGTGTCGGAGGCACGCGAAACTGTGACTGGTGGTTCACGAACCGCGCCGTTGTGATTGATACCGCCGGGCGTTACACCGCCCAGGAAAGCGCGGACCGGCGGGACGCCAGAGGCTGGGAGTCGTTTCTGGGGCTGCTTCGCCGCTACCGCCCCCGCCAGCCGATCAACGGGGTCATTCTCTCGGTCAGCGTGGCCGACCTTCTGGAACAGACGCCCACCGAGCGGGCGCTCCACGCCCGCGCGCTTAAGCAGCGGGTCCAGGAACTCAAGAACCGTCTGGGTGTGGTCTTTCCGGTCTATATGGTCCTGACCAAGACGGACCTGCTCGAGGGTTTCACGGAAACCTTCGGCATGCTGACGGAGTCCGAGCGCGAAGAGGTTCTGGGCATGACCTTCGAGCTGGACCCGGTTACCGACAGTGATGCTCTGGCTACCCGGTTCGAAGAGGCATTTGATGGGCTGATAGAGCGCCTGAGCCATTTCGCCCTCCACCGGGTCCAGCAGGAGCGCACCACTGAGGCGACCCGTCGTCTCTATCACTTCCCCAAACAGGTCGCGCTTCTGCGTGCCCCGGTGTGGACGTTGATCAACGAGGTTTTCTGCCCTTCCGCCTATGAGGACACCGCACTGCTGCGCGGGGTCTACCTGGTCTCCGCGGAACAGGCTGGGCAGGGGTATGACCGGGTGTCGCAGCTGGTTGATGATGAGTTCGGGCTCACACCATCCCGCGTGGAACCGGAGCCGGTAACCGCCTCGCAGCAGGGCTTTTTCCTCCGTCGTCTGTTCGACAGCATCGTGTTCTCCGAGCATGGCCTGGTTCGCCCGGACGGTCAGCTTCGCTGGCGCCTGCGCTGGCTCCAGCGGGGTGTCATCGCGGGACTGGCCCTGGTGCTGTCGGGTACCGGCGTGGCCTGGGCGTTCAGTTACCAGTGGAACAAGGAGCTGATCGCCACCTATGAGCACGGGCTGGACGAGGTGGCCAAAGCCAGCCAGGAGGGGGCGGAGGACTGGGTTCGCCTGGAACAGCTGCTCTCACAGGCTGCCTCCCTGCCCGGTGTGGCCGGCAGTGACTTCCCCGAAGGTGGTCCCCGGTATGTCGGGCTTGATCAGGGTGAGAGGCTCAGTCAGCTGGGGGAGGGGGCCTATGGCCGGTTGCTGCAGCATCATTTCAGTGCTCATCTCAAGAACGCTCTGGAAAAGGCGCTTGCGAACCATTCGAACAATACCGAGTATCTGTACGAGACCCTCAAGACCTACCTGATGCTGAATCGTCACAAGCATCTCGATCCGGAACAGATACGTGAATGGTTTAAAACCCGGCTGAACCGGAAGCTTTCAGGCCGGATCAATGAGGGCACCCGTTCCCGTCTTCAGGAACACCTGGAACGTTATCTCGCTCTGGGCCACAGGCTGCCGTTGGATGCTGGGCGGGTGCAAAAAGCCAGGGAACAACTGGCCCGCCTGCCTGTGGATGAACGGGCCTATGAGCGGATACGGCTGAGTGCCCGTGCATCAAGTTTCCCGGATTTCCGGTTACCGCTGGTTCTGGGGTCGGTCGTGGATCGGGTATTTGAGCGCCGTTCGGGCAAGCCACTGGATGAAGCCATTCCGGCGCTCTATACCCGCAATGGGTTTGAGGGGCTCTTCCGGCCTGAACTGGAGCGGGTCGCGGAGCGCCTGCTGGCGGAATCCTGGGTTTATGGCGAGGACAGCGCGCCCTTCCGCAACCTCGACGAGGCCGCCCTGAAACAGGGCGTTCGGGATCGTTATTTCAGGGACTACGTGTACCGCTGGCGGGACCTTCTGATGGATCTGAGGATCCGCTCGTTTGAGGACAAAGCGGCGGGTGCCCGCATCGCATCGGACCTCGCGGGACCGGAGGCGCCCGTCGAGCGGCTGATGAAGGCGGTGGCCCACAATACCCGGCTTGCACCCGTTCTCAAGGGGAAAGGGGGTGAACTGGCAGATGCCGCCTCTGAGCAGGCCGGTCGCATGGCGGACCGGGCCAGCAACCGGGGTCCGCGTCTGAGCAGTCTGATGCCGGAGGCCGGTGATGACGGTGAAGCCCCTTCCACGCCCGTGGACAATGCTTTCAGCGACCTGCACAAGGTGTCTTCGGATGCCTACCAGTCGTTGCGCGACAGCGCCGATACTATTGCGGACTATCTCGGGCAGGGGGATGCGGGACCAGCCAGGGCTGATTTCCGCAAGGCGGTATCCGCGCTCCATGAAACCGTGGACGGAACCGAGTCGGATGTTCTGGCCGCCCTGTTCCGCGGGTTCCTCCAGGACGGTCGGCGGCTTGATCGGGCCTCCCGGACCCGGGATCTCAATGAGCTGTGGCAGACGGAGGTCTATCAGGAATATCGCGAGGCCATTTCCGCTCAGTATCCCATTGATCTGGATGCCTCGGAGTCGATCGCGCTTCAGGACTTCATCCGTTTCTTCGATTACGGCGGGACTCTGGACGCCTTTGTCGAAGAGCACCTGGCCGGCCGGATTGATCGCTCGGGTTCTCCCTGGGAGGTGACCGGCGAGCTCGAGATCCAGCCGCGCACCCTCAGACTTCTGGAGCACGCCGAACGCATTCGCAGCGCCTTCTTTGATCCCGATGGCGGCGGCCTCAAGGTCGGGTTCAGTCTGCGTCCTACCCAGTTGGATGCGGAGGTTACCCGCCTGGACGTGGGGTTGGGAGAACAGTCCCTCGTCTATCGGCACGGTCCGGAACGCAGCCAGGATTTCCGGTGGCCGTTGCAGGCGGATGGCAGCGTGGCTGGCCTGTCCCTGAAACCCGCTGATGACACAGTCGACCCGCTGCGCAGGCGTTATCAGGGGGACTGGTCCGTGTTCCGTCTGCTCCAGTCTGCCGGTGCCCTGAACGGCAATGGCCGGAGCCGTGATGTGACCATCGAGATGGAGGGCTACCACGCCCAGTTGGAGCTGACCGCCGACTCGGTCCGCCATCCGTTCAGTCGAAGCCTGTTCAAGCCGTTCTGGCTGCCATCCACGCTCTAGGAGACCGATCATGGAATGGGGTTACATGGGCAAGGTGCCCAGCCGCGGGGACTTCATCATACAGGGCTTGCCTGGTGAGCTTCGCGAGCGCTGGTTCGAATGGTGTCAGGCGGCACTCGCGGTCAGCCGTGAACAGTTGGGTGAGCGGTGGCTGGACGCCTACCTCACCTGCCCGATATGGCACTTCGCCGCCGCTCCAGGGGCGGTGGCGGAAACCGGCATGATCGGAACCCTGATCCCCTCGGTGGACCGGGTCGGGCGCCACTTTCCGTTTCTTGTGGCTGGTGCCCACGAGGGAGCGCTTATCGACGCCTGGCGTCAGCCTGAATGGTTCAGTGCAATGGAGGAATCGGTGCTGGCGGTGCTCGAGGATAACTGGGCTGAGACGGAATGGGCCCGGGTGCTCGCAGGCATCAGTGCCCCGGAGCCGAGCGTGAGGCGGCTCCGGTGGCCGGAAGGCGAGGGCAATCTGATGATGACGGCGGAATGCGGGGAGGCGGACTGGCTCGCGGCCATGCTCGAAGCCGGACGCAACCCCATGCTCTGGTGGAGCCAGGGTTCCGCGTTCGTGGAGCCGGCCATGCTCCTGACCGAGGGCCTGCCACAGGTGGGTCAGTTCGCGGCCATGATCGCCGGCCAGTGGCGTGACCATGGCTGGCGACAGGGTGTGGTGGCGGAGTAGGTGATGGAACTGAGCTCGGTTGGGTTCACCCACCAGGGAGGAACCCGGGAACACAACGAAGACGCCTGGCGGGCCTGGCCCGAAGCCGGACTCTGGCTGGTCGTGGACGGGATGGGCGGTCACAGTGCGGGGGATGTGGCCAGTCGCATCATCTGCGATACCGTCGGCCGCGATCTGGCGTACCACGGAGCAGCCGCCTATGACATTGAGCGCCTGGAACAATCCCTTCAGGCCGCCAATGAGGCGGTGCGCGACTATGGTGCCCAGGCGCTCGGTGGCGGGACACTCGGTGCCACACTGGTCGCTCTGCAGATCCGCGATGGCCGGTATCGTGTGCTCTGGGCTGGGGACAGCCGCTGTTACCGTCTGCGGTCACAGCATCTTGAGCAGCTCTCCAGGGACCACAGCCAGGTCAATGACCTGATCCGGGCGGGTATGCTCAGCCCCGATAATGCCCGCGGTCATCCCATGGCGCACGTGGTGACACGGGCCCTCGGTGTTGAACCGCGTGTCAAGCTGGAGCGGGCCGAGGGGCAGGCGCGCCCCGGGGATCTGTTCATGCTTTGCAGCGACGGGGTCAGTGACGAGTTTGAAGACCAGGAGCTTCATGGTTTTCTGGCCAACAGCAGCCTGCAGGATGCGAGCGATGCCATCCTGTATTCGGCACTGGTTAACAAATGCAGCGATAATATTACCTGCCTTCTGGTCAAAGCCGAAATGAGCGGTTACCATTCACGCGCAATCAGGGAAGAGCGGGATCCGGATGCAACAATTCCGGTGCGGGTGCCGCAAAAGACGACACAGGGATAATGTGTGTGCAGGTTATGGACGACACAGCAACACCTCTCTTCGACTTCGAAGCACTCCTGAAACCGATTTCCGAGGCCCAGCCCTGCGGTGATGACACCCGTGAGGATGATGCCCCGGACGCCCCCTATTTCCATCTGAAAGACCTGCGCAGTCAGGCCCGCGCTCTTGAACGTCAACGCCAGATCGATGGCGAGACGGGCGACCCCACCCAGTGGCGGGAACTGGCGGAGCGTATTCCGGCGCTCCTGGCTGAGCGCAGCAAGGACCTGGAGCTGGTCGCCTGGTACGTTGAGGCCCTTTGCCGGGAGCATGGCTTTGAGGGTCTGGCCCACGGGTTTGATCTCGCCCGTCGCATGCTGGAACAGCACTGGGATCAGCTGCACCCCCTGCCCGATGAAGAGGGCATGACCACACGGATGGCACCGCTGGTTGGGCTCAACGGCGGGGATGCTGAAGGCACCCTGATACAGCCGATTCTGGAGGCCCCGGTGCTGGCACATCCGGACTCCGGGTGGATCGCCGCCTGGCAGCTGGAGCAGGCGGCCGAGATGACGCGCCTGGATGAACAGAAAGCTCAGCAACGGATCGCATCGGGCGTGCCCTCGGAGGAGGATGTGGCGAGGGCCGTTCGGGAGACGCCCCTGAGCGATCTGCAGGCGCTGTCCGACGCCATTGAGCGGGCATGCTCCGCCTTTACTGCCCTGAGCGAGGCCATGGACCGGGTTATGGAAGGTGAGCCGCAGCCCACCAGCCACATCCGTTCCGCGCTGGAACGCTGCCGGAGCATCTTTACCCATTATGCCGGGGAGCGTCTCGAGCGCGCGTGGGCTGTCGCGGCTTCTGAAACGGGTGATGACGGTGCGCCGATGCCGGACGCGGAGGCCGGGCGTGATCACGCCACATCGGTACAGGACCCCGTGCGGGTTGCCATCGACAGTCGCGCGCGGGCGTTGGAGCAGTTGCGGGAACTCGCCGCTTTCTTCCGCCAGACTGAGCCCCATTCCCCTGTTTCCTACGCCATTGATCAGGCCGTGCGCTGGAGCGAGCTGCCGTTGCCGGAACTGATGCAGGAGTTGATAGAGGACAAGAACGTCCGAGACGGCTTCGCCAGGATGACCGGGGTACCGTTGCAGGACGCGGAGGGCTGAACGCCGTATTGGGCCTGACTAGGTCGGGCTGACATTGCAGAAGGACGACAAGGAGATACCGACATGGAAAGCGTCCACGACAAACTTTCACGAGTCCGCAAACCGCGGGTCCACATCACGTACGACGTCGAAACTGAAGGCGCCATGGTCAAGAAAGAGCTGCCCTTCGTGGTCGGCGTCATGGGCGACTTCTCGGGTAACAACAACACCGATCTGAAGCCGCTCAAGGACCGCCGCTTCATCCAGATTGACCGGGACAACTTCGACGACGTCATGCGTCGCATGAGCCCGAAACTCGCGATGAAGGTGGACAACAAGCTCTCCGATGATGACTCGCAGATGGCGGTGGAGCTTGAGTTCAACCGCATGGAGGACTTCGAACCCGAGGCCATCGTGAACCAGGTGGAGCCGCTGCGCGAGCTCATGGAAACCCGTAACAAGCTGCGGGACCTGATGACCAAGGTGGATCGCTCGGAAGAGCTCGAGGAACTGCTGGAGCGGGTTCTCAGCAACTCCGAGGACCTGAACAGCCTGAACAGCGAACTGGGAACCAGGGAAGGGGAGGATTCGGAATGAGTGCTGAAGAACAGACCCAGGAAGCGGTCGCGGAGGAAGGCGAAAGCCTGAGCCTCCTGGACCAGGCCATTGGGGCCACCAAGCAGACGGAAAGCGACCGTGCGCGGGAGCTGATCCGCACCCTCACCGACGAGGCCATGAAAGGCACGGTGACCTGGAACAAGAACCTGAATGTCACCTTTAACCAGGCCATTGCCGCCATCGACGAGGCGATCTCGAGCCAGCTCTCCGAGGTCATGCATAACGAGGAGTTCCAGAAGCTGGAAGGCTCCTGGCGTGGGCTCCAGCACCTGGTGATGAACTCGGAGACCAGCTCCAGCCTCAAGATCCGGGTACTCAACGTGAGCAAGAAGGAACTGCACAAGGATCTTTCCAAGGCCGTCGAGTTCGACCAGAGCCAGACCTTCAAGAAGATCTACGAATCCGAATTCGGCACCCCGGGCGGCGAGCCCTATGGCGCGCTGATCGGCGACTATGAGTTCAGCAACCACCCCACGGACATGGAAACCCTGAGCCTGATGTCCAATGTGGCGGCTTCCGGCTTCTGTCCGTTCATTGCCTCTTCCGGTCCGGGACTCTTCGGATTCGATGACTGGACTGAGCTGACCAAGCCCCGGGACCTCGAGAAGGTGTTCGAATCCGTGGAGTACACCAAGTGGCGCTCCTTCCGCGAGAGCGACGATTCCCGGTTCGTGACCCTGACCATGCCCCGGGTACTGGCGCGTCTGCCCTACGGTTCCGCGACCCAGCCGGTGGAGGCCTTCAACTTTGAGGAATTCGACATGGATGCGGATTCCGGCATGTCCGTGGCGGCCGACCACAACGACTACTGCTGGATGAACGCGGCCTACGTCATGGGCACCCGCCTGACCCAGGCGTTCGCGAAATATGGCTTCTGCACCGCCATCCGGGGCGCAGAGGGTGGCGGTAAGGTCGAGGGCCTGCCGACCCATGTCTTCCAGAGCGATGACGGCGATCCGGATCTGAAGTGCCCGACCGAAATCGGCATCACCGATCGGCGCGAGGCGGAACTGAGTAAACTCGGCTTCCTGCCGCTGTGCCACTACAAGAACACGGACTATGCGGTGTTCTTCGGGGCCCAGACCTGCCAGAAGCCGAAGGTGTTTGATAACCCGGACGCCACCGCCAACGCGGCGATCTCCGCGCGCCTGCCGTACCTGATGGCGACCTCGCGCTTCGCGCACTACCTGAAGGTCATGGCGCGGGACAAGATCGGTTCCTTCATGGAGGCCGAGGACGTGGAGAACTGGCTCAACCGCTGGATCCTCAACTACGTGAACGGGTCCGAGGGCGGCGGCCAGGACATCCGCGCGCGGTATCCGCTGGCGGATGCGAAAGTGGAAGTGCGCGAGATTCCGGGGCGGCCCGGTTCCTACAACGCCGTCGCCTGGCTCCGGCCCTGGCTGCAGCTGGAGGAACTGTCCACTTCGCTGCGGATGGTGGCGAAGATTCCGGAAGCCGGCTGAGGCCAACGCGTAACACAGTCGTGACAGGGATGTGTCATGGGTAGTGCAGAGTTCAACGCCGGAATGACGGCAACAGCGCTGGCCGGGGTGACCACGGTTGCGGGGCTGGTGGAACGCCTTGCGGTACTGGCGCCCGGAACCCGCTGGGATCGGGATCAGGTGACGGCACTGCTGGTGGGCGCGCTGGAGGAGCTTGACGCGCGTCTCAACGAGCAGGTGAACGCCATCCTGCATCATGCGGCATTCCAGGCGCTGGAGGCGAACTGGCGGGGCGTTCAGCTGTTGACCGAACAGGCGGCCCATGACGATACCGAAGGACTGGTCCGGATCCGGATGCTGGATCTGGGATGGGGCGAACTGAGCCGGGATCTCGCCCGTGCCATTGAATTCGACCAGTCCCAGCTGTTCGCACGGCTCTATTCCGAGGAGTTCGGCAGCCCGGGGGGTGAACCCTTCGGGCTTCTCCTCGGCGCCTACAGCGTGAGCCATCGGGTCAAGGGTGGTCAGGCGAACCTGGAGACACTGGGCGAGCTGGCACGGGTGGCGGCTGCGGCTTTTGCGCCGCTGATACTGAACGCGGATCCGAGCTTCTTCGGGGTGGACCGGTTCGCCGAGCTGGCAAGCGTCATGGATCTGGAGAGTCATTTCGACCAGCCGGAACTGGTGCGCTGGCGCTCGCTGAGGCGCAGCGAGGATGCCCGATTCCTGGGGCTGGCCATGCCCGGCATGCTGATGCGGCGCCCCTATGCGGATGCGGGGCCGGGACCGGAAGCCTTCCGGTTCCGCGAGAAGGGCGATTCGCCGGACAGGGACTACCTGTGGGGGCCGGCCTGTTTCGCTGTGGGCACCGTGGCAATCCGGGCGTTCTGTCATTCGGGCTGGTTCGCCCAGATCCGGGGATACCGGGAAGGACGGGTGGCTCACGGCACGGTGGATAACCTGCCCGAGGTCCAGGCACTGTCCTCGGCGGGGCGGATCTTTCCGACCCGCAGTCCGGTGGAATGGCAGATCAGCGACCGGATGGAACGGATCCTGGCGGACCAGGGCTTCATTCCGCTGTTGCCGCTGGTGAACACGGAGATGCTGGTGCTGCATTCGGTCCCGTCGATCCAGGAGCCGGCCCATTACGACCAGGGCGAGGCCCAGGTCAGCGCACGGCTGGCCGCCATGCTGCACTACACGCTCTGCGTCTCGCGGTTTGCCCACTACCTGAAGGTGATGGGCCGGGATCGCGTGGGCGGCTACCAGTCGCCGGAGGAGTGCGAGACCCAACTCCAGCGCTGGCTGCACCGCTACACCATGGCAACGGAAGGCGCTTCGGACGAGATGCGCGCACGCTTCCCGCTGCGCAGTGCCAGCGTCAAAGTCCGCCCCCGGCCGGGGCAGCCGGGGCGCTACGACTCGGTGATCCGCTTGCAGCCCCATTTCCAGCTGGACCAGCTGGTGACCAGCATGCGGCTGATTACGGAACTGACGCCGATACAGAACTGATGCCCGGGCGACGGACCCGGAAATGCACGGACGAACAGGAACAGGGATATGGAACCCATCAGGCAGTACCTGTCCACCGGTGAACTGACGCCGGCCATCGAAGCCATCCAGGCGCACCTGCGCGAGGCACCCTCGGCCAGTGACTGGCGTGCCTGCCTCGTGGAGCTGCTGTGCATTGCCAATGACCTGGAACGGGCTGACCAGGTTCTGGAGCACCTGGCACGCCATCATCCGGACTGGCTGGCCGGAGCGGCCAACCTGCGCCAGTTGCTCAGGGCCCAGCAGGCGCGCCTCGCGTTGCGTGAGGGTCAGCTTGCGGATGACGTTGTGGCCACGCCCGGCGAATCCCTGGAAGCGCTTCTCAAGCTCCACGCGGAACTCCGCAGTGGTGGCATGGACGCGGCCAGCGAGGCCGCCAGGGCGCTGGAGGAGGCCCGTTCGACGGTCCATTTCCAATGCGGCGACCAGGCGGGCCCGGTACGCGACTGTGACGACACCCTCAACGGTTATCTCGAGGCACTGGGGACAGACGGCCATTTCTACCTCTGGCAGTGGGATGAGCTGGAGAGCATCCGCTTCGAGGCACCGGCCTCCCCGCTGGAATGGGTATGGCGACGGGCCCGTGTGGCCCTGACCAGCGGGCGTCAGGGCGAGGTACTGCTGCCGCTGACCTATGCAAACAGCCAAACGGATGCGCAGAAACTGGGCCGCGAGACGGACTGGGTGGAACCTGCTCCCGGGATTGTGACGGGCCTTGGGCTCAAGCTGCTGTTGGTCGGCGATGAGGCGGTGCCTCTGGAAGGTCGGGTGGAGCTGGAACGCCAGAGCCGGGCCGGGGCCGATCATGAAGCCGTCTGATGCCCGCAATGGGCTGCAGCTGAGTCTGCTCGACCGCTTGCTGGAGGACGGCGCGGTCCGGCCGAGCCTGGCCCGGATTCGGCAATCCGTGCGCCGGGACCTGGAGTGGCTGTTGAACGCCCGGCGCAGCTGGCTGCCGCGCGAGGCGGCCGGGTCGGAACTCGACCAGTCGGTGCTGGGCTACGGCCTGCCGGATTTCACGGTCATGGAACTCAGCACCGAGGACGGTCGGCAGTGGCTCTGCGAGGAGGTCAGGCGGACGATCCGGCGGTTTGAGCCCCGCCTGGCCCGGGTCGACGTGGTGATGCGGGATACGGAGACCCCCATGGACCGCTACCTTCGGCTGCGCATCGAGGGCATCCTGCTGGTCGAGCCCGTACCGCAGCCCGTGGCGTTTGATTCGGAACTGGAACCGGTGAACCTCTCGGTAACGCTCAGGGAGTGCGCGTGATGGGTGACGAGCTGCTTCAGTACTACAACCGGGAACTGGCCTATCTCCGGCGCCAGGGCGCCGAGTTCGCCGAGGCCTATCCGCGTGTCGCCGGGCATCTGCGGATGAGCGAGGAGTCGGTTGAGGATCCGCATGTTTCCCGGCTCCTGGAAGGTGTGGCCTTTCTTTCAGCGCAGATCCGGCAGCGTCTGGACGGCCACTTCACGGAGCTGGCGGATGTGCTCATGGGCACACTGTACCCGGATTACCAGGCGCCGATCCCGTCCATGAGCATCCTGCAGATGACACCGGCCCCGGCGCTTAAGTCCATTGCGCCGCTGGAACAGGACGTGGCCTTCGAAACGGTTTCAAGGGAACACCCGAAATGCCGTTTCGAAGGCCGTGGCGAACAGGCCGTGGGGCCGATTGACGTAGTCGGGGGCGCCTTCGAGAACAGCCCCTTCGAGGCACCACGTCATCCCCGGGTGGCGGGGGCCCGCAGTATCATCCGGCTTCGTCTTCAGGCGCGGACGTCGTTCCAGGACCTTGATCCCCAGTGGCTCCGATTCTACCTGCACGGTCAGTCGCACCAGAGCCATGAACTCTACGACCTGATCCACCGCACCGGCCTGGGCTGCGCCATGGTGCCGGTGGATGACCAGCGCCAGGTGCGTTTTTTCCCCGGCGATGCCCTGCGTCCGGTGGGTTTTGACGATGAGGAGGCGCTGGTGCCCTGGGGGCAGCGTGGCTTCACCGGCTACCGGTTACTGACCGAGTACTTCCTGTTCCCGGAAAAATTCCTGTTCGTCCATCTGGACGGGCTTGCAGACCAGTGGCCGGACACCCGCGAAGTGGATCTGTACATCTACCTCGGGGAAGGCTCCGAGGAACAGGAAAAGCGGTTTGTGGCGGAGCACATGCGGCTCTGGTGCACGCCGGTGGTGAACCTGTTCAGCGATCGGCTTGAACCGGTGCGCTCCGATGAAGGCGAATACCGGCACCGTCTGGCACCGCGCTATGGTGACAGTGACGTGAGCGAAGTGGTGGACCTGGAGCGCGTGGACCTGCTGCGTGACGGTAAGGCGCGTGAGCTGGCGCCCTACTACGGCCGCGGTCACCCCAGGTGGCAGAACACCATGAACGTCTACTGGCACCTGCATCGTGAACAGGCGGAATGGGCCGGTGGCCGCAATGAACCGGGGACCGAGGCCTGGCTGAGCCTGGTGGACCATCGTTTCGTGGAGCAGGGCCGGGAGTCCCTGCCGCGCGATGAAACCCTCGCCGTCAGGGCGCGCTGCTGTAACCGCAATCTACCCGCCAGCCTGCCGTTCGGCGGCGGTTCGCCCCGCTTCCGGGCCGTGGATGAATCCCGGGTGGAAAGGGCGGAGGCGATCGTGGCGCCGACGGAAACGGTCCGGTCCGAACTCGGCAATGCCGGGCGTTGGCAGTTCATCCAGCACCTGACACTGGCGCATTTCGATGGGCCGGATGCGCTGGAGCGATTGCGGACGGTGCTTCAGCTTCACGACTTCCGCAAGACACCGGAAACCCGTGCCCTGATCGAGGGTATCGAGGACGTTGCCATCGAATCCTCGGTGGCACGGGTTGGAACCGGTGTGCAACGGGGTGTCTGCCGTGGCAGTGACGTGGTGATCACTTTCTCCCGGCCGAGCTACGCCGGAACCAGCATCTACCTGTTCGCCGCGGTACTGGACCGGTTCTTCGCGCATTTCGCCCAGCTGAACAGCTTCACCCGGCTGCGGGTGAGGCTCAGTGGCCAGAACCAGGATTACCATGTCTGGCCCGCCCGGGCCGGGGAGCAGACACTGCTATGAGCGTGGAAGCAGTGGCCGGTGAGCAGGACTTTTTCCGCACGGTCTGGCGTCTGCAGCGCCAGATTCCGGAGCGTCGTTCCGCCTACAGGCGCGTCGGGCATGACGGCTGGCCGAGCCAGGAACTGGTCCGTTTCCGCACCAGCCAGCACATGGGCTTCGTGGGCTCGGACCTGGTGGCGGCGCATGAGGAGCAATTGGAAGAGGGGGTTACCCGGGGCGAACTAACCGTGGACAGCCTCGGCCTGACCGGCGCCCGGGGCGCGCTGCCATCCCATTACACCGAGATGGTGCTGGCGCAGGTCCGCTCCCGCTCGCCGGCGCTTCGGGATTTCCTCGACATGTTCAACCATCGGCTTCTGTCGCTGCTCTATCGCAGCTGGGAGAAAACCCAGCCTGCCGTGCAGCAGGAAAGAACCGAAGCGGATGCGTTCACCACGGTCCTCGGGGCGCTGACTGGCGCGGAGACGGAGCTGGATATTCACTACGGGGCGGCCCTGGCTCGTGGCCCACGGTCCGCCAGTATGCTCAGGCACTGCCTTGAGGATCTCTGTGATATGCCGGTCGAGGTCACGCCGCTGCAGGGCGAGTGGGCCGATGTTGCTCCCGTGGACCAGACCCGTCTGCCCGGTGTGTCACGCCCCGCTGGCCAGCATGCCCGGCTCGGGGAGGCCATGCTCGGAACCCGGGCATGGATTGCTGATCACGGGGTCCTGGTCACCTTCCATGCAAAGGATGAAACGCAGCTCCGCTCCCTTCTCCCGGGCGGCACCCTCAGCCCAGTGATGCAGCGGTTGAGCCGGAAGCTGGTGGATGGGCAGACGACCCTGCATTACCGGGTGCAGGCCCGTGCAGCCATGGTGACCGGCGCGCGGCTGGATGGCCACGCACGTATTGGAAAGAACAGTTTCATCGGGGCGTTCCATGATCCGGAACAGCCCCTGGAGATCGGATTCAGGCCAGGGAAGGAGTAACCCGCCATGTCATCAATGACGCTCAAGGCGCTCGTGGAGCGCATGAACCCGTCCACCCGCCAGGCCATGGAGGCGGCGGTGGGCCAGAGCCACCAGCGCACCCATGAATGCGTCGAGGTGGAACACCTCCTGCGGGCGTTGCTCACGCAACGGGACCCGGACATTACCGGCGTACTGGCCCATTACGGGCTGGACATCGGTCGGCTTGAAGGCCAGCTGGATCAGGCGCTGGAAGGCTTCAGCACCGGCAACGGCGCGACTCCCAGCCTGTCGCCCCGTCTCGTGGACCTGCTGCGTCAGTGCTGGCTGGATACCTCCATTGAGTTCGGGGAAGCCGCCATCCGTGGCGCCACGCTGCTCTACAGCCTGCTCCAGGATCCGGCTATGGCTGCGCTCGCCACCCGCTATGCCAAAGAGCTGGACGGCCTGGACGCACAACAGCTTCTGGGCGACTGGCCAACACTCAGGGAGCGTCTTGAGGCTTCTCCCGGTAACCAGACCCGGCCGAATTCCGGGAATGAGCAGCACCTGGCCCAGTACACTGTCGATCTGACAGCCCAGGCGGGGGCTGGCGAGATTGACCCGGTCCTGGGGCGTGATGACGAAATCCGACAGATGATCGACATCCTGACCCGGCGGCGTCAGAACAACCCGATCCTCACCGGTGAGGCTGGCGTGGGCAAGACCGCGGTGGTTGAAGGTCTGGCACGGCGCATCGCCGACGGCGAGGTCCCGGATGCACTGGCACGGGCACGGCTTCTGACCCTGGATCTCGCGCTGCTCCAGGCGGGAGCGGGTGTAAAGGGCGAGTTCGAGAACCGGCTGAAAGGCGTGATTGATGAGGTAAAGGCGGCCACCCAGCCGGTGATCCTGTTCATCGACGAAGCCCACAACATGATCGGTGCCGGTAACCAGGCGGGCCAGAATGACGCGGCCAATCTCCTGAAGCCGGCCCTGGCGCGGGGCGAGCTGCGCACCATTGCGGCCACCACCTGGTCCGAATACAAGAAGTACTTCGAAAAGGATGCGGCCCTGACCAGGCGCTTCCAGGTCGTTCCCGTGGATGAGCCGGATGAGGAGACCGCCACGCGGATCCTGCGGGGACTGGCCCCGACTCTGGAAGCCCACCACGACGTGGCCGTGACCGACGCGGCTCTGGGGGCTACCGTCCGGCTTTCGACCCGTTATCTGCCCGGCCGCCAGCTGCCGGACAAGGCGGTGGCGTTGCTGGATACCGCCTGTGCCCGGGTCGCGATGAGCCAGGCCAGTCTGCCGGCGGCCCTGGAGCAGGCCCGCGCCCGGCACCGTGGTCTCAGGGAGGAAGCGGACCGGCTGGCGGCCGAGGCACGTACCGGCGTCGAGCACGGGGAGCGCCAGGACGAGCTGGGGACTGAACTCCACCACCTGGAGCAGACCCTGGAAGAGCTGGAGTCCGCCTGGAACCACCAACGCGAGCAGGTGCACGAAGCCCGCGAACTTGGCCGGCGGATTACTGAAGAGGGCGATGATGAGCCGGTCACTGAACTGAACCATCTCCGACAGGAACTCAATGAACGGGCCACCCCCATGGTGCACTGGCAGGTGGATGAGCCACTGGTGGCGGAAGTCATTTCCGACTGGACCGGGATTCCCGTGGGGCGCCTGCAGGCGGATGAGGTGGCTGGCGTTCTCTCCCTGGACGACCAGCTGCGCGAACGGGTCCGGGGCCAGGATCACGCCATCGACGATATTGCCCGGACCATCCGCATCGCCCGGGCGGACCTGGCGGACGAGCGTAAGCCGTTGGGTGTCTTCCTGCTGGTGGGCCCCAGTGGGGTGGGCAAAACCGAGACCGCACTGGCGCTGGCGGAGCAGGTCTATGGCAGCGAGGACAACATGACCGTGATCAACATGTCCGAGTTCAAGGAGGAGCACAAGGTCTCCCAGCTGGTGGGCTCACCCCCCGGCTACGTGGGCTACGGCGAGGGCGGCGTCCTGACCGAGGCGGTCCGGCGCCGGCCCTACAGCGTCATCCTCCTGGATGAGATGGAGAAGGCGCACCCGGGCGTTCAGGACGTTTTCTACCAGGTCTTCGACAAGGGCATGCTCCGGGACGGGGAAGGCCGGGACGTGGACTTCCGCAATACCGTCATCCTGATGACCTCCAACGCGGGCTCGGAAATGATCAATGACCTGTACGCGGACGAGATGACTGCCCCGAGGCCCCATGCCCTGAAAGACGCCATCTGGGATGAGCTTCTGAACACCTTCAAGCCGGCCTTCCTGGGCCGCACCACGGTGCTGCCCTATAGGCCGCTGGGCCAGGAGCAACTGGCGGAGATCGCGCGCCTGCAGCTGGGCCGTGTGGCCGACCGCATCCGGCGCCATCACGACGCCCCGCTGCACTACAGCGACGATGTTGTCGACGCCATCGTGGCCCGCTGCACCGAAAGCACATCCGGGGCACGGAACATCCCTCGGATACTACAGCAGGAGGTGCTGCCGGAGATGTCCACGCGGATCCTCGAGCGCCTCGGCCGGGAACGCGGCCCGGAGGCCGTCGAGCTCTCCACTGTGGATGGTTCGTTCAGGATCGAGCTGGCGGGCGATGACGCCTCATGAACCGAAAAGGAATTCAGCCCGGGTGGAGAGGCTCCGTCCGGGCCTGAGCCGGATTCCGGGGCGCTTCATGGAAAGGCCCCGGATGCCCGCTTCCCGGAAACCGGGGAGCAAACCGCCATGTCCTGGTTACAGGACGTAACGCAAAATGAAAAAGGAGCGATTCAATGCAGACCAATACCTACCTGGATTTTGGTGGCCTGAAAGGCGAAGCAACCGCCGAGGAATACAAGGACCTGATCACCGTGGATACCCTGGACTTCAATGTTCACCGGGACATTGCCGCACCCACGGGTACCGCCATGGATCGGGAAGCCTCGGCGACTCGCCTGGGCGACATCACCATTACCAAGAAGCAGGACAAGGCTACCCCGGATCTCTTCAAGGAAGCGACCATCGGGAAAGGCAAGCCTGCCACCTTCTACCTGACCAAGCAGGGCGACAAGATCGAAGAAATCATGAAGATCGAACTCTCGGACGCCATGATCTCCAACTACAGCGTTTCCGCTGAAGGCGATCGCCCGACTGAGTCCATCACCATCAGCTACACCGAGATGACCATGTCCGTCACGCCGACTGACGACACCAATGCGGCAACCGCGCCGCTGGTCTACGGCTACAGCGGTGTGAAGGGCCAGCAGCTCTAAGGGTGGCAGCTGCCACCCGGAACCGGGGAGGGCATGCCCTCCCCATTCTCTATTCCCACAGACCAGGACGGTGCGGAGTGTCATGGCAACGGAACAGCAGCATCACCACCTGAAGATCCAGGGCCCACAGGGAAAGGACGCGCTGGCGATTGAACACCTGCGGGTCAGCGAAGGCCTGTCGCGCCTGTTTGAAATCCATGTGCGGTTTGTCGCCAATAAGCGGCTGAGCGACCTGGAAGGCCAGGTTGGGCAGGCGGTCAGTATCAGCCTGACCCTGAGTGGCCAGTCCCAGAGTGAGGCGCGGTATTTCCATGGTCATATCGCGAGCATCGGGGAACTGGGCAAGCCCATGCACAACAGTGAGGGCCAGCGTTACGAGGCCCGGGTGGTGCCACGTGCCTGGAGTGCCCGCAACCGCAGCAACTGCCGTATCTTCCAGGATGAAACGGCGCTGGACATCGCGGAAACCGTGCTGGGAGAGCACGAGGTTGAGCTGGTCCGGAGCGTTGAAGGGCAGCTGCGCAATTACCGTTACTGCGTTCAGTACAACGAGACTGACTGGGATTTCGTGACCCGGTTACTGGCCCATGAAGGCCTTTTCTTTTTCTTCGAACATTCCGAATCCGGCCACCGGATGGTGGTCGGCGATAACGTGAACGCCTATCAATCGGCGCTTGAAGACAGTGTGGTCTACCGTTCGGGGAACACCGGTGACAGCCGCGTCTACCAATGGCGCCAGGACCACAGAGCCGGGCCGGATGCCCTGGTGGAACAGGGCTTTGATTTCACGCGGCCAAGCGAGACCATTGCCGACAACGGCAAGGCCAGCGTTCCCGGCGAGGCGTTCGGGGAGCAGGAGATCTTCCATTACATCGGCGAGGATCGTCTGCTCATCAACGACAGTGAGCCCCTGGCGGCGACCCACCTCAAGGGTCTGAACCGGGAGGCTCAGGTCTACCATGGGGCCTCGGATTACCTCTCCTTCGGGGCTGGCCTGACCTTCAGCTTCCGCGAGCATGAGGACGGGCTCAGCTCGGATACCGGTTTTGTCATCACCCGATTCGAATGCGCCGCCAGTGTTCCACTCAACAGCGAGGATGGGGATTCAGAAGAATCCTCCCATTACACCAACACCTTTGAGTGCATTACGACCGACCAGCCGTTCGTTCCGGCGCGTCAACCGAAGCCCGTCATCCCCGGCGTCCAGACCGCCACGGTGACTACCGGGCCCGGCGAGGAACTGCACGTGGACGAATACGGTCGCGTCCGGGTCCAGTTCCACTGGGACCGGGAAGGAAAGAACAACCCGGACAGCTCCTGCTGGATCCGTGTGGCCCAGGGCTGGGCCGGCGCTGGTTTCGGGGCGCAGTTCCTGCCGCGCCAGGGTCAGGAGGTGGTGGTCGAGTTCATCAACGGCGACCCGGACCAGCCCCTGGTTACCGGCTCCGTCTACAACGACGACAATCCCCTGCCGTACTCGACCGACAAGCAGCTGAACTCCTCGGGCATCCGCTCACGGTCCACACTTGAAGGCGGCGAGGAAAACTATAGCGAGATCCGCTTCGACGATGACAAGGGCAAGGAACTGCTGGTCCTTCACGCGGAGAAGGACCATGAGCTGACCGTCGAGAACGACGAAGCCGACGATATCGGCAACAACCGCCAGGCCAGGGTCGGGAACGACGACAATCTCAAGGTGGGGAATAACCAGAGCGCCACCATCGGCGGGGACCGAACCAGCGAGGCCAGCGGCAGTGACACCATCAAGGCCGGCAAGACCATCACCGTCGACGCTGGTACCAGCATCACGCTGCAGACCGGTGCCGCCAGCATTACGCTCGAGAGTTCCGGCAATATCGCCATCGAGGGCACGCAGATCAGTCTCGACGGGGCGACGATCAGCCTCAAGGGCGCCAACATCAGTCTCAACTGAGACCAGGGACGGACGAGGACAGGATTTCAGGGATGCTGAGACGCGACCACCAGCTTAAGGCCGACCTCGGGCGCATCTACTCGTTCAGCCTGGGGCTGCGCATGGACGAGGATGGCTATTACCGCCGCCCGGATGTCATGGCCTGCCGGATCTACGCGCGCCAGACCCTCGAGGACATCGCCCGGAGCCAGGACGACCCCTTCAACTACCGGTTGCTCGACCTGTGGCTGGATGTCTTCCAGCGGCCATGGGATCAACCGACGAACCTTCACCAACTGCTGGACGACCTTGCGCGCCAGGTTGGTAGTGGGGATCTGAAGGTGTATCTGGAATATGATCCCAACGATGGTGTGTTCGACGTATCGAGTGCTGGTGGTCAGAAGATAGGTTCCGCTGCAGAAAGTGTCTCCAAAGACTCGGATGAGGTACGCACTCAAAAAACAGGTGGGGATAAAAACCAGGACGGACCATTAGCCCCTTCTAGCGGTGATTCACCACACCCAGGATTGCATAATAAGGAATGGCCAAAAGACGGGGGAATTGAGGCAAAAGGTTTTGAGACTCGCCGCGAAGTCGACTTGGAGGATCTGCCAGCTTCGGATAAGAAAGCGGCCGCTCAGCTAAAAAAACAAGGCTGGGACGATGATAAGGTCCAGCAGGTGTTGGAGTCCGGGACTAATCCCGAACTCAAGGAATTGCAGCCCGGTGATAAGCTTTATGGAGTAACCTCGCAAGGATTTGCCAAAGATCTGGAAAGCTCTCCGCACTGGCTTGACGAGGCAGGGTTTGAAGAAATGAAACAGAAACATTATCGCGAGGGGGCCTGGGATCGGGAAGCGGTCAAGAATGAGTTGGCTCTGCCGTGTTTTAACCGGGCTGATGCGATCGATATCGCCGAAGTCACGGAACCAATGACTGCGGTTGAGTCCGAGATCGGGAAAGCGACTGAGTTGATCAGTTACACCGACGCGTCTGGGAGTACAGGATTGATACCGAAAATGATGAGCGGTGGTGGCAAACAAATCGCTCCGAATCCCAGCAAGTTGAAAAGCGTAGTGAGTCAGACATGAATATTCATGATGAGCGTAGTGAGGATGTTATTGAGAATTGCAACATTCTTCTGGATAAGCTGAGTCACTATTCTCAGACCGACTCAACGCCCGAGGGGCGGATGATTTCCCAGTTGAAGTGGCTCAAAGAACGAGCTGAGGCTGGGAGTCTGGACTTTCCAGTGGATCGGCGTTACATCGCTACCTTGGCCTACGTCTTTACGGAGGGCTCATTACGCTGGCTCGCCACATCCAGAGAGGAATACGTTTGGACTGTGGAGGTTTATGAAAAACGGCTGCTCAGTCTCACGAAACACGGTTCTTTCCTGGCAAAGTGTGAATATTATCCCTATGTCGTACGTTGTATTAACAAATTGATTGGTATCCTTAGAAACGCGTCACGTCCATTGTCGGCTGAGGAAAAGGGGTGTATTCGAGAACTCAACGTACTTGGTGACAAGTTGACCAGGGAGGAAATCGAACCTCCACTCATGATTGGCAACGACTACCCAAATTTTCGGGAAGTTTACGCACCGTGGGAATGTACCATCGAAGATCTACCGGAAGGGAAAGCGGTGAGTCGGGTGGTATCTAATTTCGTATTCAACGGCAGGCGGCCCCAAAGCTGGGTAACCACGGAAGCAGCTGATCAAGAAACAAATTTCTGATGCGATTGGAAAGGGCCTTACGTCTCAGATGCTTCAATGAGATGGCTTTTTGTCGTTTCTATGATGGCACCCATTGTTCTCTGGGAGACTCTGAGTTTGTTGGAGATAAGAAAACGTCGGGATTCTTCTGGAAAGGCGATGACCACTTCGTTGTCATCTTTCTCGAAGACGGCACTTTGAAGCTGGTCGTTGATTCAAATAAATGGGACCTTTTGTCTGTATGCTGAAGGAAAACCAAAAGTTGGCTGATAATCTGTACGCTCTCTGGTCCAGGAATGCTGTTGCCTGACAGGGGCGTAGGGCAGGGCCGACCTGAATAAACAGATGAAATGAGTTCTTGAAAGTTGAGTATGCCCTTGAGATACATTCGTAACAGAGGAGGTTCGAATAGATATCTGGAATATGATTCTGTTCTGGGAAAGCCGCTCAGGGAAGTCGGGCCTGAGACGTTGCCCGGTCCTCCCCGAAAGAAGGCCAACTATATACGGCATGGCAATGACTTTATGGGGGTTATCGGTAGTAAGCATGGTCCGATGCTATTTATTAATGACCACCAGTATCCATTCCGTGATTCCCGGTGGTCCGCTGAAGTTCAGGAAGGCGATTCGGAGAACCAGTTCATCATTCGAGAGCACGGCCGAGAGGTGCTTAGAATCGCGTATCCGCCAACGGCAGTTGACGAGCTGGATCCGTGGTCGGACGAGGAAACCGAAGACTTCTTTAAATCGATTGCCGCGAAGCAGAACGATCAGGAATTCATTGAGATGTGGACTCTCGAGTAATCTGGACTACGAATCGTTATGGAAGACGAACTCGAACATTTCCTGGATGTCCGCGACACACTGCTTGCCAGTGACAGCGCCAGCCCTGATCAGCTGAAGGCGCATGATCGCCAGCTTCTCGGGCACCTCCTGAAGGAGGACCCCAACTCGCCCGCGCTGCTCTCCCCTGAAACCCCCGCTTACGAACTGGCTGGTCTTCTAGCTGAGGAACCGGAACGGCAGCTCTGCGTGGTGGAAGCGCGCAACCGGGTATGGCCAGGCGAATTGGAGAGCGTGCAGTTCAGTCTGGTTTATGAACACAACCATGGAGACATCGCCTGGTGGCTGGCGGCCCATTACCGCAGCCTCGAGT